>CAXTMA010000482.1:1737-2018 GCA_964245015.1 uncultured Beijerinckiaceae bacterium | reverse complement strand
CGTGTGGAAGGCGAATCGCCTAGCGTTCGGCCTGGGTTTCCGGGTTGGCGAAGGGGAACGGGCATGGCCGGGGCGAGGCGGGGCGGCGATCGCGGTCAAGGCCCGGATGGGGCCAACGGCAAGGATCATGGGGTGGCGAAGGGCGTCGTCAATGGCAATGGGACGGCGGCCGTCTCTATGGATCCGCAGCCTGCGAGGAAAGGGTCTTCGGGTCGGCGTCGCACTGGCGGCGACACCGAAGCTGGTGGGCCCCTGAGGGTGTGTCATGAGAAGGACGTCGA
>CAXTMA010000482.1:0-1727 GCA_964245015.1 uncultured Beijerinckiaceae bacterium | reverse complement strand
CATCCGATACGATGTTACGTCCATGGACCGGAGCGCACGCTTCTTTTCGCCGTTCATGATCTGCTGATCATTCTGGGCGCTGCCAACCCGACCATGCTTGTTCGCAAACTTGAGCCGGGCGAGGGCGCTCTCATTTCAATTGAGAGTGCCCTCAACGCCCATCGGTTGACCGTCGTCAACGAGAGCGGACTGTATCGTCTCGTGATCCGTTCGAAGGCGGCGGGTCGTCGTGGCAGCCGTGCCCATCAGTTCCTTCTGTGGGTCACGGGCACGGTCCTGACCTCCATCAGAGCCACCGGGTCCTACACGCTCCAGGAAACCGCCGCTTTGGCTGCGCCGACGCTGCACAGGCTGGCGTCCGACGGCTTGGTCGGCGCGACGGCGGTGCAAGACGCCCTGCGTTTCCTGCGTTCGTTGGATTCCGACTCGAAGGACGCCGTGATCCTGCTGGCCGCGATGCCGGGCTTCAAGCAGTTCATCCTGCGGCAGGACCTGTCGGAGTTCATGTTCGACATGGAGGCGGTGATCCTTCACGCCAAGGAGATCAACGATCAGGTCGCCCATCAGGGTCTGTCGCGGCTCGGCCGCTCGCGGATCGACGGCATTTCGGTCACGCGGACGGGCGAGGTGATGATCGGCTCGACCTCGACCCGCTGGGTGGTGATCTGCCGCAGCGTCGTCGACGGCTTCGTCGACCGCGACTATCCGCTGACGCGGCGCAACGACGCCAACGTCGTGGCCCTCCTTGCCAGCGCGGCGCGGGAGAAGGGCTACCGCTCCTACGTGTTCTCCGACGACTTTCCGGCGGAGGAGGCGCGGGTCTTCGGCAAGGCGCTCGGCGGCCTGGACGACGTCGTGATCGTCAACATGCGCTCGACGCGCGGCGCCCCGTCGGCCGGCGTCCGCATCGGGGACCGCGACGCATGAAGCGGATCGACAGGGTCATCAACGAGGGACGGATGCTGCGCATCCACCGCGCCGTCGCCGCCCGGACCGCGCTTTCCGCGCCGGGCGATGACGGCGCGCCGGGCGGGCAAGGCGCGGGCGGCGATCCAGGTCTCGAGTGGTCGGCGTCCGTGGAGGCGGCGCAGCGCGTCCTCGCCGACCTGATGGAGGCACGCCTGCTGTCCGAGCCCCCTATCTCGTCCTTGCCTTCCTCGGCCACGCCTTCCTCCTCGCCCCCTTCTCCCGCGCATGACGTGGCGGGGGCTCGGCTGCAACCGGTCAAGGCGGTGCGGGCGCGGCTTGACGTGTTCGATCCCATCGTCCTCGCTCCCTTCGTCGACCGATGCCAGCTGGTGCTCGAGGCGCTGGTCGCCGAGATGCGTCCGCAGGACGCCGTGTTCGCCCAGATGTGGCCGCGGGTGTGCGCGGCGGTGTCGGCGAACCTCGATCCCGGCCCTCGGGAGGAATGGACGGTCGACGGCGGCCACCCCGGTGCCGGGGATGGCGCCCGCGACGGCGTCGACGATGCCGGACCTGCGGCCGGCGAGGGGGGCGAGGGCGAGGATGGGGACCGCAAGCCGCGGGACGGCAACCGGGCCCGCCGCTCGGCGGTGGCCGACGTCTGCGTCCTGGCGACCGAGATGGCCCTGTTCGAGGTCGTGCGCAGGCTGATGCGGGCCAACGACCTGCGACGGCCGGTCAGCGAGCGCCCCGGTGCCCTGCCCATCGCGGTGTCGGCCGGCCGCGTCCATCGCGTCAAGCCGGCCAAGCCGGTGGAGATG
>CAXTMA010000481.1:0-2035 GCA_964245015.1 uncultured Beijerinckiaceae bacterium | reverse complement strand
CCATGTTGTTGAGCGCGGCCGCCATCCCGCCCTGGGCCGCCACCGTGTGGCTGCGGGTCGGAAACACCTTGGTGACGCAGGCGGTGCGCAAGCCCGAAGCCGCCATGCCGAGCGCGGCCCGCAGGCCCGCGCCGCCCGCCCCGACGATGATCACGTCGAGGTAACTGCTCGACCCGCTTGATGGGGAGGTGGTGGCGTGGGCTGGGGAGCAGGGCCCTGGTGCCGGCTTGACGTGGCGTTCGGAGCAGGATTCAACCCTGCAATGGTTGTCCCGCCGCTCCCCGATCTGAGCAAGCTGTCCCACGCCGACAAGGACGCGCTGATCATCGCCCTTTGGCAGCAGGTCGTGGCGCTGACGGCGCGTGTCGAGGCCCTGGAGCAGCGGCTGAACGAGCCGCTGAAGACGCCGGACAACTCCAGCCTGCCGCCGTCCAAGGGCCAGAAGGCGAACCGGTCGGAAGCGGCCGCACGGTCCGGCCCTCGCAAAGGCAGCCTGGGACGCAAGGGCGGTGGGCGGAGCCTGATGGAGCACCCTGATCAAGTCGTGAGCGCCCGGGCCGCCGGCGGGTGCCGGCACTGCGGCACGCCGCTCGGTGAGGCGGATCACCACCTCCACAGCCGGTACGACAAGATCGAGTTGCCGCTCGTGCGCCCCGTGGTGACGCGCGTGGAACGTTACGCCGGACATTGCTCCTGCTGCGGGGGCACGACCCTGGCGCCGGTTCCGGACGGCCTTGAGGAGGGCTCGCCCTTCGGGCCGAGCATCGTGGCGGTGGCGCTCTACCTGCGCTTCACCCACGCGATCAGCTATGTGCGCCTGCGTCGCCTGTTCGAGCACCTGTTCGGGCTGTGCGTCAGCGAGGGGGCGCTGGACGCCATGTTCCGCCGCGCCAAGCCGGCCTTCGACGACGCCACGGCCGCCATCCTGGCCCGCCTGCGCCGCTCGCGCATCGTGTGTTCGGACGAAACCAGCGTGCGGATCGATGGGGTGACGTGCTGGAACTGGGTGTTCCAGAACGCCCAGGTGGTGATCCACGTCGTGCGCCGGAGCCGCGGTGCCGGCGTGGTGGCCGAGGTCATGGGCGGCCACCGCCCGACCATCTGGGTGTCGGACCTCTTCGCAGCACAGCAGGGCCACGCCGACCTGTGGCAGGTCTGCCTCGCGCACCAACTCCGCGACTGCCAGTTCGCCATCGACGCGGGCGACACGGTGTTCGCGCCCCGCATGAAGGCATTGATGCTGCGGACCGTGCTGCTGGCGCGTCGCCGCACCACCCTGGCCGAGAGCACGCGCAAGCAATACCGCAGACGCCTCGACCGCAGCCTCGACGCCATCATGGCCCTGCGCCCTGACAACCGGCACGGCCAACGCCTCAGAAAGCGCTACGGCAAGGTCCGAGGCGACCTCTTCACCTTCCTGACCCACCCGGACGTTCCGCCCGACAACAACGGATCCGAGCGCGAACTCCGGCCGACCGCTACCTATCGCAAGGTCACAGGCGGGTTCCGATCCGATTGGGGTGCGGATCTGTTCGCCGCCGTCCGATCCGTCGTCGGCACGGCCGCACGCTCCGGCGTCGACGCCTACACGGCTATCCGCAACACGCTACGCGCGTGCCCCGAACCCGCCCCGGGATGAGCAGATACAGCTGATCAAAGCATTGCGCGGGACGACACCGCCGGCTCATGACCGCACGCCGCCGCCCGACCTGACCCACAGCACGCTGACCGTCGAGAAAGGCCACGGCCGCATCGAAACGCGACGGCTCGCCGTCAGCCGCGAATGCGCGGTGCATCTCGGCTGGCCCGGCGCCGCCCAGGTGTGCCGCATCGAACGGACCCGCGACTGCGCCGGCAAGATCAGCCACGAGATCACCTATGCCATCACCAGCCTTTCGCCCGAGCAGGCCGACCCGGACGCCCTGCTGGCTCTCTGGCGCGATCATTGGCTCATCGAGAACCGCCTGCAATGGCGCCGCGACGTCACCTTACGCGAGGACCACAGCACCATCCGGTCCGGAACCAGCCCGCGCGC
>CAXTMA010000480.1:0-2036 GCA_964245015.1 uncultured Beijerinckiaceae bacterium | reverse complement strand
GCTGGAGTGCTGCCACAAGGGTTGGGGCGAGTGCACGGTGATCGGCGTCGCCGGGGCCGGCGCGGGTGACGCGGCAGGCGATCAGCCCGACGTACTAATTAAGAGCGAACGGTTCGGGGCGACAGGAGCGAGCCGGCGTCGGCGACCGGGTCCCGCCGGCGGGCGCGCCGCCCTTGCATGGGCGGAGGCACGTAGGGAATCCAGCCTCGCGGCGTTGTAGCCTCCGGGCCACCATCGGCCCGGATGGAAAAGGAAGCCAACGTGACGTTCAGCCAGATCAGCCTCGCCGGCGCCGCCCTCCTGTTCGCGGCAGGCACAGCCAACGCCGCCCCGCTCGCTCCGACGCCGCTCCTCGACAGCGGCACCAGAGCGCGGATCGTCCAAGTGGCCGGCGGCTGCGGCTTCGGCGAGCATCGCGGCCCGTTCGGCGGCTGCCGCATCAACAACGGCCCGCGCGGCGCCATCCGCGCCCAGCTGACCGGCCTGCCGCGCGGCTGCCCGCCCGGCCAGCACCGCGGCTTCTACGGCCGCTGCCGTTTCTAGCCTCCGGCCGCCCATTCTTCGCGCGCCGGATGGAAATCCGGCGCGCATCCCCGCATCACGTTTCGTCCGTCCGCGCCGGAGCGCGACTACCTCGCGAACTTCTTGTGCTTCATCCGGTGCGGAATCAGCTCGTCCACGCCCAGCCGCCGCTTCTTGTCCTGCTCGTAGTCGGCGAAGTTTCCCTCGAACCATTCCACATGGGCATCGCCCTCGAAGGCCAGCATGTGGGTGGCGATGCGATCCAGGAAGAAACGATCGTGGCTGATGATGACGGCGCAGCCGGCATAGTCTGTCAGCGCGTCTTCCAGGGCCCGCAGCGTTTCCACGTCGAGGTCGTTGGTCGGCTCGTCGAGGAGCAGCAGGTTGGCGCCGGTCTTCAGCATCTTGGCGAGGTGGACCCGGTTGCGCTCGCCGCCCGATAGCTGGCCGACCTTCTTCTGCTGGTCGGATCCCTTGAAGTTGAAGGCGCCGGTGTAGGCGCGCGAGTTGATCTCGCGCTTGCCGAGGTAGATCACGTCCTGCCCGTCGGAAATCTCCTCCCAGACGTTCTTGCGGCCGTCGAGCTTGTCCCTGGACTGGTCGACATAGCCGAACTTGACAGATTCGCCGACCTGGATCGCGCCGGCGTCGGGCTTCTCCTGGCCGGTGATCATGCGGAACAGGGTCGTCTTGCCGGCGCCGTTGGGCCCGATCACCCCCACGATGCCGCCCGGGGGCAGCTTGAAGGAAAGGTCATCGATCAGCACCTTTTCGCCGAAGCTCTTCTTCAGGCCGGTGAACTCCACCACGTTGTTGCCGAGCCGCTCGCCCACGGGAATGACGATCTGGGTGGCGGAAGGGACCCGGTTGGCCTGCTTGTCGACCAGCTCCTGGTAGCGCTGGATGCGCGCCTTGGACTTGGCCTGCCGCGCCTTGGGAGAGGAGCCCATCCACTCCGCCTCCTGCTCGATCTGCTTCTGCCGGGCGGAATCCTCGCTCTTCTCCAGCGACAGGCGGCGGGCCTTCTGCTTGAGGTAGCTGGTGTAGTTGCCCTCGTGCGGAATGCCGCGGCCGCGGTCCAGCTCCAGGATCCAGCCGGTCACGTTGTCGAGGAAGTAGCGATCGTGGGTGACGATCAGGATGGCGCCGGGATAGTCGCGCAGGTGGCCTTCGAGCCAGTTCACCGTTTCGGCGTCGAGGTGGTTGGTCGGCTCGTCGAGCAGCAAAAGGTCGGGCTTTTCCAGCAGCAGGCGGCAGAGGGCCACCCGGCGCTTCTCGCCGCCCGAAAGCTGCTCCACGCCCCAGTCGTCGGGCGGGCAGCCCAGGGCATCCATCGCCTGCTCGACCTGGGAGTCGAGATCCCACAGGTTCTGCGCCTCGATCTCGTCCTGAAGGCGGGTCATCTCGTCCGCCGTTTCGTCGGAATAGTTCATCGCGAGGTCGTTGTACCGGTCGAGGATGTCCTGCTTGGCCTTGACGCCGAGCATCACGTTCTCGCGCACGTTGAGGCCGGC
>CAXTMA010000479.1:0-2058 GCA_964245015.1 uncultured Beijerinckiaceae bacterium | reverse complement strand
GGTGGGCACCATGCTCACGCATTACGACGGGCAGGTTGCCCGCGGCGCGCTGAACGACTTCCAACCGGCCGTGCCGACCACGGCGGAGGGTTTCGTGTTCGGGCTGGTCGGCTTCCTGTTCGGCGGCGGCGTGGTGCACGCGTCCGGCCGGCCGCTGCGCCGGCGCGTCCGCGAAACGCGCGCGGCGTGATCGCGTCGCGGTTTTCCACCCGGCTGTGGACAAGATTCGACTCGCCCGCGACGGCGATGACTCGCTAAGCTGACGGCAACGTTTCGTCCAAAGCCGCCCCAGCTTCTGCCGGTCAAACCTTCGCCCATCATGTCCGACGCTTACGATCGCCTGGAAACGCGCGCCGCCGCCGCCCGCGAAAGCGCCCTGCTGCGCGACCTCGCGCATGTTCTCGCCGTTTCGAAGAGCCGTGCGCCGGCCCTGCGCACGCAACTGCGCGGCATCGACGTCGGCTCGCTGCGCGGCCGCGCCGACCTCGCGGCGATCCCGGTGCGCCGCCGCGACGACCTTCTCGCCTCGCAGGCCGAAGCGCCGCCCTTCGGCGGCTTCGCCGCGTCCCGCATCGCGGCGATGGCCCAGGTGTTCGCCCTGCCTGGCCGCCCTTACGCGCCGGCCGGCCGGGCCAAGGACTGGTGGGGTCTGGCGCGCGGGCTCCATGCCGCCGGCTTGGCCAAGGGCGAACTGGTGCTCAACGCCTGCTCCTACGATCTGTCTCCCGAGGGCCACATGGTCGAAGCCGGCGCGCGGGCGATCGGCTGTCCGGTGATCCCGGCCGGACAGGCCGCCGCCGATATCGTTGCAGCCGTCGCGGCGCGGCTGAGGCCGACGTTCGCGTGCGCAACCGCCGAGCGGTTGCAGGAGATCCTGGATTGCGGTGTCGAGACCCGTGCCCGCCCGACCTGTCTGGAACGCGCGCTGGTGATCGGGCGGTTGAGGCCGGCGCTGCGTGCCGAGTTCGCCCGACGCGGCGTCGCGGCCCGACAGGCGCTGCTGCTGCCGGAGGTCGGCCTGATCGCCTTCGAAAGCGGCACCGGCGAGGGCCTCACCTTGGCCGAGGGCCTGCTGCTGGAGATCGTGGAGCCCGGCACCGGCCGCCCGGTCGCGTCCGGCAGCGAGGGCGAGATGGTGCTGTCGCGCGTCAACCTCGACTATCCCCTGCTGCGCTATGCGACCGGCCTCGTCACCCGCGTGCTGCCGGAGCTTTCGACCTGCGGGCGAACCAATAGCCGGATCGCCGTGCCGCATGCCGCGCCGGACCGGCGGGCGTGCGGCAATCCCATGCCCATCGACGAGATTCGCAGGCGCCATCCCGACCTCACCATGCGCCTCAGCGGCGGCCGCGCCGACGACGCCTTTCACTTGGCGGTCGAGCACGGCGGCGAAAACAGGGGACAGGAGGTGCTGCGCGAAGCGCTCGGCGAGACGCTGCGCAGTGTCACCCGCCGGCGCGGCACGGTGGAGATCGTCACGCCCGGCTCGCTGCGCGACGAGGCGACCGGCCCCGACGAGGTTTTCGGCGCTTGACCACAGGGATCGCCAACATCCTCGCCATCGCCGGGTCGGACCCCAGCGGCGGCGCCGGCATCCAGGCCGACCTGAAGACCTTCGCCGCAATGGGCTGCTACGGCATGGCGGCGGTCACGGCCCTGACCGCGCAGAACACGACCGGCGTCACGGCGATCCATCTGCCGCCACCCGCGTTCGTCGCCGAGCAGATCGCCGCCGTCTTCGCCGATGTCAACGTCGCGGCGGTGAAGATCGGCATGCTCGGCTCGGCCGCCATCGCGGTGGCGGTGGCGGCGGCGCTGCGTCCATACCGCGAGCGCGGCGGCCTCGCGATCGTGCTCGATCCCGTTCTCGTGGCAACAAGCGGCGCCAGGCTCGGCGGCGATGACGTGGTCGCGGCCATCCGCTCCGAACTGGTGCCGCTGGCAACGCTGGTCACGCCCAACCTCGCCGAAGCCGAGCGCTTCGATGGGTGTCCTCCGCTTGATGGAAATGCGGCGGTGGAGGCGGCGGCCCGGCGGCTGCGCGGCGCCGGTCCGGCC
>CAXTMA010000478.1:0-2060 GCA_964245015.1 uncultured Beijerinckiaceae bacterium | reverse complement strand
GCACTACACGATGCTGGCGCGCAACCTCCTGTACACGGCGGTGACGCGGGGCAAGCAGCTCGTCATTGTGGTCGGGCAGAGACGGGCGCTCGCCATCGCGGTACGCACGTCCAACGCCAGGCGGCGCTGGACCAAGCTCGACGAGTGGATGACGGCGAATGCTTCGGGTCGCGCCCGATGACGGGTGCTGACTACAAGTGGCCGAGAGGAGATCGGCCGCTTCGGAGCAAAAGGCTGTTCCGAGCAGACATCCCGGCAAGGGGCGCTCAATATGTGTTCGCGCCCCTCGCGCATGAGGGCGCGGACGAACACGCCTCGTCGGCGTAACGCCCGCGTTCCTTGGCCACCTTCTTCCGACGGCAGCCGTCGCGCCATGGTTGGTATTCCGAGCGGTGACGATCGCGGGACGGGCCTCAATGGCCGCTGATCGTCCCGGCTCTTGAACCGGGGGCCGTCTCGTCGACTAGGAAGAGGACCAACGATGCATCGGAGGCGGCGGCGACGGACGGAAGTGTCATATCGCAAACGGCATCGCCGCGACCAAGGCGTTCGCCGCCGATCTCGACGACGCCTTCGACGACATAGAGGAACGACCTCATCCCCGCGACCATCGGCACAGCGACTTGCTGTCTGTCGCGCAGGTGCGCGTCGTAGATGCGGACCTCGTTGCGCATGATCAACGGCGCCCCGCTCCCCTCGGGGCCCGCGATCCAGTCCCACCGCCCTGCGGGCACGCTGGCGGGACGGTCGTGGAAGGCGACCGTGGCAGGCAGGTCGGCCTCGCGCGGCCGCACGAAGATCTGCAACGCCTCGACCGGTTCGTCGGGTACGCTCTCCTCGTGACGAAAGCCTTCGCCGGCGTTCATCACCATCAGCTTCGCGGCCGAGATGGGTACGCGGTGTCCGGCGCTGTCCTCGTGCAGCATGGTCCCACGCCACACGTAGGTGAGGATCTCGTCGTTGCGATGCTCGTGCATCTTCACGACCTTGCCCTGCTTCAGTTCGGCATGGTCGAAGGCGGCCAGGGGACCAAGTGCAAGGTCGGCACCTGGGCCTCGGATGGTTCCAGGACGCACGCGGCGGATGCGGAAGTCGTCCTCCCCATGCGTCGGGCTCTGGTCGGCGCGAAGGATCTGCATGATACGTCCCCTTTCGAAGTGGTTCTGCCCCGGGGTTTAGCGGGCGATCGCATACGACCGTGGAGAGCGCCAAGGGCCGGTGGTTGAACGCCGGTCCGCGACGAGCTTCACGGCTTTCCGATCGTGATCGTCCTCCCCAACGGACCACGAGCCTCGACACGCTCCGCCAGGTATCCCGCCAGCGAGCGCTTGGTGATCGTCTTGAACGAGGACCACCGATCGCCCTTGTCGACCAGGGCCACTTCGTCGTCCTTGTCGGTCAGGCCGGGAGGGCGGACGATGGTCCAGGCGACCCGCGAGGCCCGGATGGCAGTCTCCGCCGCGTCATGGTCGAGGTAGGCCGCATGGATACTGCTCGCGCGAAGGACCGCGCGGAAGATCAGCGCGTGCCTGCGCCGGTCCGCGCCGACCCCGAAGGCGCTGAGGTATACGAAGTGCTGCGGACCGCCGCCGATGGCTTCGATCGTGGCGGCCGCGACCCGGCGCAGGATGTCGGGAGGCGAGGTCCGCTTCGCGAACAGGCTCTTGGACGCCCGGTTCTGGCCGATGCACGACACGACCGCGTCGCAACCGGCGATGGCCTCCGACAAGAATTTAGAGTCGGTGAGGTCGCCGCTCCGTCGCGAGAAGCGCGCCGGCGACGGACGCGGCGGAGCCGGCGAACGGGACGCCGCGACGACGTCGTGGCCGTCGGCCAGCAGCTTGTCGACCACCAACGCCCCGGTGCTCCCCGTCGCGCCCAGCACGGCGACCTTCATGATCTGATCCTTCCATCGGCCTCGCGGAAGAAGCGGGTCAACCGCGCGGCCGTCCATTCGGGATCGTCGCCGGCGTAGGTGTGTCCCGCTCCCGGCACCAGATCGCGTTCCACCCGCTCCGCGACGCGCTCGACGCAGGCGAGGGTCTGGCCCTGCGGGATGC
>CAXTMA010000477.1:0-2141 GCA_964245015.1 uncultured Beijerinckiaceae bacterium | reverse complement strand
GTACATGCGGAACAGGTCGCCGGCGAACAGCGCCGCCTCGTCGCCGCCGGTGCCGGCGCGGATTTCCAGGATGGCGCTCTTCTCGTCGGCCGCGTCCTTGGGAAGCAGGGCGAGTTGCAGCGTGCGGGCGAGCGCGTCGAGCCGGGCGGCGCCGGCGCGCCGCTCCTCCTCGGCCAGTTCGCGCATCTCGGCGTCCAGGCCCGGCTCGCCCAGCATGGCGTCGAGGCCGGCGAGGTCGACGCCCTCCCGGCGGTATTCGCGGATCGCCGTCGTCACCTCGCCCAGCCCGGCCAGCTCCCGCGACAGGGCGACAAAGGTGGCCGCATCGGGATTGGCGGCGAGGCGGCCGTTGATCTCGTCGTGGCGGCGCAGGATCAGGTCGAGCTTGTCTTGGGGCAGTTGCATGGCCCCAACGAGGTAGCGAAGCGCCGCGTCGCGAACAAGGCGGGTTGCCTATCGGCGTCGCGAACCGGGCGGCGGGGACGCCCCTTGTCGCGGCGCTCGATGTCGTAGGAGAAATCCTGAACCACTTCGGGATCATGCGCCATGGCATCGCTGAAACTGCGTATCCTGCTCGACTCCGGCCGCCGGATCGGCCCGGGCAAGATCGAGCTTCTGGAGGAGATCGCCGCCTGCGGCTCGATTTCGGCGGCCGGGCGCAAGCTGGCGATGTCGTACCGCCGCGCCTGGAATCTGGTCGAGGAGATGAACGCCACCTTCGCCGAGCCGCTGGTCGAGCGCCACGTCGGCGGCCATCGTGGCGGCGGCGCATCCCTGACGGCGGGCGGCCGCTCGCTGGTCGCGCGATACCGCACCATCGAGCGGGACGCGACGGCGGCAGCGCGCGGCCACCTCGACAGCCTGCAAAGCGCGGCGTCCCCGGCGGCAAATCCGATCCCGCAGCCCTGACGTCGACCGCGTCCGGGCTCGGCAAGCCCTGCCTTTCGCACCGTGCAAGCCAGCGGCACTCGCCCGGCCCTGGTGCGTTGCCGGCCGTGGACGCAGCCACGCGTCCGCAGAACCTCACCATCAGGAATCACGATGTCCGATCCCAGCGATATCCGAAACGCACCCGGCTTCGACAGCGCGGCCAACAGCTATTCCACCGTGACGAAGTCGATGCAGACCTTTGCCTCCGAGATGCAGCGCATGTCCAAGGACACGATGGATCACACGACGCAGATGATGGACAAGCTGCGCGGCGCGAAGTCGATGGAGGACGTCGTCGCCATCCAAACCAGCTTCATGCAGCAGTCCTTCTCGAACTATGCCGACTTCACCCGCCGCTTCAGCGAGCTGATGATGTCCGTTCCGATGGAGCTGGCGAAGAACAGCCGGGGCGCCTTCCAGCAGGGTAGCGACGCCCTGACCAAGGCCGGCGAGGAGGTCCGCGACCGCATGCAGCAGTTCACGCCGCGCTGATCGGCGGGCGCGCTCGGCATCCGCCGTTCCCGATGCCTGTGGACCGCCGCGCGAGGGAGCCGTATGACGGCCTGATGTGCGAGGCTTCCGCTCTGCGATGACGATCCTGATGCTTCTGCGCCACGCCAAGGCGGAGCCGGGCGGAGGGGGCGACGACCATGAGCGGGCCTTGACGAAGAAGGGCGAGGCCGATGCGCGGCGCCTTGGCCGCCATCTTCGTCATGTCGGCCCGAGGCCGGACCTTGCCCTCGTATCTTCCGCCCGGCGGACCCGGCAAACCTTTGACCTCCTCAACGCCGAGCTTGCCGGCCCGGAGATCGAGGCGCGCGTGGACGCTGTTCTGTTCAATGCAACGGCGACGCAGATGCACGCCACGACTCTCGGCGTCGACGCGGACCGCCTTCTTGTCGTGGGTCACAACCCTGCCGTGGCCGAGCTTGCCGCCTCCCTGGCGCTCGAGGGCGATCAATTCGACCTGGACCGGCTTCGCAACCGCTTCCCGCCCGGCAGCCTCGCCGTGCTGAGCTTCGCCGATCGGAACGGCCTGCAGGCCGGCGGCGGACGGCTGCGGGCCCTGATCCTGCCCGAAGACCTGCGGGACTGATGCGCCGGTATGCAATGATCCCGACCGGCCTGGCCCTGATCGCGGCCGGCGCCATCCCGGCGACGTCGCAGCCGGCCGCGGGCCCGCCGGCCGAAGCCCCGCCGGTGTTCCAGCC
>CAXTMA010000476.1:0-2143 GCA_964245015.1 uncultured Beijerinckiaceae bacterium | reverse complement strand
CGGCCGGATCGTAGCGCAGCACCTTGTTCCACAGGGTGAAGGCGGCCGGCGCCAGGGCCATCGGCGTGCCGGGATGGCCGCTGGCCGCCTTCTGCACGGCATCCATGGCCAGCGTGCGGATGGTGTTGATGGCGAGATGGTCCATGTGGTCGGCCATCTGATTGGCATCACTGGTCATGTCGATGTCCCTGGTTTCTGCTCACGCAGTTGAACGGTTGCGCCGGGGGTTAAGCGATCGTGCCCATCTCGACGCCGGCCTTGCGAGTCTCATACCGGAATGGGCGCGGCCGCCCGGGCTCCGGTCCGCCGCAAGCTCGGCGAGCCGCTGGTCGGGCATCAAACCCGCTCGATCACGAGGGGGATGTCGGCTCGCAGTTCGAAGCCGCCGGGCGCGTAGCAAGCGTCGACCTTGGCCCCGATCTGCTGCGTCAGCACGCGGGTCAGGATCATCGAGCCGAAGCCATGGCGCGAGGGCGGCGTCACCGGCGGCCCGCCCGTCTCGATCCAGCGGCAGGCCAGGATGCGCTTCTCCTTGGCCGGCTTCACGCTCCAGCTCACCATCACGCGGCCGTCGGGGGCGCTGAGGGCGCCGTGCCGGTAGGCGTTGGTGCTCAGCTCGTGGATCGTCATGCCCAAGGGCACGGCGAGCTGCGAGGGCAGCTCGACGTCGGGTCCTTCCAGCACCACCCGGTCCGGCGCGCCCTCGGCATAGGCGCCGATCTCCTGGCGCAGAAGGTGGGGGAAGGACACGAACTGCTGGATTTCCTCGGTGAGCAGCGAATGGGTGCGCGCCAGCGACGAGATGCGGCCGGAAAAGGCCCACTGATAGTCTTCGATGCTTTCGGCGGTGCGCGCGGTGGAGTTCATCACGCCCTGCACGGTGGCCAGCGTGTTGCGCACGCGGTGGTGCAACTCGCGCACCAGCAGCGCCTGCGCCTTTTCCGCCCGGACGTGGTCGGTGACGTCGTTGCCGTCGATGAAGATGGCGAGCACCTTGCCCTCGTCGTCCAGGATCGGCTGGAACACGAAGGAGATGAACACCTCCTCCGGCCCGCGGCCGGGGGTGCGCTCGAACTCCGCCCGCATCTGCTTGCCGACGAAAGGCTCGCCGCTGCGGAACACCTTGTCGAGAAGATCGAGGTAGAGCTGCCCGTCGACTTCCGGGACCGCCTCGCGGAAGGTGCGCCCGGTCAACCGGCGCTGCCCGACGAGATCGGAAAAGGCGGAGTTGGCCAGTTCGACGCGATAGTCCGGCCCGCGCAGCAGGCACATGAAGCTTGGCGCCCGCATGAACAGGTTGCGCAGCTCGCCCGTTTCGGCCAGCAGCGAGGCGTTGAGGGCCTGAACGCGCTTGGCACGATTCAGCACCGAGGTGCCGAACTCCTCCGCGTCGGGAGAGCTGGCGTCGCGGGCCTCGCCGCCGTGCAGGCCCAGATGCATGTCCGTGATGTCCTGGGCGTGCTGCAGGACGTAGGCGATCTGGCCGTGGCAGTCGCGGATCGCCGCGTGCGAGCAACTCCAATAGCGCCCGCTCGGCGTCTTGCCGGCGTCGGGCGACAGGCCGTGGTGCAGGAGCGGAAGGAACTCCGTCTTTCCCGAAGCGAACACCCGGCTCAGCGCGTCGCGGAGCGAGGCCGCCGACTCGCCCGACGAGGGCAGCACCTCGAACAGGTCGCGCCCGGCTATCGCTTCGCGCGGCTGCCCGACGATCTCGCCGTAGCAATCGTTGGCGGCGACGATCAGGCCCTGGGGCGAAACAACCGCCAGCGGGGTCGGGGTCGAGCGGAAGATGGCTTCGAAATCAGGAACATCGTTCGCAGCCACACTTATCTCCCGCGCAAACGCTGCGACACACGACCGTTGGCTTCCTGTGTGTTTTCACATACCGCCGTCCAACGGAAAGACAAGCGTCCCCGCCGTCGTCGGTCAGCGCCGCGCAAACCTTGCGTCGGCTGGATCGTTCCCCCATGACGGGGGTGTTTCACTGCCCGGCGGATGCGCGGGATCAGGAGTTTAACAAAGGTTGCCCGTTTGCCCCGCGCCGATCCCGTCCGCCGGGTATCTGCCCCCAGCAGGGCCGTTTACCCTATGCCTCCTGCGCGGAATGACGCGCGGGATGACTGGAGCGGCGGCGTGATCGGCG
>CAXTMA010000475.1:0-2149 GCA_964245015.1 uncultured Beijerinckiaceae bacterium | reverse complement strand
AGACAGCCAAGCTGCGCTGGCGCATCGAACGGGACGACCAGGACCTGAAGCAGGACCTTGGTTTGGGGCACTACGAGGGCCGGGGATGGCGCGGTTTCCACCATCATGCCAGCCTGTGCATCGCGGCCTGTGGATTCCTGATCACCCTTCGCGGAGCGCTTTCCCCCTCAGCTTCGGCTCGCCCCAGGCTTGGCCCGGCGCCTTGCCTTCCCAGCGCTCGCCGACCCCGCGGCTCCGCCGGTTCGGCCCGAGCGTCATGTGCCCACCTCCATCGCCACCGTGCGGCAGAGCCTCATCGTCGCCCTGATCCGGCGCCTCGCCCGATGTCCCTGCTGCCGCCAGACCAACAAACGACACCAACCCACCCAATTCATGACGCAGTAGTACTAAGTGTCTGTCCGAGATCATTTCAGAGGGGAAGCCTGGATTTTTAGCTCGTTTGGAAACTGCTCTGCCCATAAGGCCGGCTCTACGGAAAGAACTTCGCGATTGAGAAAAGCATGATTTTTCAACGCTCGGATCTCGGACAGACACTAAGGCTTACTCCTGTCGTCAGTGAATGCGCACGCCCTCGGCGCATACCGCATGAACAGGGCAGCATTGGCGTCGTAAAAGTCGGCCCTGCACTGCTTCGCCAACCAGTCATCTACCGAGGTGAAGAACACCGATTGCGCCAAGTCATGGTCGGTCGCGTCGGCAGGTATCTCACGTCCTGCCTCACCGGCGTACAGGCGGGCGAAGACTGACGACCCATAACACTCCAGGCGGCGCGCGACCCGCTCAGGTTTTCTGAAATGAAAGGGAGCTGCTTTCGGATCGTGTTGGATAAGCTTGAACCTGCGAAGCAGCTTCTTGTCCATGTGCTGCCTATTGCGTTCTTGCACGCTGTTTCGAGCGTGCTGACTGTCAAACTCGGAGATAGCGTATCCTGAGATGCACCGCGAGCACCTGGATGGCTGTGGCGCGGACAAGCGCCACACGGGCGACGCTACGCGTAACCGATGACTTCGCCCGCGCGACGACCTCCTCCGGCGTCGGCGGGTTGGCGGGATGGCGGGATGGTAGGACAGGCAGATCGGCGTCCGCACCTTGAACGGCTTCCCGCTCTTCTCCGTCTTGAAGTAGAACTCACCCGCCGCCAGCTTGCCGACGTCGTCGGCCGCCCCGCCCGTGGCGGCGATCATCGACTTCACCGACTGCTGGTCGGTCGGCGAGTTCTGCTTGCCGAGGAACTGCGTGGTGCAGTTCGAAACAACCTTGTTGTCGATGCCCTTCGGCGCCTGCGTCACCGCGATCATGCCGAGCCCGTACTTGCGCTCCTGCGCGACAAGCTGCACGCCGCTCGTTTTCGATAGCGCGCCGGCGCCGGACGGGATGAAGTTCTGCGCCTCGTCGATGACGTATAGCAGCCCGCGCGGCGAGGGGTGCTTCTTCACCCAGCCGAACAGCGTCATCTGCAGCCGGTTGATGAAGTCCTCCCGCGCCTCGTCCGAGGCCAGCCCCGACAGGTTGATAACCGAGATGCGGGTGCGCGAAGGGTCGGGACCGAAGAACAGCCGCCGCGAATCGAGCACCGGCCCGGTCGCCTTCAGCAGCGGGTTGGTCGCGACGGAGGCCTTCAGCTCGTCGGCCATCTTGGCGGCGAGCTTGCCGGCATTGCCGATGTCGCTGACCCCGTCCGGCAGGTCGGCGAGCAGCGTCGTCATCGCCTTGAGGTCGCCGCCGCCCCGCCCGGCGAAGGCGCGCAGCGCGTTGGCGAGCACGCCCTTCTGCATGTTGCTCTTGGTGCCCGCCAGTGGCCCCAACGTGTCGGCGGCCATGGTCACCGCCTGCGCCCGCTCGTCGGGGTCGTCGCCGAGCGCGGCGAAGTCGGGCAGCACGGACAGGAACAGCGGGTTGCCGGCACTGACGCCGGGCGTCCACACCACCACCTCGACACTGGCGGCGTAGCGCGCGGCCTTGGCCGCATCGGCGTCGGTGAAGGCGGGCGGGCGCTCCGGCCAGGGGTCGCCGAGGCGTGCGAGGTCGTTGTTGGGGTCGATCACGATGGCCGGTATGCCGGCCAGCGCCGCCTCCTCAACGATGCGACGCAGCAGCACCGTCTTACCGGAGCCGGCCCCGGCGATGATGGCGGTGTGGCGCGGCAGCA
>CAXTMA010000474.1:0-2159 GCA_964245015.1 uncultured Beijerinckiaceae bacterium | reverse complement strand
GCGGCCTTCGCCGAGGCCCTCGCCCGCGCGCCCGACGATGCCAGCGCGCTGAAGAACCGGGGCGAGCTGCGCCTGCTGCTCGGCGACTATTCCCGCGGCCTGCCCGACTACGAGGCGAGGCTGCGCACCACCCGCGGGGACCAGCCGGTCCTGACCCATCGCGTCGAGCCCTGGTCCGGCGAGACTCTCGCCGGCCGACGGGTCCTCACCGTCGCCGACGACGGCAGCGGCGACGTGATCCAGTTCGCCCGCTACCTGCCCCGCCTCGTTGCCACCGGCGCCGACGTGACGCTGGTCTGCCGCCCGAGGCTGCAGCGGCTGCTCGGCCCGGCCACGGCCGGCGCGCGCGTGGTCGCGGCCGTCGACGGGGCGGAACGCTTCGACCTGCTGGTCCCCTTCTCCTCCATGCCGCACTTCTTCGCCGTGCGCCCGGAGGCGAGGATCGACGCGACGCCCTATCTCGCCGCCGAGCCCGAGCGGGTCGCGGCCCTTGCCGGCCGCCTGGGGCGGCACGGCTTCAAGGTCGGCCTGTGCTGGCGCGGCAGCCAGGACTGGCGCGCCGACCCCAACCGATCGCTGCCGCTGGAGGACTTCGCGCCGCTGGCCGCCCTCCCCGGCGTGCGCCTCATCTCCCTGCAGGTCGACGGAGCGGGCGAGGCGGCCGGCTGGCTCGAACGCCTCGACGGGCTCGACGATGGCGCCGACGCCTTTCTCGACACCGCCGCCGCGATGGCCAACCTCGACCTCGTGGTCAGCTGCGACACGTCCATCGCCCACCTCGCGGGGGCGCTGGCCCGGCCGACGTTCCTGCTCCTGCGCACGATGCCGGAATGGCGCTGGATGCTGGAGCGGACCGACACGCACTGGTATCCAACGATGCGGCTGTTCCGGCAGCACAGCGGCGGCGACTGGAGCAAGGCCCTGGCGGCGCTGCGCGCCGCGGTCGCCGAACGGGCCGCCGCGGGGACGGGATAGCTTATCGCCCGCCCGTTCTCAAAGCATCGGAAGCATCCGAACACCGCCGCGCGCTTTTCGGCCCGACGCTTCAGCCTGCCGACGGCACCGACGTCGCGCCTTCGTCGGCGACGCGCGCGACGCCCTTGGCGGTCAGCGCGATCACCAGTTCACGGGTGCCGTCCTCGCGCGCCTCGCCTGGCTTGGCGGTCACCAGCCCGCCCGCAGCGAGGCGCTTGACCGCGGCCAGGATGTCCTCGGCGGCGAAGCCGGCCGTGTAGGGCACGCTGGTGCGTCCCACCGCGTCGCGGCGCAGGATCAGGGTCCGCTCGGCCAGCTGGAGGTAGGCCGCGAGCCGCAGCGACAGGTCGGCGCCCTCGATCGCCGTCGCTTTCAGCCCGGCGCGCCGCTCGCGGAACCGGGCCAGCACGGCCGCGGCGGCCGACCAGCTTTCGCCGTCGCCGACCTTGAACGACACGTCCCCGATCTCGGCGTGGCCGTCCTCGATCGTGAACAAGGGCAGCAGGCCGGCGACGCCGCTCGCGCGCAGGTCTTCCACGGCCTTCAACCCTGCCTGCCGCAACAGCACGAGGCAGTCGGCCTGCGCCGGCTCGACGAGGCGGAAGCAGTATTCGAGGCCCTGGCGCTCGGCATCCGTTGGCGCGGGAAACACCGCCGCCGCCGGGAGTTCGGCGACGCCGCGCACGCGCCACAGCACCTGCGCCGCGCTCTGCGCGTCCTGCGAGGAGGGTTCGGCGAGGAACGAGTCGAGGGTATCGCACTCGCCCCCGGCCGCGACGCCGAGGAAGCCGTCGATGAAGGCATACAGCGCGTCGGGGTCGATCGGCTTGGCGAGCATGCTGGCGAACACGGAGTCGGCGCCGCGGCGGGCGGCGAGCCCGAAGCGGTCGGCGGTGATCGCGACCATGTTGAGGTTGGTGCTGTGCTTCTCGCCCAGCGTCCGCATCAGCCGGGCCAGCGCGTAGCCGTCCATCTCCGGCAGGTGATAGTCGATGAAGACGAGCGCGTATTCGTTGTCCTGCACGAAGCGCAGGGCGTTGAAGCCGTCCTCGGCCGTGTCGACCTCGTAGCCGCGGCACAGAAGGAGCGAGGCCAGCAGATCCCGCGACACGGGATCGTCCTCGACGAGAAGGATACGGACCGGCATGGCAGCTTTCTGTCAGTTCGGAGCGAGGGGTTGGGAC
>CAXTMA010000473.1:0-2160 GCA_964245015.1 uncultured Beijerinckiaceae bacterium | reverse complement strand
TCCTCGGCGGCCCGCTGCTCCGCCGCCCGCGCCTCGGCCGCCTGCCTTTCCTGCGCCTGCTCCCGCGCCGCCTGTTCCTCGGCGCGGCGGCGGCGCTCGGCCAGCACCTGCGCGCTGGTGACCGAGCCGGGATTGCGGCTGGGAATCACGTCGGCCCAGAACAGCTTGCCGAGCGAAGCGCCGCTTTCCCCGCGCACTTCGACCAGCAGGTCGGTCGGCACGAGGTCGACGACGTGCGGCCCGAGCAGCAGCGAGCCGCCCGGCCCCGCGTCCACGGGAAACGCGAAGGCGACGCGGCCCCATTTGCCGTTCTCGCCGAGAAACTGGCCCGACGACACGTTCTCGATGATGAGCGCCGCCAGACCGGCGAGGCCCGATCCTTCGAGCAGGGCGAAGCCGCCGCCGGGGCGGGACGTGTCTGTCCTGAGGGAAAGCGTCATCGCGGTTCCAGCAACGCCCGTTTCAACCACGGAGTCCCGCCGCCGCGCCACCCCAAAGCGGCGGCAAGCTTGAGCGTCCCGCCGGTTGTGCCCGGGGTGCGACAGAAATCCGGCGGCAGCGGACTCACCGGCGGGAGCCTCGCGGACAGGAAACCTATCGACGAAAAGCCCGCGGACAGGTTTGGCAAGGTTGGACGATGGGTTTCCGACAACTCCATCCCATTGCGACGCTTGGTGTTGACGCCCGAAGCGCTCGGCACCCTCGATCCCTACGCCGGAGATCAGGCGTCAGCGGCAGTCCCTGCGCTCGGAGGCGGCCTTCCGGCCGGCGGCGATCTCGGCCTGCACCAAAGCGGCGGCTTTTTTGTCGACGCACTGCGCCCTCACCAGCAACGGCCAGCCGGCGGCCGTGTCGGCGGCGACACCCGCCGGCTGGCCGGTGAACAGCGCGATCCCCAGGATGCCGGCGGCGCGCGTTTCGCCCTTGTCGGTTGCGTTGCGCAGCAAGGCGAGGGCGCGCGCGGGATCGGCGGTGACGCCCTTGCCGGCGAGCAGCTGCGCGGCATAGTTGCGCTGGGCGACGATGTTGCCGCCTTCCATCCCCTTTCGCCAGAAGTCGTCGGCGGTCGAGTCGTCGGGCTCGATGAAGACGTGGCCCGGCCGGTTGAACGTACCCCCGTAATAGGCGCCGAGCAGATTGGCGGCGTAGGACGAGTCGAGCTCGTCGCCATGATGCCAAAGGGCGACGGCCGCGTTCATGTCCGCCGTGGCGCCGGGCACGTCGCCGGCGTTCAGCCGCAACAGCGCGCGATGGGCGAGGAGGCGGCCGCGCTGCACGCCGAAGCGACGGGCGGCGCCGGTGCGCGCGGGGTTGGGATCGCAGGCGACGAGGCCGGCGTCGAGGTCGGCCTGCGACAGTTCGAAGATCTCGTCGGTGTAGGCAGCCTCGGCGGGGTGGTCGCGGTCGAAGCGATTGCCGGCGAGCCGGTCGCAGAGCGCGTCGTCGATCGTGGCGGCCGGCGTGACCGCAGGCTGCGGCTCGACGCGCGGCGGCCGGACGGGCGGCGTTTCGGTTCTAGGTGGTTGGGCTCCGGGTGACTGGGTTCCGGTTGGCCGGGCTTGAGGGGAGTCGGTTCGCGACGGCTCCGGATCTGCCGGCCGGATGGTGAGAACCACCTTCACCGCCTCGCGGACACGACGCAGCGGAAAGGCGATCGGCAGGGTTGCCGCGATGTCGCCCGCCAGAAGGTCGCGCGCCGCCGTGGCGGGCGAAACGTCGATCGTCCAGCCCGCTCCCGTGCGCGTTTGCTGCAGGTCGAGCCAGTCCGGGATGCTGCCGGCGGGGACGGGCGATGCCCGCAGGAACGGCTTGGCGTACCAGGCGACGGCCATCCTGACCTGCTGCGACGTCGGCTCGAAGGGTCCGCCGACCCGACCGGAAAAGGCGAGGGACACCGGCTCGATGCGCCAGCCAACCAGGCCGGCGAGCACGCACCCGACCGCGCCCAGTGCGAGCGCCAGCGCAAGCAACAGCGGCAGGACGAGCGGGCGCCTGCGCGGCGCCGGCTCGGTGAATGGAAGGATCGTCTCGATCGGTCGTGCTTCGGTCTTGGTCCTGGAGTCGTCCTTGACCTCGTCCTTGGCCTCGCTCCCGGGCTCGGTCTTGAGAAGCGTCGCTGCCGGCAATACGGAGGACACCGGCGGCGAGCCGGCCCCCGAG
>CAXTMA010000472.1:0-2164 GCA_964245015.1 uncultured Beijerinckiaceae bacterium | reverse complement strand
CGGCGAAGGAGGACACGATCCTGTCGCCGCGCTTCTACACCACCGATTTCGCGGCGATGGACCGCCTCAACGTCGACCTCGTGCGCGGCGAGTGGGACCGGATGATCGGCGAACTGCGCGCCGACCACAACAAGACGCATTTCCGGCGCGAGGGCCCCTTCGAGGCCGACCTCGACGCCTTGCCGCCCGATCTGCGGCGCGAGCTCAAGGATTTCCTTGTCTCGTCGCTGACCGCCGAGTTTTCCGGCTGCGTGCTTTATTCCGAGATCAAGAAGCAGATCAAAAACAAGGACGTGCGCGAACTCTTCACCTTCATGGCCCGCGACGAGTCGCGCCACGCCGGCTTCATCAACGAGGCGCTGAAGGATGCCGGCATCGGTGTTGACCTTGGCTTCCTTACCAAGGTCAAGAAGTACACCTATTTCAAGCCGAAGTTCATCTTCTACGCCACCTACCTCAGCGAGAAGATCGGCTACGCCCGCTACATCACCATCTACCGCCAGCTGGAGCGCAACCCCGACCGGCTGTTTCATCCGATCTTCAAGTACTTCGAGAAGTGGTGCAATGACGAGTTCCGCCATGGCGAAGCTTTTGCCCTGTTGATGCGCGCCGACCCCAGCCTGCTCAAGGGCCGCAACAGGCTGTGGATCCGCTTCTTTCTGCTCGCCGTTTTCGCCACGATGTACGTGCGCGACCACATGCGTCCGGCCTTTCACGAGGCGGTCGGCATCGACCCGACCGATTACGATTTCCAGGTCTTCGCGATCACCCAGGAGATCGCCAAGCAGTGCTTCCCCGTGGCGCTCGATCTCGACCATCCGGCCTTCCACGCCGGCCTCGACCGGATGTGGCGCATCACCGAGGCCCGTGCCGCCGCCAGGGCGCAGGGCGGTCTCGCCGGCAAGGCGAAGCGGGCGGCGTTGGCCCTCAACGCCGCGCTGATCTTCGCCCGCCTGTTCGTTCTGCCGGTGAAGCGGACGGCCCTGCCGGCAACCACCCTCCTTGCACCGGCCTGGTGAGCATGACATTGGGCGCGGCACTGCTCTACACGCTGTTCGTCTGGTGGTTCTCCACCGGCCTCGTGCTGCTGCTGGTTCTGCGCCGTCCCCGCGCGCTGCGCCTCAGCGTGATCGGCGCTGCGGCGCTGTTTCCGGTCTGCCTCGCGGTTCTCGCCAAAACGGCCGGCATGACCGGCACCTTCGGCGTGTACGCCGCCTTCACCGCCGCGATCATCCTGTGGGGCACGCAGGAGATCGCCTTCCTGTCGGGCGCCGTGACCGGACCACGGACATCGCCCTGCCCGGTCGGAGCCCGCGGCCTCGACCGCTTCCGCTGCGCGCTCAGCGCGATCCTGTATCATGAGGTCGCGCTGACGGTGACCGGCCTCGCCGTTGTGCTGGCGACCTCCGGCGGCGCCAACAGGGTCGGCGTCCTCACCTTCGCCGTCCTCTGGGCGATGCGCATCAGCGCCAAGCTCAACCTTTTCCTGGGCGTGCCCGTGCTCAACGACGAAGTGCTGCCGGCCCCCGTCGTCCACCTTCGCAGTTATTTCCG
The DNA here is from genome assembly GCA_964245015.1 of uncultured Beijerinckiaceae bacterium. GTDB lineage: Bacteria > Pseudomonadota > Alphaproteobacteria > Rhizobiales > Beijerinckiaceae > RH-AL1. The sequence continues at coordinate 610 of CAXTMA010000472.1, read as the reverse complement.
GCGCGGTCCGGTGAACGCCTTCTTTCCCGTCGCGCTTGCTGGCTCGCTTGCCCTCGCCGGAGTGCTGATCGTGTTCGCCCTCGATCCGCAGGCCGAACCAGCGGCCAAAGCCGGCTACGCGCTCGTTGCCACCCTCGTCGCACTTGCCATCTTGGAGCACGCCTTCATGCTGGTTCCCCTGCCGGTCAACCGACTGTGGCGCTGGAGCACGGGCACGGCCATCTGAATCGGATCGCGGCGAAGCCGGCGCGTCGGCGGATGCGATCCAGGTTTCTCGCCGAGAGCCTTGATTGCGACATCCTGGTGGCGGAACGTCAGCCCCGATGACGTTTCAGACGGCTGCCATGCTCGATCCCAAGCCGAACACATCTGAAAAGCCGACACGGCGGTGGTGGGCGTTGCCCTGGCCGTCGCGGATCTCGACCCGCAGGGGAAGGGCGCGCGTGCCGCGGTCCACGGTGGCGCTGCTGGCCATCTCCATCATCTTGCCGATGGCGCTGTTCGGCCTTGCCGCCCGTCAGAACTGGCGCGATGTCGAACGAGGGGCTGAACACCACGTCGAGCGAACCACGCGCATCCTGCACGAGCACGCGCTGAAGATCTTCGAAAC
>CAXTMA010000471.1:0-2172 GCA_964245015.1 uncultured Beijerinckiaceae bacterium | reverse complement strand
GGCCGGCGGCGGGGCGTAGGCACCCGCTGCCGCCGATCCGGCGAGGGCGCCAAGGGCCACGCCGCCGAGCACGCCGGCGGCGATCGCCCCGCCACGGTCGCCGGCGCTGCTCGGAGCCAGCGAGCCGGCAAGCACGGCGGCGGCAAGGCCGGCAACCAAGCCGGCCCGTCGTAGGGAATCCATCCTGTAGGCCAAAGTGTCCCTCCTGTTTTCGGTCGGCTTCGTGACGGCTGGTCGCGAACTGCGCTGGGATCGGCGAGGTCCGGCATTCGCGTCCGGCACCGTACCCGCGCATAACGCGTTCGGACTGCGGCAATCCTAAGACCGTTAGCTTGCGCAAACGTTACGCCGGTGCGGCCACGGTGACGATGCCGCTTGCGTGCGGCCGGCCCGCAGCAAGCCATCGCCACGATCGCCGCCCCGCCTGGGCCATCGATCGTTCATCGTGCCCGACCGACGCGATCCCGGCGAAAGCCGCCGCCGATCGTTGGCGCCGCGATGCCAACGGGAGATACCGACATCGGACCAACAAGTGCGCATCGGCTAAGTGCGCAGCGACTTCCGGGAAGAACCGAAGCGACACGGAAGGTTAGCGTGTCGGATCCGGTCCGTGGTCCGATGCCCCGAGAACCTGCGGGGGCGTTCCGCATGCGCCTCGTATGCGACCGCGTGCCGAGACGGTGATCAGCTCTTCTCCGTCAAACGTCAGGTGTAACTGACGTCAACTGTCATTGACACTCCTCGCGGCCGGCGCCTATCTTCCCCGGACAGGGGAGCGGAACCTCCGCTGTTCGGGTGGCACGACGCTCGGCACGGATCGCTTCCGCAGTCTCGCCTGCGCGTTCTTCTTCAAGCGATCGTTTGCGGACTTGGATCCGGTGTTTTCACGCGTGACTCCGCCACGACCGGGACAAGTCGCGCATGATTTGGCCGGGGAAGGAAACAACAGGGAAAGATCGGCATGTTCCACGCCTTTACGGGTTACATCGATCTCGCCCAACTCACCTTGTATGCCTTCTGGCTCTTCTTCGCCGCTCTCGTTTTCTACCTGCATCGCGAAAACAAGCGGGAAGGCTATCCCCTCGAAACCGAGCGGCCGCGAAGCGCTCGCGTCGCCGTTCGCGGCTTTCCCGAGGTGCCGCCGCTCAAGGTCTTCCGCAGCCACGACGGCCAGGTCTTCACCCAGCCCGAATACGGGCATGACCGTGTCGACGCGCCGGTGGTGCCGGGCGGGGAATGGCCCGGCGCGCCGTTCCGGCCGGTGGGCGATCCGATGCTCGGCGGCGTCGGGCCGGCCTCCTACGCGGCGCGCGCCGATGTGCCCGAGCGCGGCATGACCGGGCAGGCGATCCTGATGCCGCTGCGCAAGGCGCTCGCCCACAGCATCGCTCCCGATGGTCCCAACCCGATCGGCATGACCGTGCTCGGCAAGGACGGAGAGCCGGCCGGCACTGTGGTCGACATCTGGATCGACGAGGCCGAATCGATCATCCGCTACCTCGAAGTCGGTCTGCTGGCCGGGGTCGGCGTCGGCAAGCGTCTGCTGCCCATGGCCATGGCGCGGGTCCGCGACGCTCGGCGGGTCGTCAAGGTCGCCTCGATCACCGCCGGGCAGTTCGCCAACGTTCCCGTGACCAAGGCGGCTGATGAGATCACCAAGCTGGAGGAGGACCAGATCGTCGGCTACTTCGCCGGCGGCTATCTTTACAGCCAGCCGATCCTTCCCCAGCCGCTGTTCGCCAAATCCCGCTATCCCAAGCCGGGCCCGCTCCGCCCCGGCCATCCCGGCTCGGAGGGTCCTGCCTCGGGCGAGCGGCAGGCGGCCGACAGGCGGCCGGTTTATCCCGAAGCGGCGGCGGCGGCGCCGGCGATGCCATCCTCCAGTCCGGGAGCCGATCGATGAAGCGCGCGCTGTTCTTTTCCGAAGGCTCCGAAGCGATCGCGGCCGATGAAACGGTGCTGTGGCGGGGCAGGCCGCTCGTCGGAGGCCTCGCCGTCCGCTTCCTCAAGGTTCCGGCGCTGATGGGCTACTTCGCCGTTCTCGCCCTTTGGAACACCGTGCTCTCCTGCCGCGCCGGCGACCCTCCCGCCCAGACCCTTGCGATGGGCGGTTGGGTCGCGGCCGGCGCGATGCTGGTGGCGGTGCTCGCCTATGGCGCGGCAGGAGAGCAC
>CAXTMA010000470.1:0-2234 GCA_964245015.1 uncultured Beijerinckiaceae bacterium | reverse complement strand
GCCATGATCAGCGTGACCGACGACACGCCCGCCGACAAACTTACTCACGATGCGCTACTCGACGAGGCCCCTCCCGGCGACGGGCCATCCAGCGAGATGTCGGAGGCCGACGACGCCGATGAGAGCTTTGACGGCGACGAGCTCGCGCGGCAGCAGGCGGCGCTCGCCGTGCTGCAGGCCGCCGTAGAGCCGCACACCGTGCCGCTCTACGACCGCGCCGACCTTGCCCGCGCCATTCGCGCTCTGGCAGGCGGCGACGACCGCAGCGACGGCTTCCTCGACCCGGACGGGCCGGCATCGGGCGACAGCGACGACGAGCCCTCGCCGGAGGACCGCCATCGCCTGCGACAGCTGCGCCGCATCGCCCGCGCGCCATCACCCTGTCGGCCACCACCGACACGCCGCTGCGCCTCGCCCCGGTGCTGCTGGTCGGCGCGCCCGGCATCGGCAAGACCTACGTGCTGAAACGGGTCGCCGCCGCGCTCGGCACGACGGTCGAGTTCCTGGCCGTCAACATGTTCGATTCTTGGCGCCTCCGCGGCCTCAACACGAGCTGGAAGGGGGCGCGGATGGGCAAGGTCGCCGAGCTGATGCTGGCGAGCCCGACAGCGAGCCCGGTGATCGTGCTCGATGAGTTCGAGAAGGCGCCGGTGTTGGGCAGCTTTGAGCGGCCCTACGACGTGTTCCACAGCCTGTTGGAGGAAGAGAACGCCCGCGCCTTCGTCGATGATTTCCTGGAACTGCCGCTGCGCGCCGACCACGTCCTCTGGATCGCGGCGGCGAACGGCACGGCGGGCCTGCCGCCTTCGATCCTCGACCGTATGCTGGTGATGACGGTGCCCGATCCCACCCGCGCCCAGCTCGCGGTCATGGTCGACGGCATCTACGCCGCGGTGCGCGCCCGCCATGGCGAGCACTTCGCGGCCAGCCTCGACGAGGCGGTGCGCAATCGCCTCGCCCGGCACAACCCGCGGCAACTGATGCGCATCGTTGCCTTGGCGCTCGGCTTCGCCGCCGCAGCCGGGCGCGACGCGCTGCACCTCGACGACGTCGAGCACGCGGTTGCGCTGGCGGGCGGCGGCTCGCAGGCGGCCAGCTTCCGCCATCCCGTCGGCTTCGTGCCGTGATCGCCGGCGCAGGGCCTCGTTGTTGTGCGGCACCGTGCGACGGATCGGTCAGATGATGAAGAAGGGCGCCGGCGGCGTGCGGCGCGGCGAAGGTCGGAGGCAGGCGACGGCGGGCCATGCGGGTGGGAGGGGAAGCGAGGCAAGCCCCTGCAAACGGAGGGAAAGGCATGGAGAGGGCGAGGCAGGATCGTTGGCGCGACCGCAGGACAACAGCCACGCCGGGGACGGAGCCGGCGCGATGAGGCCGCCGGAGCTGCGCGAGGATCAGGAGCCCGACTCCCTCTTCGACGGCACTGGCGAGTCGGCGCTGCTGGACGCCAAGCGGCTGCTCCGGGCGGGTGAGTTGGCCTCCCGCGCCAACACCGATGATGATTTCGCGGCGTTTGGGGCGCAGTTCCGTGCTATCGCGAGTTAGCTGGCGCTCGTGGAGCGCTGGCTGGAAGGTGGCCGCCGGGAAGTGCTGGCGCTGCGCGCATCGCTCGCGCGGGCGCTTGCCGCGAACCCGTCGGATACGACAGGTCCGTGACGCGAAAGCGAGGCCCGTCACCTCTCGCCGGCCGGCGTGCCCGGCTCCGGCTCGGTGAACAGCGCCGCGACCGGCACGGCAAGCGCCAGCGCGATGGCGCCGATCAGGTCCACGGAGGCGTTGCGCTTGCCCGCCTCGATCTCGCTGAGGTGCGACTGCATCACCCCGCTGCCGTGCGACAGCGCTTCCTGCGTCAGGCCGCGCTCCAGCCGGATGCGTCGGAGATTGCGGGCCAGCAGCGCCCGGGCCGTGTTGGTCGCCGCCATCGGCTAGGTTGGACGGCGATAGGCAGCAAACCTCCATATGATCGGAGGGATATCTTAACGCGACGCGTGCAACCCTGACGATCACCGATCACCCGTGATCCCAGAGCCCGACCATGCCGACCACACCGCCCCGCGCGATCCCGCCGACGCTTCCCCTTCTGCTCGCCGCCGCCTGCGCCCTTGCCGCCGGCCCGGCGCACGCCGACAAGTTCGGTGGCGCCCAGGTCGACTGCGAGCAGTTCTTCCTGTGGAAGCACACCCCGGTGCTGAGCTTCACCATTCCCGCCGAGCACCGGGCGGACTACGAGACCGGCC
>CAXTMA010000469.1:0-2255 GCA_964245015.1 uncultured Beijerinckiaceae bacterium | reverse complement strand
CGCCCAGCGTGTCGCGGAGCGCCTCGACGCGCTCGGGCGAGAGGAACACCTTGCGGCCCGCCGCCTCCATCGCGGCGGTGACCGCGATGCCGCCGGGGTCGCCCGGGCCGCCGAGCCTGCGATCGGCGCCCTGCGGCGCCTCGCCCAGCAGCCGCAGCAGGTCGAGCGCATCGGCATCGTCGACGACGAGCTTCGTGGTCGTGGTCTTGCCGCCCATGAAGTCCCGATCCACCGTTGTCTTCACCACGATCCGCATGGGGCACTCCTCATCTCTCCTGCGCTTGTTGTCCGTTCAGCTCCTCCCCGCTTCGACACCCGACCTGTTCCCCGCGGCGCGATCCGAGCGGCAGCGCTCGCCGCTCGCCGATGGCCGCGACCGGCACGAGCGTGCGATGTACGTGGCGAGCGGTGGGCAGGTGCGAGAAGGCGGACCGTCGTGTGGCGATGCGTGGGGCTCGCCCGCGCGCTTCGCGGGTTGTCTGCCTATCCGGGAGCGCACCTGCCTGTCCGGGAGCGCACCTGCCTGTCCGGGAGCGCACCTGCCTGTCCGGGAGCGCATCTGCCTGTCCGGGAGCACACCTGCTTATCCCGGAGCATTCCGCTCGCGCGGAGTCAGGCGCGCTGGCCCAGGCTGCCGCGCTCGACGTCGGTGCGGTCAACAGGGTGCGATCGCCGCGCCCCGGCTGCCGGCGGCAAGCGCGCGAACGCCGCCGTGCCGCCGACAGCCCGGCCCGGTTCAGCTCCGCCTTGTCCTTCTCAGTCCGATGACTGCCGCATCACGTGGGCGGCGATGACCGCCTCCAGCACGCAGGCGAGCCGGTCGGCGTCGGCGCGCGGGCCGAGCAGTACCAGCTCGCGCGCCCGCTCGTAGCGCCCCTGAACGCAGCCGAGCGGTTCCGGCGAGTACCTGTCGAGGCTGGCCAGCTCGATCGCCCGCTCGCGGCACGCCGCCCGGCCCTCATCGGAGACGGTGAAGGCTATGAGGCCCGCCGGCGCCAGCGCCGCCGCCACCGCGCGGTCGAGCACGCCGTGCGGCAGCGAGACCGGGCACTCGTAGGCGATCGCTTTCAGCGCCGGCCGTACCGGGCTCATGCGGGCGCGCTGCCTGGTGAGCGGCAGGCCCACCGCGCGCCAGTGGTCGAAGCCGTCCTCCTCATGCCAACTCTCTCCTTCGCGTACGATGCTGCCGTAGCGCTCGGCGGCAAGCGTCGTCATTCGCGATGTCGTGGTCTGGCCTTCTGTTGTGCCCACCTTGTAAAGCGGCTCGTCGAGGCGCTCGGCCAGGGCGAGCAGGCCGTCGCAGCCGGCGGCGTAGAGCAGGCCAGGCCGGGTCGGACCGAGGCGGCGCCGGTAAGCTTGGCTCACGAACAAGTCGGGATCGACCCCCTCATGGCTGCAGTATAGCAGCCTGCCGCGCCCGCGCAGACGCAGCCCGCTTGCCTCGGGCGCAGCCGGAGCGACGATAGGTTCTCGGCCCAAACCCGTGCCGGTCGCGTCGCTGACGCGATCGACACTGTCGTCCACCGGCGTATTGTGTCGACAGTACCCGCTGACGCGATGCGACGGCCCGCGCCGAGGCTCGCCGGCCTGAGCCGGCGGGAACGGCCCTTCGGCCGACCAGCCGGATTGCGCCGCGGCGAGCGCCCCGGCGGCGGCGGCGAGCACGGTCAGCTCGCCGCGATTGAGATTGATGAGCTGCGCCAGCGCGCCGGTCAGGGCGCCGGTGGTGTGCGGTGTCATGTGTGGTCCTGTGACGTTGAGGCGGGTCGCGTCGGCACCGGCCTTTGCACCGGGCCGAGGCGGTCCGCTGCTTGGTTGATCTCAGGGGTACCGCATCAGCTGCGGCGGGGCTGGTCGGCTTCGCTTTCGGCGGCGGCGACCTCGGCGTCGATCTCGCGACGCACCGCGTCGAGCCTGGCACGGCACACCTCGTGCGCCGCCCGCGCTGCGCGCACGTCGTCGACCAGCGTGTCGACGCTGACGGCAGTGCCGCCGGCGCGCAGGCGTTCGGCGATGGCGGCAAGCTTGGCATAGCTCGCCGCGTAGGTGTCCGTGGCGGCAGGTGCCGCGTTGCCCGTCGTTCCGCTCTTCGTCATCTCATCCTCTCCTATATTCCTTGGGGGTCGACCTTGCCGTCCCTCACACCCCGGCATCGCCGCCCCGCTCTTGTTCCTGTCCTCATTCCCGCTCCGCCGCGCTGTCCGGCACCGCCGCCAGCGCCCCATCGCCGAAGCGCAGCAGCAGCCGCGACGCAC
>CAXTMA010000468.1:0-2265 GCA_964245015.1 uncultured Beijerinckiaceae bacterium | reverse complement strand
GGCGCGGCAGCGGCGCCTCGGCGGCCTGCCCCAGCGCGACGTCGCCGGGGATCACCAGCACGCAAACGCCGCGCTCGGCGTGGGCGCGACGGATCGCGGTCTCCAGCGCTCGCGGCATCTGCGCCGGCGAGGACACCAGCTCGCAGTGTAGCGAGCACTCCTTGAAGAGCTGCTCGGGATGGGTTTCCTGGAAGTACCCCGAGCCGATCTCGGCCGAGGGGATGTGCGCGGCGATGGCCACCACCGGCTGCCGCGACCTGTGGCAGTCGAACAGACCGTTGATGAGGTGGAGGTTGCCTGGCCCGCACGACCCCGCGCACACCGCGAGCTTGCCCGTGACATGGGCGTCGGCGCCGGCGGCGAAGGCGGCGACCTCCTCGTGGCGGGTGTGCAGCCAGCGGATCTTGCCCTGGCGGCGCAGGGCGTCGGTGAAGCCGTTCAGGCTGTCGCCGACGATGCCGTAGATGCGCTCCACGCCGGCGGCGGCAAGCGTTTCGACCATCTGGTCGGCGACGGTTCGGGCCATGGTGCGGGACCTCTCGGATCGGGTGTTGTCAGATCAGGTGTTGAGCCTTGGCGGCGTCGGTGAGTTCGTCGCGGAAGTTGGGATGGGCGAGGCCGATCAGCGCCTGGGCGCGTTCGGTCGAGGACAGACCCTTCATGTTGGCCGCCCCATGCTCGGTGACGATCCAGTGCGTGTCGATGCGCGGCGTCGTCACCGGGCCGCCGAGACGGGGCACGATGCGGCTCACCTTGCCGTGCGCCGCCGTGGAGGTGGCGGCGATGATCGATTTGCCACGCTTCGACGCGTAGGCGCCGCGCACGAAGTCGAGCTGCCCGCCCGACGCCGAGAACTGGTGGCCGAGCATGTGCTCGGAGTTGCAGGCGCCGGTGAGGTCGATCTCGATCGTGCCGTTGATCGAAACCACGTCGTCGTTCTGGGCGATGACGAAGGGGTTGGTGACATAGTCCACCGGCCAGGACTCCACCGCCGGGTTGTCGTCGAGGAAGTCGTACATCGCCTTCTGTCCCATCGCGAACGTGTAGACGCTCTTGCCCGCGTTGAGGTGCTTGCGCCGGTTGGTGACGTTGCCGGCGAGCGTCAGGTTGACGAGGCCGGGGCAGAGCGCCTCCGTGTGGATGCCGAGATCGCTGCGCCCGGTCAGCGCCGCGCAGACGAGGTTGGGCAGGGCGCCGACGCCCATCTGCAGGCAGGCGCCGTCCGGCACCATGTCGGCGATCGTCCGGCTGATGGCTTCTTCCTCCGCGCCGCCCCCGCGCACGGGCAGCTCCAGCAGCGGCGCGTCGTGCTCCACGATGGCCGCCACCTCCGACACGTGGATCTGCGCGCCCGAGCCGAGCACCCGCGGCATGTGCCGGTTCACCTCCACGATGAGGCGCTTGGCGGCGCGTCCGACCTTGGACGAGTAGTCGTTGCCGACGCCGAAGGTCATGTAGCCGTGCCGGTCCATCGGCGACACCGTGCACACGAAGCTCTCGATCCCGATCTCCTCGATCAGCAGGCGCGGCGCTTGGTGGAAGGTGTTCGGCACGTAGCGCAGCACCTTGCGGTTCTCGTCCAGGCCGCGCTTCACCGTGGCGCGGTCGGCCTTGGTCACGAACATGCAGTAGGGCTCGATGCGGTCGACGAGGTCGTAGGCCAGCACCGTGTCGCCGGCGGTCGACATCGCCTCGAAGTAGTACAGCCTGAGCTTGTCGACGTCGCCCGCCCGGGCGCGTTCGGCCAGCGCCCTCAAGAGCGCCGGCGGCTCGGCCATCGCCATGCCCATCGCCATCCGGCTGTTTGACGGGATCAGGGCGACGGCCTCGACGGCGCTCTTCAGCTTGCTCCGGTAGATAGCGGCGAAGTCCATGTCGACGGCTCCTGACTTGTTCGGGTCCCTTGCTCGGATGCTTGGCGCGCTCAGTAGCCGGCGGCCTCTTCGGGGGAGTGCCCGCGCTTGTAGACCAGCATGGTGCGCTCGAAGGTCATCACCACCTTGCCGTCCTGGTTGAGCCCGCGCGTCGCCACGCTGACGATGCCCTGCGTCGGCCGGCTCTTGCTTTCGCGCTTCGACAGCACGGTCGACTCGGCGTAGAGCGTGTCGCCGGCGAACACGGGATGGGTCGCCTTCACCTTGTCCCAGCCGAGATTGGCGACGACCTTGGCCGATACGGTTCGCACGCTCATGCCGGTAAGGAGCGCCAGCGTGAAGGTCGAGTCGACCAGCATCTTCTTCCACTCGGTCTGCGCGGCGTAGGCGG
>CAXTMA010000467.1:0-2276 GCA_964245015.1 uncultured Beijerinckiaceae bacterium | reverse complement strand
CCGACCTCGATGTTGCCGAGGATCTTGGCGCCGGCGCCGATCAGCACGCCGTGGCGCACCTTGGGATGGCGGTCGCCGACCTCCTTGCCGGTGCCGCCCAGCGTCACGTCCTGCAGCATCGACACGTTGTCCTCGATCAGCGCGGTCGAGCCGACGACCAGCCCGGTGGCATGGTCGAGGAAGACACCCTTGCCGATCCGCGCCGCGGGATGGATGTCGGTCTGGAACACCGCCGAGGACCGGCTCTGCAGGTAGAAGGCGAAGTCGTGCCGGCCGGCCTTCCAAAGGGCATGGGAGAGACGGTGCGCCTGAATCGCGTGGAAGCCCTTGAAGTACAGAATCGGCTCGATCAGCCGAGTGCAGGCCGGGTCGCGGTCGACCACGGCGATGAGGTCGGCGTGGAAGGCGTCGGCGAAGGCCGGATCGCCGGCCACCACGTCGGCGTAGGCCTGCCGGATCAGGTCGCCGGGCACGTCCTGGTGCGACAGCCGCGCGGCGACGCGGTGGATGACCGCGCTTTCCAGCGTGTCGTGGTTGAGGATCGTGGAGTACATGAAGCCGGCAAGTTCCGGCTCGCGGCGGATCACCTCCTCCGCTTCAACGGTCAAGCGCGCGAGAACCGGATCAGCTCCGTGCAACGTCACGATCTTGGCGCCCTGGCTTCCCATGCCGATCAAATGTTCACCCCTTGCGCATGCCGCCCGGAAGCGGGCCGGATGCGGCGCGGACCGGGCGCCGCCGTCCCGCCAGTCCCCGATCGATATAGGAGGATCATCGACGTTCTGCGAGGAAGCGCAGCACGGCCTCCTTGTAGCTGCGGTCGCCGACCGCCCGGTTGTGGTCGCGCCCCTCGATGTGGAGCACGCGCGCGTCCGGCAGCAGGTCGGCCAGCGCTTGCGGGTCGCCGGCGATGTCGTCAAGCGTGCCCACTGCCACCAGCGCGGGGCAGCCGATGGCGCCGACCTCGTCGGCCGGCATCAGCTGGCGGGCGCCGCGGATGCAGGCGGAGAGCGCCCGCCGGTCCGAACGGGTGGCGTCGGCGAAGGCGCGGAACAGGCGCTGGTTCGGGTCGGTGAGGCTGTCCAGCGAGGGCGCGTCCATCGCGTCGGCGATGCCCATAGGCAGGGTGCCGCCCTCGACGAGGCTGTAGCCCAGGCCGCCCAGCACGAGCGAGCGCACCCGCTCCGGCGCGCGGCGCTGCAGATAAGCGCCGATGCGCGCGCCCATCGAGTACCCCATCACGTCGAGGCGCCTGTGCCCGAGGTGATCGAGCAGCGCCAGCGCGTCGGCCGAGAGCTTGTCCATGGTGTAGGCGGCCGGGTCGTAGAGCTTGGCCGAGCGCCCGTGGCCGCGCACGTCGTAGAGGATGGTGGTGCGTCCGGCCGCCGTCAGCGCCTGCACCCACTGCGGGAAGACCCAGTTCACCGCGTGGCTCGACGCGAAGCCGTGGATCAGCACGATGGGCTCGCCGCGATCCGCCGCCGCGGGCGGCTCGACGAGATAGGCGAGGTCGACGCCATCGCCCGTGGTCATGGTCTGCATCAAGGGTCGGCGATCCCCGCTCCGGTCGGGCACAGCTAGCGCAGGGATGAGCCGACTGCAAAGGGGCGCGCTCACCTCTCCCGTGCGGGACGCATTCCAGCGGGTCAGCCGCCGCCGAGCGCCCGGTCCAGCACGTGCACGGAGTGCAGCGCTTCGCGGCCGGCGAGATCGGCGATCTGGTGGCGGCACGAGGTGCCGTCGGCCACGATCAGATCGGCGGCGGGGGCGGCGCGCACGGCCGGCATCAGCGAAGCCTCGGCCATCGCCTTCGACGCCTCCAGCGTTTCCCTCTGGTAGCCGAAGGCGCCGGCCATGCCGCAGCACGACGACTGTATCGGCTTGACGTCGAGGCCGGCGATGGCGCCCAGCGCCTGAAGCTGCGCCGGCCATGCGGCGAAGGCCTTCTGGTGGCAATGGCCGTGGACGTGAGCCGTGCCATCGAGGCGCAGGTTCGCCCCGGAAACCGGCTTGGCACCGGAGGCGACGAGAAACTCGCTGAGCAGCTTGGCCCGCCCTTTCAATGCGGTCGCCTCGGTGCCCGGCAGCAGCGAGCCGAACTCGTCGCGCAGCGTCATCAGGCAGGATGGCTCCAGCCCGACCACCGGCGTGTCGTCGGCGAGCCCTTGACCGGCCAGCGCCGCCATCGTGCGCCGGGCCTCGGCGCGGGCCCGGTCGACGAGGCCGGCGGCGAGGTAGGTGCGGCCGCAGCACAGCGGCCGGCCATCGTTGTCCGG
>CAXTMA010000466.1:527-2305 GCA_964245015.1 uncultured Beijerinckiaceae bacterium | reverse complement strand
GCGAAAAGGCTCATCGCGCTCCCCAACGCCGAGCGCCACATCGGTGCCGTGTTCGCCGGCATCGATCGCGCCGCGATAGTGCCCACCCGAGTGGTGGAATTTGGGGTAGCCTCGACGGTGTGATCGGTCAGGCCGCTGCGGGTGTAGGATGCGGTGCGTCGTCGGGCGACGCAAGCAGGTCTGTTTCGTCGTCGCCGCTTGGTGGAAGATTGCTGAGCGCCTCCAGGCTGAGATAGCGGGTCTGGAGGGCCCATTCGTTGTTGGCCTCCATCAGCACGGCGCCGATCAGGCGCACGATTGAGGCCTCGTTTGGGAAGATGCCGACCACGTCGGCGCGGCGCTTCACCTCGCGGTTGAGACGCTCCAAGGTGTTGGTGCTGTGCAACTTCGTGCGATGCGCCTTGGGGAAGCTCATATAGGCGAGCACATCGTCCTCGGCTTCCTCCATGGCCTGCGCGAGCTTGGGCAATCTGTTGTGGGCGGAGGCCGTGATGGTGCGCCAAAGGTCGCGCGCCTTGTCCTGGGTCGGCTGGACGAAGACCTCGCGGATCGTGGCCGCGACGCGGGACTGCTGGGCCTTCGGCACGCGGACCAGCAGGTTGCGCATGGTATGAACGCGGCACCTTTGCCACGTGGCACCGAGCACCTGGCCGATGGCCTTCTTCAGCCCCTCGTGCGCGTCCGAGACGACGAGCATGACACCTTTCAAGCCGCGCCGGGTCAGTGAACGGAGGAAGTCGATCCAGAACGGGGCGGCCTCCGACAAGCCGACGTTGAGGCCGATGATCTCCCGGCGACCTTCGGTGTTGGCCGCCACGGCGATTATCACCGCGACCGAGATGATGCGCCCACCCTGGCGCTGCTTCAGGTAGGTGGCATCAAGCCAGACGTAGGGCCAGTCGCCGTCGAGCGGGCGTTCCAGGAACGAGTGCACGCGTTCGTCGATCTCCTTGCAGAGCTTCGACACCTGGCTCTTCGAGATCCCGGTGGCCCCTCCGCCTGCCACTCCACACGGCTTCGCCGCGCGGAGCCTCTGGCAGGCTCCGCCCATGGCCTGCACCAAGTCCTCGACACGGCGGGTCGAGACACCGGAGATCCAGGCCTCCTGAACCACCGCAGTCAGCGCCTTCTCGATCGTGCGGCGGGGCTCCAGGAAAGCCGGAAAGTAGGCTGGCCCGGCGCGCAGCTTCGGCACTTTCAGCTCCAAGGCGCCGAGCCGGGTCTCCAGCGTCCGCTCGCGATAGCCGTTGCGGTAGGTCAGGCGCTCGGGGCTGCGCTCGTGCCGCGCGGCGCCGATGATGTTCTCCACATCGGCATCCATGATCCGCTGCAGGGCGGTCTCAGCGATCGTCTTGAGGAAATCTCCGTCGTCGCTCTTCTGCACGATCTCCAGAAGGCGCATGGTGTCGTCGGTCATCGGGGTCTCCGCGGTCAGGCTCGTTCTCGCAAGCTCGACCTTGACCGAAACAACCCCGGTGACCACCCCCCAGCACCGCGAGCCGCCGCGCTGCGCTACGCAAGCGCTCCGCGCGCCGGCTCGCTCAGTAAAATTCCACCACTCAAGTGGGCACTAACGGTGCATGGGTCCCCGGGAGAAGCAGTTCCGGCCAAGTCGGCAGAGAGCGGCTCCTGGAAGCCAGGGATGGCAGGCTGGCTGGCAAGCCGGACCGCTACGACAGCCGCTCGATCACGGAATACAAGTCGAACCTTCCCGACCCAACCTGGGTAGAGGCTCTGAGCATCGTCGATGGGTTCTGGCGGCAGCTGCGGCTCTACGC
>CAXTMA010000466.1:0-517 GCA_964245015.1 uncultured Beijerinckiaceae bacterium | reverse complement strand
CGAGTTTGCTGTCGGCGTCGAGCGCGGTCCAGGTCCACTGGTCGCCGGCGCCCTCCGGGGCGGCCTCAGCCGCGGCGACGTTCGTCTGCTTGGCATAGACGAAGCTCCAGATTTCATCGACCTGGACGCGCTTGGTCGCGACGTTCCGCACATGCGCGTCATGGTAGGCCAAGCAGGCTTTGCCGGTATCCTCCCTTCACTGGGAACTTACCTAGTGCGTTCCCACATTGATGACCTCGGGTATACAGCCCAAGAGATGACGGACCTTCTAGGCCTGCAGTCTCGGTCGCGGAACGAAGCGCCGCGTCAGCGAAAGCGCGGGTTGGTGTAGCCCTGATCGATCAAGCGCATGCCGACCTCTCGATCCCTGGACAGCTCGCCGGCATCGAGGCTGGAGAAGGCCTGCTTCGCACCTTCCCAGTCCCCCTTGTGATAGAGCGCCCATGCACGCACGACGGAAAGGCCACGAGGCTCGCTTTTGCGGGAGCGTCGCTCGTCCATCATGGCGACGGCCTTG
>CAXTMA010000465.1:0-2321 GCA_964245015.1 uncultured Beijerinckiaceae bacterium | reverse complement strand
GGCATCCTGCCGATCGCCTTCGGCGAGGCGACCAAGACCGTGCCCTACGTGCAGGACGGCGAGAAGGGCTACCGCTTCACCGTGCGTTGGGGAGCGGAAACCGACACCGACGACGCCGACGGCACGGTGGTTTCGCGCTCGGATCTGCGGCCGGAGCGGGCTGCCCTCGAGGCGCTCCTGCCGCGCTTCCTCGGCACGGTCGAGCAAAGACCCCCCGCCTTTTCGGCCATCAAGATCGCCGGCGAGCGCGCCTATGACCTGGCCCGCAGCGGCGAAACGGTCGAGCTGGCGCCGCGCGCCGTGACCATCCACGAACTGACGGTGGTCTCGGCCGAGGGTGAAACGGCGACGTTCGAAGCGCGCTGCGGCAAGGGCACCTATGTCCGCGCGATCGCCCGCGACCTCGGCCGGGCCCTGGGCTGCTACGGTCACGTCATTGCCCTGCGCCGCACCCGCGTCGGCCCGTTCCTTGAGGCGGACGCCGTTGCGCTCGCGGCGCTGGAGGAGCCCGAGGCGGCCGGGGTGGCCCTGCGACGCGTCGAGGCCGGTTTGGGCGAGCTCACGCGCATTCTGGTCGACCGCTCCGATGCCGCCCGCCTGCGCCGCGGCCAGCCGATGCTGTTGCGCGGCGCCGAACCGCCGCCCGATGGCCCGGCCTATGCCGCCTGTTCCGGTGTGGTGATCGCCGTCGGCGCCATCGTGAAAAGCGAGCTGGTGCCGGCGCGGGTGTTCAATCTACCGTTCTGACGCTCCGCCTGCCGGCGATCGGCGCACCGGTTGCGGCGTGTCACCCGTACGCTACAGCCGTCCGCTTGACCTGCGGCGGCAAGCCGTGAACGCCATCGTTGACCTGCTGCGTACCAACCGCCCTTTGATCGGAAAGAAGATCGGACCTCTGCTCGGCGCCGCGTACATCACCGAGCTTGGGCAAGCCCAGAGTCCAAACGCTTAAGAAGGCGCTCCCGTCACCCTCAGCCGTGCGAGCGATAACCCCAACTCATCAAGCAGGCACTCGCTTTGGCCGTCGACCGGGAACTCGTCGCGAAGAACACGGCTGTTGCTGTCGCTTCGACGAAACTCGCTCGCGCCTCGATGTCGAAGTTTAGCATGGAGCGGGCAATTGATCGTCTTAGGACCGTCGAGAAGAGCCGGCTCCGCATATCCGTTGCTTTGGCGATTGTGTGCGGCTCGCATCGCGGCGAAACCATCGATCTCCGTCGGCGGCGTATCGATTTTGCAACCGCTCAGATTTCCGTGGTCGAAATCATTTTGGTGGTCACGGCGGTCTCGTCCCCGAACACGTCACCGCACTGCGCAGCATTATCGGTTGGCGGGCTGGTTGATCACGCATCCGCTTCTGCCGGACGCCGATCCAGCTACGGCGTGCTTCGGCCACGTCGGCGCGCTCGCCGTCGGAAGCCATCAGGGCTTTTTTTACGTGAACCCGCGCCGGCACAGCCAGCGCGACAGCTCGGTCGACGCCGCCTCGACGCAAACGCCGCCGTCAGCTGGTCGCGCAATTCGGGCATGGTGGTGTCGGGCTTGGCTCCACCGCGCCGACCAGGAACGCGGTATGCGGCGCCAGCTTGCCGCTGCCGCGCGGCCGGTTTCGCCGGCCGGGCGGCAGCGAGCCCGCCTGTTCCATCCTGCGCACCAGCCGGAGCGCGAAGCTTTCACTGACGGCGGAGGGGCGCCCCGCCTCGTGACGCGAATGCCCGCCTCGACAGAAGCCGCCACACGCTCGCGCAGATCAAGGAAATAGCTACCAGCGATTGATCACCTCCGGCGCACAAACAGCCCTCAGTTTAGCCCCTTTCAACGTGCCGATTATCCGTCCGATGGTCTAAGGAGTCATCCGGAGTTAAGTGCTGCGTCTGCGGTGGGATGGATGGCGTCGTTCCACTCGCCGTGGAACGGATCGTGGGTGATGGCGTATCAAACAGCACTGGAACGGGATCCCGGATCGGCTTTGAATAGGGGGTCTGGCGCGATCTCGATGATGTCTGCCGGTGGCGTTCCGCTGCTGCGTCAGCAGGATCATCACCATGCGTGCAGCCTTCCGGTTTTTCTCTCTCATTCCTGGTGGCTTGGCTGTCCATCACACCGTTGAGGCCGACAGCCAGATCCTGGTCAAGGCCGCCTCAACGGCATGCTTTGCCCCTTGCCCGAGCTGCCAAACACCGTCGCAACGCGTTCACAGCCGCACCGTCCGCCATGGTCCGCCATGTCTCAGACTTGCCCTGTGCCGGTGGCAGCGTCCGCCTCACAACACGTCGGTTCGGCTGCGACAAGCCAAGCTGTTGCCGGCGCGTCTTCGCCGA
>CAXTMA010000464.1:0-2323 GCA_964245015.1 uncultured Beijerinckiaceae bacterium | reverse complement strand
GCTGCGCCCCGGCTCAAAGCGGACGTTCTTCAGGATCTGCGGCACCGGCTCGAAGCGTCGGCAGACTTCCGATACCGGCCGTCCCCGCCGCTTCACCAGCGCCATCACCTGCAGCGCCGCCACCAGCCCGTCCCCGGTGGTCACATAATCCGAAAGGATGATGTGACCGGACTGCTCGCCGCCGAGGTTGTAGCCGTGCCGGCGCATGTGTTCGAGCACGTAACGGTCGCCGACGGCGGTGCGCGCCAGCGTCAGCCCGAGCCCGGCGAGGTAGCGCTCAAGCCCGAGGTTGCTCATCAGCGTCGCCACGATGCCGGGCTGGGACAGCTTGCCGTCCTCCTGCCAGGACTGGGCGACGGCAGCCATCAGCTGGTCGCCGTCGACGACTTGGCCCCGCTCGTCGACCACGATCACCCGGTCGGCGTCGCCATCGAGCGCGATGCCGATGTCGGCGCGCATTTCCCGCACCTTGCGCATCAGCGCATCGGGCGCGGTGGAGCCGACCCGGCGGTTGATGTTGAAGCCGTCGGGCTCGACGCCGATGGCGAACACCTCCGCGCCCAGCTCCCACAGGGCTTCGGGAGCGACCTTGTAGGCGGCGCCGTTGGCGCAATCCACCACCACACGCAGCCCGTCGAGGCTGAGGTTGCGCGGCAGCGTCATCTTGGCGAACTCGACGTAGCGGGCCTGGACGTCGTCGACCCGCTTGGCCCGGCCGAGCGCTTCGGGCTTCGACAGCTTGATCGGCGTGGTGCCGTCGATGAGGCGCTCGATCTTGCTCTCGATCTCGTCCGACAGCTTGTACCCGTCCGGCCCGAACAGCTTGATGCCGTTGTCTTCGAAGGGGTTGTGCGAGGCGGAGATCATGATGCCGACGTCGGCGCGCATGGAGCGGGTGAGCATCGCCACCGCCGGCGTCGGCATCGGCCCGAGCAGCAGCACGTCCATGCCAACCGACGTGAAGCCGGCCTGCATCGCGCTCTCGATCATGTAGCCCGACAGCCGGGTATCCTTGCCGATCACGGCGCGGTTGCGGTGGTCGCCGCGCTGGAACAGCATGCCGGTCGCCTGCGCGACCCTCATGGCGAGGTCGGGGGTGATGACCCCGTTGGCCTTGCCGCGGATGCCGTCGGTGCCGAAGTGCCGGCGCGGCGCGGCGGCCATGGTGGTATCGCTTGTCATGGGTGCGCTCTAGCAGCCCGCGCGCGCCATGACCATCCGCGGCTGGATTGATCTGCGGCCTTGCCGGTCCTGGTGAGCGCTCGCGCGAGGCATACGATCAGCTTCGGGATCAGGCTTGCCGGGCGAGGTGGCGCGCCCGGAAGGCGGCGCGCCAAGCATCGTTCCGGGCCTGCAGCTCGGCATCGCGGGCGCGATGCGCTTCCCAGCGGGCGATCAGATCGGGAAAGGGTGCGCCGGGCGGATCCTCCCCCAGCAGGCCGGCGGCAAGCGCCTCCATCGTGCCAAGCCTCGTGACATAGGCGACGGAGTTGTCCTTCTCGCACAGCATCTCCCAACGCCGCGCAAGCGCCTCGTCGCCGTACCCGTAGGCCGTGACGTCGAAGTTGTAGCCGATTTCGCTGATCTCATACCTGTACCAGGCATCCCCGGCAGCGCTCTCGCCACCGAGCCGGTCGAGCAAACGCTGCCCCAGCCGCGCCGCGACCTCCCGGCCGGCGCCGTGGGGGCGAGCCTCGCCGAGGATCGCCTGCGCTTCCCCGGCCGCCATCGCACCCTGGTGCCGCAGCGCGGCCACGAACACCGCGAGGCCATGCAGGTCGAAGACGTCACCGGCCGTCATCATCCGATTCCCCATGCCGTTCGCTTGCGACCCGCGTCGCGGATATAGCCGTGCCGGACGCGATGGGCGAGCGCGCTCGCGCGCATCCTTGCCGAATCAGATACCGCCGAACGCGCGGCGGCGCGGGATCATCCTGCGCCATCCGGCTGCCGGAAAGGGTTTCGGCTTCAAGGGCCGAGGAGGCTCCCATCGCGCGCCGTCGCGCGCCATCGCAGCCCTCCGGCCTCCACGGCGATGCGCCTCCGGGCTGGACCGGGAAGCGGCAGGGCACGGCCTGCTCGGAGGTGACGGCGGACTTCGGCGCTCGGGACGCATTGAACTCCACGGTTTCGTGATAGCAGGCGGTCGCGGCGGCAGGTGCCGATGCGAACGTCTTGCGGGCGGTCATGGCGCGAGGGCTCGGACGGGGGCAGGGATGAGGATCGTGTGGGCGGGGGTCGGAGCCCTCGGTGGCGGCTTGGCTGGCGTCGCGCTCGGCTTCGGCGCGGCGGTCCACGTCTTCGTCGGCATGATCGAGGCGCC
>CAXTMA010000463.1:0-2327 GCA_964245015.1 uncultured Beijerinckiaceae bacterium | reverse complement strand
TCAGTGACGCAATCGGGTCGCGATGATCGCCGAACGATGCGTCCGCGTGATCCTAGGCAGGTTTCGCAAAAGTGCCCCGCGGTTTTGCGAAACCTGCGGCATAGCAAAGGACCGAGCAGGTGAAGCGTTGGCCTGCCAACGCGAACCTGCTTAGACGCCGCCGAGGTTCTCGAAGAAATCCTTCATCTTGGCGAAGAAGCCGTGCGCCTCGGGATGGGTCTTGTGCGACGACTCGGTCTCGAACTCGGCCAGCAGCTCGCGCTGCCGGCGGGTCAGGCTTTGCGGCGTCTCCACCGTGGCCTGGATGTAAAGGTCGCCCGTGTCGCGCGAGCGCAGCACCGGCATGCCGCGCGAGCGCACCTTGAACTGCTTGCCGGACTGGGTACCCTCGGGGATCTTCACCTTGGCCTCGCCGCCGTCAACCGTGCGCACGACGATCTCGCCGCCGAGCGCCGCCTGCACCATGGAGATTGGCACCCGGCAGAAGAGATCGGCGCCGTCGCGCTGGAAGAACGGGTGCGGCTTGGTGGAAACGAAGATGTAAAGATCGCCCGACGGACCGCCGCGCGTGCCGGCCTCACCCTCGCCGGCGAGGCGGATGCGCGTGCCGTCCTCGACGCCGGCGGGAATGTTGACGCTGAGTTGGCGCTCGCGCGTCACGCGGCCGGTGCCGGAGCACGACGGACAGGGATTATCGATCATCTCGCCGCGGCCGCCGCAGCTCGGACAGGTGCGCTCGATGGCGAAGAAGCCTTGCTGCGCCCGCACCCGGCCGTGGCCGTGGCACATCGCGCACTGCTTGGGCTTGGCACCGGGCCGGGCCCCGGAGCCGGAGCAGGTATCGCAGGTGACCGAGGTCGGCAGCTTCAAGCTGGCGGTCTTGCCGTTGAAGGCGTCCTCCAGCGTGATCTCCATGTTGTAGCGCAGGTCGGAACCGCGCCCGGCCGCACCGCTCCCGCTGCGCTGGCCGCGCCGGCCCATCATGTCGCCGAACAGGTCGTCGAAGATGTCGGCCATTGAGGAACCGAAGCCCTCGGCGCCGCTGAAGCCGCCCCCGCCGCCGTTCTCGAAGGCGGCGTGGCCGAGGCGGTCGTAGGCCGCCCGCTTCTGGCCGTCGGAAAGGATCTGATAGGCCTCGTTCAGCTCCTTGAACTTGGCCTCGGCTTCCTTGTTGCCGGGGTTGCGGTCGGGATGGTGCACCATCGCCGCCTTGCGGAAGGCCGACTTCATCTCGGCCTCGCTCGCCGTGCGCGCGACGCCGAGCACTTCGTAATAATCGCTCTTGGTGGCCATCGTCTCGATTCCGCTCGACCGTCGTCCGCACCGTTGTCCACTCGGAGGCGCACAGCCGGCGCGTGAACGGGACTGCGGCCGACCGCCTTCCTGTCACAATCCAACACACACGGGAAAGAAAGAAAACCGGCCGCCGGCTGTCGCCGGCGGCCGGACCGCGATCAGGCGGACTTCTTATGGTCGTCGGGCCCGACTTCCTTGAAGTCGGCATCGATCACATCGTCATGATCGGCGCCGTGGCTGTCGTTGGCACCGGCCGCCGTCGCCGGACCGGCCTCGGCTTGCGCCTTGTACATCGCCTCGCCGAGCTTCATCGACGCCTGGACGAGTTCGTTGGTCTTGGTCTTGATGACCTCGACATCCTCGCCCTCCAGCGCGCCGCGCAGCGCGGTCACGGCGCTCTCGATCCCGCTCTTGTCGGCCGCCGACACCTTGTCGGCGTAGTCCACGAGGCTCTTTTCGGCCGAGTGGATCATCGCCTCGCCCTGGTTCTTGGCGTCGACCAGTTCGCGCCTCTGCTTGTCGGCGACGGCGTTGGCCTCAGCGTCCTTGACCATGCGCTGGATGTCGGCGTCCGACAGGCCGCCCGAGGCCTGGATGCGGATCTGCTGCTCCTTGTTGGTCGCCTTGTCCTTGGCGGTGACGTTGACGATGCCGTTGGCGTCGATGTCGAAGGTCACCTCCACCTGGGGCATGCCGCGCGGAGAGGGCGGAATGCCGACGAGATCGAACTGCCCGAGGATCTTGTTGTCGGCCGCCATCTCGCGCTCGCCCTGGAACACCCGGATGGTGACGGCCGTCTGGTTGTCCTCGGCGGTCGAGAACACCTGGCTCTTCTTGGTCGGGATGGTCGTGTTGCGATCGATGAGGCGCGTGAACACGCCGCCCAGCGTCTCGATGCCGAGCGACAGCGGCGTCACGTCGAGCAGCAGCACGTCCTTGACGTCGCCCTGCAGCACGCCGGCCTGCACCGCCGCGCCGATCGCCACCACCTCGTCGGGGTTGACGCCCTTGTGCGGCTCCTTGCCGAAGAA
>CAXTMA010000462.1:1567-2338 GCA_964245015.1 uncultured Beijerinckiaceae bacterium | reverse complement strand
TGCTGATGGACGAGCCCCAGGCGGTGCCCGGCACCTACGGCTACCACACCGCCGCGTGGAACTCGGGCGACGTCACCGGCAAGGTGATCGAGCGGGTGGCGCCGCTCCTCGGCCTGCCGCCGCAGATCCAGCTGCCGCCGATCCCCTTCCCGCTGCTGGCCCGGATGGGCTATGGGCAGGCCAACGTGCCCCAGAAGTCGAAGGAAGGCCTGCACTGACCCGTCTGTCGACACTGCTGCCCGCCTGCCCGCCGGAGCTGGGCTGGATCGAGGTCACCGGCCTCGCCAGCGACAGCCGCCGCGTCGGGCCGGGCTTCTGCTTCTTCGCCGTGCCGGGCACGCTGACCGACGGCCTGAGCTTCGCCGATGCGGCGGTCGCCGCCGGCGCGGTGGCGGTGGTGGCCGAGCGCCGGCCTTCGCGCACCGTGCCGGGCGTCGCCGTCATCGTGGTGGACGACGTGCGCCGCACCCTGGCCCGCGCCGCCGCCGCCTTCCATGCCGCCCAGCCGGCGACGATCGCCGCCGTCACCGGCACCAGCGGCAAGACCTCGGTCGCCGCTTTCGTCCGTCAGATCTGGGAGCGGCTCGGCAACCCCGCCGCCTCGCTCGGTACGATCGGCGTCGTCGCGCCGGGTGGCTCGACCTATGGCTCGCTGACCACGCCCGACCCGATCGCCCTGCACGAAACGCTGGCCGGGCTGGCCGGCGACGGCGTCACCCACCTGGCGCTCGAAGCCTCCTCGCACGGCATCGAGCAGCGCCGCCTGGACGG
>CAXTMA010000462.1:0-1557 GCA_964245015.1 uncultured Beijerinckiaceae bacterium | reverse complement strand
GACTACCACGGCACGGCCGAGGCCTACCTCGCCGCCAAGCTGCGCCTGTTCACGACCCTGCTGCCGCAAGGCAGCCCGGCGGTGGTCAACATGGACTGCGACGTCGCCGACGAGGTGGTCGCGGCCTGCGGCACGCGCGGCCTCGACATCTACGGCGTCGGCCGGGCCGGCACGCGCCTGCGCCTCGTCGAGGCGCGAGCCGATGGCGTCGCCGCCGACCTCACCCTCGACGTCGATGGCCGCCGGATGCGCGCGCGGCTGCCGCTGGCGGGCGAGTTCCAGGTTTCCAACGCGCTCGTCGCCGCCGGGCTCTGCCTCGCCACCGGCAGCCCGGCTGGCGGCGTGATCGACGCCCTCGCGACGTTGCAAGGCGCGCCGGGCCGCCTGCAGCTCGTCGGCGAGAAGCGGTTCGCCGATCGCCCGGGCGAGACGGGGCGAACCGCGTCGGTGTTCGTGGACTATGCCCACAAGCCCGACGCCCTCGACAAGGTGCTGGAAACCCTGCGCCCGCTGGCCCGCGGGCAGCTCACGGTGGTGTTCGGCTGTGGCGGCGACCGCGACCGCGGCAAGCGCCCGATCATGGGCGCCATCGCCGCCCGAGGCGCAGACCGCGTGGTGGTGACCGACGACAATCCGCGCACGGAGGAGGCGGCGGCGATCCGGCGGGCGATCCTCGACGGTGCCCGCGACGCCGGGTCGGCGGGCGGCGCCAAGGCCACCGTGGAGGAGATCGCCGACCGCGCCACGGCGATCGCCGCGGCGGTGGCCGGGCTCGCTCCCGGCGACGTACTGGTGATCGCCGGCAAGGGCCACGAAACCGGGCAGATCGTGGGCGGCACGGTGCTGCCCTTCTCCGACCTTGATTGCGCCGCCCGCGCCTTGCACAACCCACCCCCGAACGGCTGATGCGCCTGCCATGAGGTTTCCATGAACATGCACGTCGACCCGCGCGCCGAGCCGCTGTGGAGCGGATTGGCCATGGTGGCGCCGCTGGGCGCCAGGGTCAGCGGCGGAAGCCTGCCGCCCGCGGTCACCGGCGTGTCCATCGACACCCGCACGCTTGCCGCTGGCGACCTGTTCTTCGCCATCGCCGGCGACAACTCCGACGGGCACGACTACGTCGCCGCGGCCTTCGCCGCCGGGGCGGCCGCGGCCGTGGTCGACGAGGCCCACGCCGACATGCTGAGGGGCGCCGGCCCGCTGTTCGTCGTCAAGGACGTGCTGGCGAGCCTGGTCGGCCTCGGCCGCGCCGCGCGCGCACGCGCAGCGGCCCGCTTGGTCGCCGTGACCGGCTCGGTCGGCAAGACGTCGACCAAGGAAGCGCTGCGCCTCGCCCTGACGCCGGCCGGCGCGGTGCACGCCTCGGTGGCCTCCTACAACAACCACTGGGGCGTGCCCCTCACCCTGGCCAGGATGCCGCGCTCGGCCCGCTACGCGATTTCCGAGATCGGCATGAACCACGCCGGCGAGATCACCCCCCTCGTCGCCCAGGTCCGCCCGCACGTCGCCATCGTCACCACCGTGGCGCCGGTGCACCTCGAATTCTTCGACAGCGTC
>CAXTMA010000461.1:0-2346 GCA_964245015.1 uncultured Beijerinckiaceae bacterium | reverse complement strand
GCAGCAGCAGCGAAAGGCCGTAGGCGCCGCCGAGGAACTCGGCCAGATCGGTCGCCATCGCCGCGACCTCGCTCACGCCCCACATCGCAAGCGCGACGCCACGCGGGAAGCTGTCGCGGCAGTGCTCGGCAAGGTTGCGCCCGGTGGCGATGCCGAGCTTGGGCCCGATATCGCCGGGCATCTCGAAATAGGTGCGGTCGAAGCGGCTTCGCGCCTTGTTCGCCTCGCCCAGCGCGAGGTAGGCCTTGCCGGCGTACCAGTGCGCCCGCCACTCGAACTCGTCGGCGGCCAGCACCTTCTCGGTGTCGGCGATCGCCTTGGCGAGGCTGCGCGCGCGCTGCGGCTCGTCCTGCGTGTCGGCCAGCGCGGTGAGCGCCTCGGCGAGGCGCAGCTTCGCCTCGACCGAGGCCGGCCGCTTGGCGACGAGGGCCTTGAGCGTGTCGACGCGGCGCACGGGGTCGATCACCGCCGCGGCGCCGACGAGGTCGCCGGCCGCCACGTCGTTGGGGTCGAGGCGCAGCAGCGGCAGCGTGCGGGCGAGCGGCCCGGCGACGCCGTCGGCGCCGCTGACGAGCCCGTCGCCGAAGAACACCTTGCTTTCCGCCGGCTTCGGCCCGGTCTTGCCCGACATGATCTCGCGCAGGATGCCGAAGAGCTGGCCCTCCATCTCCTCCGCCGACTGGAAGCGCTGGTCGGGATCCTCGTGCGTCGCGCGCAGCAGGAAACGGTACAGCGAATCGCAGCCGGCCAGCACCGGCTGATCGGAAGGGGACGGGATCGCGGTCTTGTAGCCGGTCACGATGAGGCGCCGGGTCGTCACCTTGCCGGTCGTCTGGTCGGTGTCGGCGCGGGCCTTGTAGAGGAAGTCCATCAGCAGGATCGCCAGCGAGCGGCCGAGCGAATAAAGGTCGGATACGGCGACCGGATCCTCGGAGGCTTCCGGCGCGAAGAACCCTTCCGTGCCGAAGATGAGGCCGCCCTCGTCGCCGATCCGGCGCATGGCGCCCAGATCGAGCAGCTTCACCGCATCGCCCTCGACCATGATGTTGTCTGGCTTGACGTCGTTGTGCGTGAAGCCCTTGGCGTGCAGGTAGGAGAACGCCGGGCAGATCGCCAGGATGTAGGCGACGGCCTGCTCGGGCGGCAGCGTGCCGAAGCTCGTCACCCTGGCGACGAGCGCCCTGTCGGCCCCGGCGATGTCGCGGCGCTTGACGCCGGAGCGCACGACGCGGCCCTTCTCGTCGAGGAGATCGACGACGTCCTCGTCGGCCCGGATCTGGTCGACCGTGCGTCCCCCGACGTATTCCAGCACCATGTAGCCTTCGGCGCCCTGCGCGACGAAGTCGTAGATCTGCACGATCTTGGGATCCTTCACCGCGGCCAGGAACTGCCGCTCCGCCACCGCTGCCGCCGCCGCCTCGGGATCGGACGCGTTCAGCACGCCCTTGAGGACGACCCAGCGCCGCAGCACGACATCGCTGCCGAGATAGATCCAGCCCATGCCGCCCAGGCCGATCGGGCCCTTGATCTCGTACTTGCCGGCCACGACGTCGCCGCGCTTGAGGCGGGGGTTGAAGTCGTAGGGCTTGGCGCACTGCGGGCAGAAGCCCTTCATGCGGTTCACCTTGGCGCTGCAGTGCGGACAGCTGCGCCGCGCCGGCGCCACCTCCGGCGTCGCCATGACGAGCTGTTCGGGATCGGCGCTTGGCACCGGCGGCAGGGACACGAGGCCGCCCCCCAGCGACTGGCGCCGACTGGTGCTCGACGCATTGGTGTGGCGCCGGCTGATCCGCCCCGAGCCGGTCCGGCCGACGCCGGTGGTGCCGGTGCGCGATTGCGTGCCGGTGCCGACCCGGGCGCTACCGACAAGGGCGCTATCGACGCGGGCGGCACCCGCCGGGGCGATCAGCGATCCCGCGAGTTCCGGCCGGCCGCAGGTGCCGCACACCCCGTCCTCGATCTCGCCGCCGCATTCGCGTCCTTTGCCATCGACCCTGCGGCAGGTTGCGGTGGCCGTTGTCATCTCCGAATCCTGCTCATGCTGAAGTCCCGATCATGCGGAGGTTCTGGGCCGGGCGAGCTGCGCCTCGAAGGCGGCGACGAGGCGATCGGCCTCGGCGAGCGGGCACGGCGTCCGGGCGAGCGCCGCCCTGGCAGCCGCCTCCGCCGCGACGGCCTCCGGGCCACGGGCGGAGGCGGTCGCCTTGACCCGCAGGGCGCGAAAACGACCCTTCAGGTCGTCGATGCGCGCCAGCGGTCGGCGGATCGCGGCGAGAACCGCCGCGGCCTCGCCCTCCCGCGCCGCGACGGCCTCCTCCCAGCGGCTCAAGCCGACCAGCGCCGGGT
>CAXTMA010000460.1:0-2346 GCA_964245015.1 uncultured Beijerinckiaceae bacterium | reverse complement strand
CCCCGTACTGGTCGGCGGCGAAGGCGAGGCAGCCTGACGAGATCATCGTCGCCGAATGGGCGGCGTGCAGCTCGATGCCCTCGCGCATGCGCCCAAGCGCCTGATCCATGATGTGGCCGCCGGCGATGCCCAGCGCGCCGTTGCGCCGGCCCCAGGCACCGACCGCGCCGGGGGTGATCTCGTAGTCACCCATCGGGATCGACGAGGCGCCGTTGCGCCCGCCGGAGCCGCAGTCGAACTGCTGGCCGTCCATCGCCAGCTTGCCCCGGATATGGCCGGGTGCGCTCCGGCCCTTGTCGAGCGACACCGCCCGGCCGCTGTCGTCGAGGAGCGGCGAGCGGCCCTCGAAGCCGGCCTCGCGGCCCGGTCGCCCGGGCTGTCCGTCGGGCGCCGGCAGGGCAGCGGCAGCCGCCGGCGAGCGGCCGTCCAGCGTTTTGCCACCAACCATCACCTCGTGATAGTTCGATCCGTCGCGCTCGCCGGCCGTCTTGTCGCGACCGCCGCCGAACATGTATGTCTTGTGGTGGACGGCGCGGCCGAGGAACTGCTCCAGCACGTCCATCCCGGCCGGCTTGCCATCCTTGCCGGGAATGTAGTGGTCGAACACCACGGCATGGTCGCGATGGATGCGCGGCGTGCCGATGCCGCCGTCGGCGTAGCGCTCCGAGTCGTGAAAGCCGCTGCGGGGATCGCCGCCGAGGTAGGTCGCCAGCGTAGCGCCCGGCTTGAGGCCGCCGGCATCGGCGCGCTGCCCCTTGCGCCAGTCCTTGACGGTGGTCCCGTTGCCGGTCGCTGCCGTAACAAGGGAGACGCAATGTTCCGTCGCCCCGGCGAAGCGCCCGAGCGCGCTGTGCGCACGGGCGAGAACGGCGCTGTGGTCGCCGGTGTCGCCGCCGCCAGCCGTTGGTGCGTCGCCGGCGGGCGAGACGGTCGGCCCGGCGCCCTCGATCTGCCGCAGGCCCTTGCCGTAGTCCCGCAGGTGGACGTGGTCGCCACGGAGGTTCTTGCGATCAAGCGCGCCCGTGAAGACCGCGCCGTGAGCCTTGGCGATCTCCTCGATCTTCCGGTTCAGGTCCGCCGCTTGATAGTCGCTCCGGTCGCCGACGCCGGCGACGCGGATGTCCCCGGCCTTCGCGCCCTTCTTCACGAGGGCGTCGATCTGGTCGCCGAGCAACCCGACCTGATCGGTACGGTTCGACCCGCCGCCGGACAGGATGACCTTCTTTCCCGTGACGTCGGCCGACGTCACCTTGCTTTGGATGTTGTCGAGGATGGTCTTCGGGCTGGCGCCGACCTCCGTCACGCCGCGGCCGCCGAGCGCCTTCTTGAACCCATCGCCGATGCTGTCGCCGACCGAAAAGGTGTTGTCCTTCGTCAGCTTCTCCGGTGCACCGCCCCCGCTCGGCGCGTCGGCGACCTTGTCGTAGGCCTCCTGGTAGCGCTTCTCGGCCGCCTCGTCGTGGCGCCCCTTGGCCTCGTCGCGCGCCTTGCCGATGAAGGAGCGGCGCTGATCGGCCGAGCCGCGGCCGGCCATGGCGGCATCGAGCTGCTTCCCCTGAAGCTCCTTCAGGGCAGCATCGTACTTGGCATAGTCGGGACTGGCGCGGCCGGCGGCGTCGCGCTTGGCCTGCAGCTGGTCGGCGGTCAGCTCCGGCGCGCCGCCGCCGTCAACGGGCGTCATGCCCGCCGCGCGGTCGGCCATGCCAAGGCGGCTGTTCCAGTTCTTCGGCTTGACGATCTGACCGTTATGGATGTCCGCCGAACGTTCGAACGCATCGTGGAAGGCGCGCACGGCGTCGTGCGTCGAATGCGTCTTCTTCACCGCCGCAACGGCCTTGGCCGTCTCGGGATCGCCTTCGGTCAGGAAGCGCCAGGATGCTTCGTCGGAGGTGGGGTTCAGCCCGCGCGCGGCCGTCCACTGCTCGAACTGTTTGCGGCGCGGGCCGGTCCACTGCGCCCAGCCGACGCCGCCGGCGCCGGCCGCCTTGCCGCCCTCGTGATAGGCGGTGAAGCGCCCCGACTCGTGGCC
This sequence comes from uncultured Beijerinckiaceae bacterium, assembly GCA_964245015.1. GTDB lineage: Bacteria > Pseudomonadota > Alphaproteobacteria > Rhizobiales > Beijerinckiaceae > RH-AL1. The sequence continues at coordinate 317 of CAXTMA010000460.1, read as the reverse complement.
GAGGTTGCCGACGATGCCGGCGGCCTGCTCCTTGGTCAGGCCGTACTTGGCCATCAGGCCGCCCATGATCGCGGGTGCCTTGGAGTCGAACTTGCCGTAGGTGCCCTTGCCCTCCGGCCCCATCTTGCCGAGCTTGGAGCCATCGCCGGCGCCGCTTCCTTTCGGCGCAACGGGATCCGCAGCCGTCATCTTGTTGAGATCTTCGGGCGCGGCCGGCGCGGCATCGCCGCCCGTTCCGGGCTGCCCGCCGCCTCCGCCGTGACGACCGCCGCCGCCACCACCCGGCGCGGCATCACCGCCCATACGTCCCATCAGGC
>CAXTMA010000459.1:0-2362 GCA_964245015.1 uncultured Beijerinckiaceae bacterium | reverse complement strand
CGCCGAAGCGTCGAGAGGGTCGAATCGCCGGGCGGCGACGGCGGCGGCAAGCGACACGATCACAAGGACGGCGAAGGCGCCGGCCGTCACGGCCCGTTCGAAGGGCTCCGTCAGGGTCAGGACCTGGACCGCCGCCAGCCCGAGGATCGGCAGCGGGGCCATGCGCGCGGCGTGCAGCGTTTCGGCAAGCTGCTGCGCCTGCATCCGTCCGCGAAGACGCGGCGGCATTTCGCTGCGAAGGGACATTTGATCCACGTGGGTCGGCATGACCTTGCTCGGATGCCGATCACCGGCAACCGGGGGCGAGTCTTGCCGGGCGGGTCTTAATATTTGATTGCTTGCGAGCCGCCGTCCAACCCCGCGAGCGATGTTGACATCGCCCCACCCAGCGGGGGAAACCTCCGTTCCCGCCGAGAAGGCCGTCCCATCCCATGCCGGTCGCGTTCCATGCCTGTTGAGGCGCTTCATGTCTGACGAGACGCTCGCCGCCACGATCGAGGCGGCCTTCGCCGAGCGCGCGACCATCGGCGCGAACACCAAGGGCGCGGTCCGCGACGCGGTGGAGGAGGCGCTCGCCGCGCTCGATGCCGGGCGCCTGCGGGTCGCCCAGCGCCGGCCCGATGGCGACGGTCCGCAAGCCACGGGTCCGCAGGCCACGGGTCCACAAGCTTGGCACGTCAATCAGTGGCTGAAGAAGGCGGTGCTGCTGTCGTTCCGCCTCAACGACATGGCTGCCATCCCCGGCGGGCCCGGCGGCGCGAGCTGGTGGGACAAGGTACCGTCCAAGTTCGACGGCTGGGGCGCGGCGCGGTGGGCCGAGGCGGGCTTTCGCGCGGTGCCCAACTGCGTGGTCCGGCGCTCGGCCTATATCGCGCCCAACGTCATCCTGATGCCCTCCTTCGTCAACCTCGGCGCCTATGTCGATTCCGGCACCATGGTCGACACCTGGTCCACCGTCGGCTCGTGCGCCCAGATCGGGCGCAACGTCCACCTGTCGGGCGGCGTCGGCATCGGCGGCGTGCTGGAGCCGCTGCAGGCCAACCCCACCATCATCGAGGACGACTGCTTCATCGGCGCGCGCTCGGAGGTCGTGGAGGGCGTGGTGGTCGGCCGCGGCGCGGTGATCGCGATGGGCACCTTCATCTCCGCCTCGACCCGCATCATCGACCGCGAAACGGGGGTCGTCCACCAGGGCTACGTGCCGCCCTATTCGGTGGTGGTGTCGGGCAACCTGCCGGGCCGGCCGCTGCCCGACGGCAGTCCCGGCCCGTCGCTGTACTGCGCGGTGATCGTCAAGACGGTCGACGCCCGCACCCGCGAGAAGACGGCCATCAACGACCTGCTCAGGACATGATCGCCGGCGCGACGCGGGGCGAGAGGGCGCGCTTCCTGTTCCGGGACGAGCACGGCGTGATCGATGCGCCGACGTGGCGCCTCCACGCCGGCTGGCTCGCCGCCTTGGCGGCCGTAATGACGCTGGTGTGGTTCGCGCTGCGCCCTTATGCCCACCACGACCTCAGGACCGAGGCCTTTCTCGCGCCGATGACGATCGTCGCCTTCGCCTATCTCATCGCCTACAGCTTCGCGGTCATCCTCGTCGCGATCTGCTACGTGCTGCTCTCGATGAAGCGGTTCCGGGCCTTGGGGGCGCCGGTCGGCCTCGCCGGACTGGTGCCGTTCCTCGCCCTGCTCGCCGCCTCGGCGCATTTCCTGCGGGCGCAGACGCCCGACGTGGTGGCGCTCCCCTACGTGGTCGGTCTCGACGTCGCCCTGGCCGCCGCGGCGGCTTGGACGATCGTCGAACTCGGCATCCGTCCGACCCTGTTCCGTTCGCCCAGTTTATAGGCGCTCTATAAGCGCTTCTTCACCTCCGCGACCGCCTCGGACATGTCCGTCCCGACCTTCTCCTGCGCGGTCTTCTCCGGCATTTCCTGCTGCGCGGCGGTGACGTCCGCCGGCGGGGTCGCCGGCTGGTAGGTCTTTTCGCGCTGGTGGTTCGGCACGGCCTCGACGGGATCGGGACCCGTGTAGGGGTTGTCGTCGGGCATGTTGTTCTTCAGCGTCTTGTCGGCCATGGCTTGCGCCCCGTTCCTGTGCCTCGCCAACCCGGCGGCTCAGGCGAATGATCGACGCACCCGATCGATCCCTTCCCTTTCGCAGAACTCATCTTTGGCAGGTCGAGCAGAAGAAGGTCGAGCGGCCGTTCTGCACGATGCGCCGGACCACGCCCGGGCAGCGCAGGCTCGGGCAGGGATAGTCGAGGCGGTCGTAGACGCGGAAGCCGAGCTGAAACGCGCCGCGGGTACCGTCGGTCTGCCGATGATCGCGCAGCGACGAGCCGCCGCCGTGATCCGCGACGTGC
>CAXTMA010000458.1:0-2398 GCA_964245015.1 uncultured Beijerinckiaceae bacterium | reverse complement strand
GCGCCCACCTAAGTCGTTCAGGTCAGAAGGTGGCGTGCTCGAAAGCAGACATGGACTGCGCTGGCCTGTTTCCACGCCGACGTTGCGGCTCACCGCTGTCGCCGATGGAATTGTGATGCCAGAGCTGCATTACCCGGCGGGGTAACCGCCTCCCGACCGATCCGCGGCCGAGCCGGTACCGCCGTACATCCTGAAGAACATTGCCACGCAACGTGTCACAAATCGCTGCAACTCGTCGCCCTGGTAGGGTGCGCGCTGCCCGAAAGACAGCTCGACGCGCCGGAAGCCCTGCCAAAGCCCGATCAGGTCGGACACGGCGGCGTCCACGTCGTCGACGGCAAGATCGCCGCGGTCGCGGGCCTGGGCCACGATGCGGCGCAGGATGTCGTGCGCGCGGCCGGGGCCGGCCGCGAAGAAGCGGGGGGCGAGCGTCGGGTGCGCGGCGGCAAGCTGGGCGATCAGGCGCTCAAAGGCCAGCGTCTCGGGATCTGACAGGAAGCCGACGAAGCGCTCGCCGAAGCCGGCCAGCGCCTGGTCGAGCGGAAGGGTCAGGGACTCGGCGGCGAACTCGTCCGACACGATGCGGTGCGACTCGCGCGCGAACATCGCCTCGATCAGCGCGCCCTTGTCGGGGAAGTTCGCGTACAGCGTCGTGCGCGACACCTTTGCATGCGCGAGCACCTGCTCCATGGTCGCCTCGGGGCCGTGCTGGAGGAAGAGTTCGCGCGCCGCATCGAGCAGCGCGACCTGCTTGGCCGGATCGCGCGGACGGCCACGCGTACCCGGCCGTTCCTCGCCGCTCATCGCCACCTCGCTCCATCGCGTGCCATGCCGGCTTCACTTCCTCGCTGCTGACCGCCACGCGTCGCCGTCCGGGCCAGCGCCGTACCCTGGGCAACCCGCTATCGCGCAAGCGACGGACGAGCACAACGATTTATCGGAATGTTTCGTCCGGCATCTTTAATCGGAACGTTTCGTCTTTTATATGTGGTCCGCGCCCGCCCCGCGAGCGTAACCGTCCCCGCCGGCTTGCGGCCGACGCGATGGTTGATCCCGATTGAAAGGCGCCTCGACCATGACCGCAACCAGGGTGCAGGATGACGTCGCGACCCACCACCGGACGGCGACGGTGAAGGGCCGCACGATCTTCTACCGCGAGGCGGGCGACCCGGCCTCTCCGACCATCGTGCTGCTGCACGGCTTCCCCTCCAGCAGCGCGATGTTTCGCGAACTGATCCCGGCGCTGGCCGACCGCTTCCACCTCGTCGCCCCCGACTTCATCGGCTTCGGTCATTCCGAGGCGCCATCGCGGGACGACTTCGATTACACCTTCGCCAGCCTCACTGAGCTGACGCGCGGCCTGCTGGAGCAGCTGGGGATCACGACCTGCGTGTTCTACATCCATGACATCGGCGGGCCGGTTGCGTTCCGCTTGTTCGCCGAACGCCCGGAGTTGGTGAAGGGCTTCATCATCCAGAACGCCAACACCTACGAGGAGGGCGTTGCCGAGAATGCCAAGCGCGCGCTCGGCCCGCTGTGGGGGCAGCGCAACGCGCAGACGGAGGCGCCCGCGAGGCAGTTCATGGCGCCCGACTACATCGAGTACCTGTGGAAGGTGGGCGCCCGCGACGCGAGCCGCGTCGAGCCGGACAACTGGCTGATCGACCAGGCGCTGATGGCCCGGCCGGGGACGGAAGCGTACATGCTCGACATCGTCGAGGACCTGAAGACCAACGCGCCCCTCTATCCGACTTGGCAGGCCGCCCTGCGCACCCATCAGCCCAAGACCCTCGTGCTCTGGGGCAACAAGGACCCGCTCTTCATCCCGCCCGGCGCGGAGGGCTACCTCCGCGACCTGCCCGACGCCAAGCTTGTCTGGCTCGACGCCGGGCACTTCGTGCTCGATGAGAACCTGCACACCGTCGCGGGCGAGATCCGCAGCGCCTTCGCGCAGTAGCGGGCGCCTCCGCGGCGGGCCGGCAAGGATCACCCTTTGCCGGCGCGCCTTCGGCGCAGCCGCCATGCCGCAGCCAGTCCTCCCGCGCCAAGCACCGGTCGCCCGGTCACACGAGGTTCACAGCATGCCGGCAGCAGGTGTCGTGCGCTCCGTCAACGTCGGCCAGGCCCGCGACGTCGCGTGGCGCGGCCGGGTGGTCCGAACCGCGATCTGGAAAGAGCCCGTGGCCACCCGGGTCCGGGCCGGCCGGCTCGGCCTCGCGGGGGACCAGCAGGCCGACCTCGTCGGTCACGGCGGCGAGCAGCGCGCCCTCATGGTCTACCAGCTCGCCTCCTACCGGCACTGGGCCGACCACCTCGGCCGCGCCGACTTCGTCATGGGCCAGTTCGGCGAGAACCTTACCGTTGACGGCCTGAGCGACGAAGAGGTTTGCATCGGGGA
>CAXTMA010000457.1:0-2411 GCA_964245015.1 uncultured Beijerinckiaceae bacterium | reverse complement strand
GCTTCCCACCACGCCGCGTGGGGATCTCCAGGCCGGCGTGAAGGGCGAGCTGAAGCATGTCGCCCGCAAGATCCACCGCACCGCCGATCCCAACCGGGCGAAGCGCCTGAAAGTCGAGGAAGCGCGGCTGCGGACCCGGTCGGCTGCCGTCGGCGAGGACCTCGTCGAGGTCGCGCTTCCCGACCCGATGGACGGCAACGGCCGCGTCATCAAGGCGAGGGTGAACGCCCGCGTCGACATCCTGGAGCAGGAACGCAGCCGCCATCGCATCAGCGAGGACGCCTACCAGGCCGGTAGGATCGTGCAGACCGCCTTCGAGCACGTGGCGCGCATCGGTGGCGCGAACTGGCTCGGGTCGAGCCGCAAGGATCCGGCCGAGGTCCGCGACACCCACGCCCAGCGCATGATCGACGACGCCCGCCGCGGCGAGCTGCTGCTCGGCCGCCTGCGCGACCGGATCGGCATGATCGACTCGCGGCTGCTCCGACGCATCGTCGGCGAGGGACGCAACTTCGCCGATTGCGCGGCCCTGATCGGGCGGGCCGGCTCCAAGGGCGAGGAATACATCGCCAAGCGCTTCCGCGATGCCCTGGAGGACGCCGTGCACGTCTTCGAGGCCGTGGGCAAGATGCAGCCCACGCCCGATGACGCCTACCTCGCCGCTTCCGTAGACGTCGACGTCCGGCAGGATCGGAACGTCATCGGCGGCGCTACGCTACTGCGGCTCGAAGCCGAGCTCGCCGGAATGGAAGCGAACGGTGGTAGGCAAAAAGACATTGACAAGGGCGGCGGTCGCCAAGCTGCACCTTGGGCAGGCGATGGCGCGGTCGCGAAATGCGCGCCGACCTGCAGAACCGACTTGACCCGCCGGGTCAAACGTGGTGAGAAGCGAGTGTTCAGAAGTTGCGCCCGGGGCCGAAAGGCTGTCCGGGCGTTGTTGTATCTGAAGGACGGCCTGTGACCCAAGCCGACCGCATCGCACGCGCAATCGAAGAGGTCGCGAGCACGGTCGGGCGCATCCGCGCACTGAGCCGCACCGAGCCCCATTGCTTCGTCGAAGAGAAGGACGCCGCCGAAAAGCGGCTCCGCAAGCTTGCCGTCGAGGTGCGGGACACGTTCGGTGCGGCGCCCGTTTGCGGCGAGCCGGGGCTGCTTCAAGCTCCGCGGACGAGCCTGCGCCCAGGCCGTCTTATTCCCGTCGTGGTTCGCCGGCGGCAAGCTTGAAGTTGTCAATCAAGGCGATACTGGTCGAACAGATGTTGTCTTGAGGATAGCTTTTTCACTTAACTGTTAGATATTTCTTGCAATTTGCAATGGAGTTCTCGACTCCCTTGATTTGCTCCGCATGACCGCTCTGGCCTGCCTGGATTTTTCGCACTATATCTGCCCACGCTTGCTTGAGTGCCACTTTCTGGTCTTGAGGATAATCAACTTTCTTCGCAGCTTCTATATCTGTCAGGCCACCTGAAAATGAATCTCTTTGAGTCGCGCGATCTCCCAGGCACTTATTTAGTCGATTAAGAATAGCCCGATTGTCCTGATCGTTTGCGCATCTCGGAGGCGGGTTGTTCGTTGGCCCACAAGACTCCTCCGAGTGCAAGGTCTCGCCTGCTGCTTTGCAACTTTCGGATCGACTTGTGATGAACAGCAGCCCGCATCCTTCTCCCGCGGCAGCTGTTATGAAATCAGTCTTTGTGCAGGATTTCACGCTGCTACACAGGGCGTAACTTGCTTTTGTCCCAGACATCGACAAGCAGGCGAACATCGCCAAAATGACAGAGTGTTTCGACATTCTATGCATGCATCTCTCCTAACATGCTGTGAATTAGCATCATAACCGCAATTATAGATGCGCCTTTTAGCGTACGATTATCACAGAAGTCCTCCCATCGTGACTGGGATGCCGAAGCTTATCAAGCTTAGCAGCGCAGGTTTCGACTTCGTCAGTATCGGCCTATCGACGGGGACTGGATTAGGTAGCATCGTATGCTGCTTGAGCCACCAAGCACGTCCGGGGCTTGCGCCGCTACCTGTTCGATCTTCCGATCACAGATCGGTTTGCGGCCGCCGCAGCCGCGGATGCACCGGCGCGGCGGCTTCTTCATCATCACCACGCGGAGTCGACGCATGCGCCCTCCCACCATGGCGCGGCTTGGCTGCGCGATTCTGCTGGTGGCGGTACTCGGCTTCGGCGTCGTCCGTGGTCCAAGCCGACCGCCGGGTTCGCCTCCTTTCTTGGTTCATCTCACCCAGCTCGGGATGATGAGCGAGGGAACCGTTCATCCCACCACCGAGGCGGACCTGGCGCTTGTGCGCTCGGTGCGGCCGACTTGGGACGGGCCGGTGCCGATCGGCTTGCACATGCGCTGGTGCAGCGCGCAGAACGCCTGCCGCTGATGCCCACCCGGCTC
>CAXTMA010000456.1:0-2421 GCA_964245015.1 uncultured Beijerinckiaceae bacterium | reverse complement strand
AAGGAGCCAGACTGGCTACCGACGGGCCGTGTCAGATGCGGGCTTGGTTGTCTAAGGCCAGCATCCCCATGTTGCGGGCCCACTTGTAGGTGATGTAGGCCGTCTCGTTGGTGGAGGCGGAGGCGCACAGCATGCCCACGCTGGTCCAGCGGTTCACCGTGGTGCCGTTGGCGGATTTCTCCACGAAGTTCTTGTCGCGCTCGTCCTTCAGCAGGCGGGCGATGCGGTCGAGCGTCCAATCCCAGGTGACGCGCTCGAAGGTGTCCGTGCCCGGCTTGCGGTACATCGGATATTTGGTGCGGGTCTCGGCGTGCACGAAGTCGAGCAGCGCCGCCCCTTTCGGGCACAGCGTGCCGCGGTTGACGGGATGATCGGGATCGCCCTCGATGTGCAGCACCGAGGCCTTGGCGTTCTTGGAGTGGTCGCCGAGCGAATAAACCAGCAGGCCGCAGGATACCGAGCAGTAGGGGCATGTGTTGCGGGTTTCGGTCGTGCGCGACAACTTGTAGGGTCGCACCGAGGCGGCCAGGGCCTGTTCCGCACCCGCGAATCCGAACGCACCAAGAGTCGTCACGGCCAGACCGGCGGCGGCGCCGCCGATGAAGCCGCGTCGAGATACCATGTTCATGGGCACATCCCAGATGAAAACCGACGCCGACCAATGACACAATTAGAAGGGCTCTAGGAAGTTGAAATTTGCCGCACGTCCCAATCTCTGCCTCCGCTGAAGGTGGGGCCTGCCGCCTTCGCGCGATCGAACCCTCGCACCCGCCGATTGATCGCGCGATGATCGCGAAGGAGGGGTGGCCTAAGCCGTGCGCAATCCCTTCGGGCGGGCGCTCGCCGGCCGGCGCGGGGGACCGATCGTCGCGACATCGCCGGTTCTCGGGAAAACGCCGTGACGTTCCGCCTTTACCTTGCCGGTCCCGATGTCTTCCATCCCGAGGCGGCTGTGCTGGGCGCGCGCAAGCTTGCCGCATGCCGGGACCACGGCTTTCTCGGCCTTTATCCAGGCGACGATCCGGCTGGCGCCAGTTCGGCAGGCGACGGGGCTGCCGGCGACGCGGCCGCGATCTATCGATCCTGCCTCGCCATGATGAACGAGGCCGATGGCGGCATCTTCAACCTGACGCCGTTTCGCGGTCCCAGCGCCGATGTCGGCACCGTGTTCGAACTTGGCTTCATGGCGGCGGCCGGCAAGCCGGTGTTCGCCTACACCAACAGCGCCGACGATCTTATCGCGCGCCTGCACGCTGATCCCGGCCTCGTGCGCGACCGGGCCGGAAACGGATGGCGCGACCCGCTCGGCCTCGCGGCGGAAGACTTCGGCAACGCCGACAACCTGATGCTGGACGAAACGCTGGCCGCGCAGGGCCGCCGCATCCACCGCCGCGCCGTGCCGCCGGAGCGGCGCTTCACCGATCTCGACGGCTTCGTTGCCTGCCTCGTCGAGGCGCGCGCGCACGTCGGCTCGACGAGGGGCTGAGCGCGCCCGTTCTCGCGCGCTGCATTTGCCGCGGGCACTCGCGAAGCCGGCGCCGCCGGCGGGTGAAACGAACGCGCCGCCCTGCCATTGGGCGGGCTGACGTTCGCAGTCCCTGGCCGGAGTTTCCATGCCCGATGCAGCCGCCGACCTCATCGCCGCGACGCCGGCCGGCGTGCTGCGGCCATTGGCCGACGATCTTTGGATCGTGGATGCCAAGCCCATCAGCGCCAACGGCATCCACCTGCCTGTGCGGATGACCGTGATCCGCCTGCGCAACGGCGGCCTGTGGCTGCATTCGCCCACGCAATATGGCGTCGGGCTGCACGAGGCGATCACCCGGCTCGGCCCGATCCGCCACTTGGTTGCGCCCAGCGTCGTTCATTGGATGTTCCTGCAGCCCTGGCAGCGCAACTGTCCGGGCGCGACGACCTGGGGCGCCCCCGGACTCTCCGCCCGACGCCCCGTGCGCGCCGCCGGGCTGCGGATCGACGCCGACCTCGGCGACGAGGCGCCCGCCCCCTGGCATGACGAGATCGACCAGGTGCTGTTCAAGGCGCCCGGCTTCGCCGAAATCGCCTTCTTCCACCGGGTCAGCCGGACGGTGCTGGTGTCCGACCTCGTCCTCAACGTCGAAACCGCGCGCCTGCCGGCGGTGTCGCGTGCCATGCTGACCCTTGCCGGTGCGGCGGCGCCCGGCGGCCGGACCCCGGTCCATCTCCGCGCCCTGTTCGCGCTCAATCGCCGCGACGCCTTCCGCTCGGCGGCCCGCCTCGCCGCCTTCGCGCCCGAGCGCGTGATCCCCGCCCACGGCGAGCCCATCGAGCGGGACGCCAGCCCGCGGCTCCGCCGCGCGCTCGGCTGGTTGCTGGGACCGCGCGATCTCGCCGGCCGGCGGGTGGTGATCACGGGGGCGTCGAGCGGCATCGGGCGGGCGG
>CAXTMA010000455.1:0-2434 GCA_964245015.1 uncultured Beijerinckiaceae bacterium | reverse complement strand
CCTAAGCAGGTTCGCGTTGGCAGGCCAACGCTTCATCCGCTTAGCTCTTTGAAAGGCCGCAGGTTTCGATCGCAAAGCCGCGGGGGACTTTTGCGAAGCCTGCTTAGCGTCGGATGCCGAGCCGCTCGATCAGCGTCCTGTAGCGCGGTTCGTCGCGGCGCTTGACGTAGTCGAGCAGTTGCCGGCGCTGCGACACCATCTTCAGCAGGCCGCGGCGCGAATGATTGTCTTTGGCGTGGGACTTGAAGTGTTCGGTCAGATTGGTGATCCGCTCGGTGAGGATCGCGACCTGCACTTCCGGCGAGCCGGTGTCGCCCGTCTTGGTCGCGTAATCGGAGATCACCGTCTGCTTGCGCTCTGGCGTAATCGACATCGGGGGTCCTTTCGGGTGAGGTGCGGCGGGTGCCGCCTGAGCGCCGCGCCGCCCGGGCCGGGATGTCGTCCAGCAAGGGTGGCGGGGAGCGTGCCGGCGAGCTGCCGGCGTCGGCCTTATACACGCCTGCGGCTGAAGGGAAAACCGTGCCGGCGGTTGCTACCGCCCGCGCCACGGCTTGAGGTCGAGCAGCGGCGTGCCGTCGAGGCAATCGAGGCCGCGTACCGTCAGCACCGCCCCGGCGCGCCCGACCAGCGTCACCACCGACGAGGCGATCGGGTTGGGACGGGTCGGCGCCCGCAACGCGAAGGGACCGCGCGGGCTGGCATCCTCGTGCGAGCGCGGCACGAGGCGCACGAGGTCGCGCCGCGCCCGGTGCATCCAGTACAGCACCTGCAGCTGCGCCAACGCGTCGATGCCGGCGAGCGCCGGCTCCCAGACGGGATCGAGATGGAGGCGGCAGTCCGGCCCGTCGCTGGGGTCGCCCTGGCGGGGGCAATCGCCGCGCGCCTGCCACGGCGTTTCGATGCGGCCGATGAAGGTGAGAACCGCATCCTCGCGCAGCGCCTGCGCGAGGGCGATCTCGCCCGGGCGCATCGCACCCGATGCGGCGTCAGAAGTATTCACGCATCACCACCGCGCTGCTCCAGGCCGCGAGGGCCGCCTCGGCGAGGGCGATCGTCCAGGCCAGGGCGCGGAAGCGCATGCCGTGCCAAAGCCGCAGGCTGAGCGCGCTGGCAAGCGCGAAGCCGACGAAGGCGGCGACGGCGATGGCCGCGTCGCGCCATGGTTCTGCGCCGGCGTTGATCATCTCGCCGATGTCGAGTGACACCGGCATCATCGCGAAAAGCACGGCGATGCCGCCGGCAACGAGCAGGCAGCCGATCGAGATCGCCCAGATCGCCGCCGTCAGGATCGGTCGCATGATCGCTCGCGGGCTTGGTGGTGCCCGGCTTGGAAGGACGTCCGGTGCGCAGCTGGCATGATGGCGGCAGCCTACAGCATCCGCGCGGGAATGGCACGGCGCCGGCCGCATGCCGGTCCTCATGCCGGATTTGGGCCGGTTACCGCCGTCGCGCGTCCGCCCGGACTCGATCGTGCCCGGGGCAGCGCAGCGGCGGTCGACCGCCGTCCGATGCGGAAAAGTCCCGATCGCGATACTTGTCGATTGACGTCGCGTCACATCCGCCGACTCAATCTTGACACGTGACATTGCGGGATGAACTGTCAAATCAGGTTTACACAGCTTGACACTGCAGATCGGGTGGAAGATTCATGCGAGACTATGTTGCGGAAGCGGCGGGGGAACTGGACGCGCTGCCGATGGCGATCGGCTTGGGCAGCGTACTGCCCTATTCGCGCATGCTCGACCTCGCCCGGCGCGGCTTGACCTTGCCGGAGTCCCTGACCTTCGAGGAAGTCCAATCGGTGTGCCGGACGCTGATCGTGCAATACGCCCAGATCGGCATCCGCTGAAGCCACCCTATTAACGCCCGATCTCGGGGAGGAACGGATCCGGTGCCGGCAGGATCGGCCGGCGAAGTGCCCGTGCCGTTCAGGCCGTAATGCAGCGCGAACCCGCCCGCCGCGCCCGACCGCGTCGATTCCTTCGCGGTTCTGCAATCGCCGACGTTGCCGCAAGATCTTCCGTTGGGTAACATCGTGCCGAAGCGCTGTTCGACTTTGGTTGCAAGGCGCCGATCACTTGATGACGCAATCGCGGAAGCGGGTTGATTTGACGGTGCTTGGCAGTCGTTCGCGCTTGACTATGCCGGGGATATCGAGGGAAGGCGTCTGCGCGCGACGATCCGCCGGCGCAGCGAGCCTCCGCGGCCCGATGCCGAACCCGCCGCGGCGTCCGGCCTGGAAGCGCCTCATGAAAGGTCCAGCCCCCTCGGCACGGCACGGCGCGAGGCACGGCGCCGCCCACGTGCCCGCCACCCTCGCGCTGCTTCTCGCGGTCGCGGCATCGCTGTTTCCCTTGCTCTGTCCCGGACGGGCGGGAGAGGCGCGAGCCGCGGACGGGTCCGGAGCCGCGGACGGGTCCGGGCCGGTCGTGGA
>CAXTMA010000454.1:0-2445 GCA_964245015.1 uncultured Beijerinckiaceae bacterium | reverse complement strand
GCGCGGCCGGCCGGCGCCAGCCCCGATGCGGCGCCCGCCGCCGCCACCCTGCTGGTGCGCGTCGAGGGTCCCTTCGCCATCGAGCTGCAGCATCAGTCCGATCAGGTGCTGGCGCGCGTCAACGCGCATCTTGGCTGGCGCTGCGTGGGACGCCTCGCCCTGCGTCAGGGGCCGATCGAGCGTGCCGAACCGGCGCCGGCCGCTCGGCGGGAGCCGGCCGCCGCCGCCGTCCGGGCGGCCGAAGCGGGAACCGCCGGCGTCGAGGACGAGGGATTGCGCGCGGCCCTCGTCCGGCTCGGCGGGCACGTGCTGACCCCGCGCTGACCCCACGAGCCTTTCGCCCGGCAACGGTCCGCTCGCTTTGCTCGCGTGCGCGAACGCGATAAGGTACCCCATTTCGGGGCTAGTCCGGTGACCGTGATGCTGCAAACCTCCTGTCCGACCGTTGCCCGGCGGGGCTTCGCCCTTGCCGCGCTCGCGCTTCTGGGAGCCGGCCTGGCGTCCGGCCCGGCGGTGTCGCAGGGCAACAAGGTGCCGGAAACCGATCTGATGGCCGGCGAAGCCCTGCCCGACATCGTGCAGGGCCGGGCGGATGCGCCGGTCACGGTGATCGAATACGCCTCCATGACCTGCACGCACTGCGCGCACTTCCATGAAACGACCTATCCCACGCTCATCAAGAAGTACGTCGACACCGGCAAGGTCCGCTTCATCCTGCGCGAGTTCCCGCTCGACCCGCTCGCCACCGCCGGCTTCATGCTGGCCCGCTGCGAAGGGCCGGACAAGCGCACCGCCGTGGTCGACCTGCTGTTCGACACGCAAAAGAACTGGGCCTTCGTGGACAAGCCGCTGGAAGCGCTCGACGGCATCCTCAAGCAGACCGGCCTGAGCAAGGACGCCTTCGAAGCCTGCCTGAAGGACCAGAAGCTTTACGACGAGATCAACGAGGTGCGCGACCGCGGCGCCCAGAAGTTTGGGGTAAGCGCCACGCCGACCTTTTACGTCAACGGCACCAAGGTGTCGGGCGAGTTGAACCCGGACTCGCTGGCGAAGATCCTCGATCCGCTGACCGCCAAGAAGAGTTGACGCCGCCCGTCAGGGCAAGGGCAAGGGCGCGAGCCGTCTTCGTGCGCTGACCGAAAATCTTGCGGTCGATCATTGATCCGAGGTGATGATGCCGTGGCGGCAGACCCGACCAGCATGACGGCCGCACTCTGTAGCGCGACCGTGGCGGAGGGCGAACGCCGCAACGCGACGGCGCCGACCTGACGAGCGGGCGCTGCATCGTGTTCGTGTGCGCTTTCCGAAACCAAAAGAACGCTGCGGCAAGACCGGACGTCCAGAAGGCATCCGAAGTAGGCGCAGCGGCTCGATGTTGAGAGGGGAGAAAAGGTGCGGCAGAGCCCGTCCCAGACAACCTCCATCGTCCAGGACATGGTCTCAATGAGACGTGTAGTAGTCGATCGTTATGTAACTCAGCGCCAGGATCAATGCTGCGAGCGGAATGACGACGACCCTAAAGATAACGATAAGGAGTAGGACGTTCGCGAAAATGCTGCTTTCCCGCTTGCCGACCTCGGTGGAAGGCTTGTCCTGCGGATTGTCCATGGGCGATACCCGACTGCATCGAATTGGCGATTTGCCCTTGTCCGTCCTATGATTCCGCGATGAGCACGCGAAGGTCCATGATTCAGATCACGCTCTGCGAACACAGGTCAAAACCCTGACTTCCGGATGATTTGCGCCGCGCCCGGGCGCGGCCACGATCCCTGCACCGGCCGCGGTCCTCATGCACTTCAGCAAGCTGCGCCTGCACGGCTTCAAGAGCTTCGTCGAGCCGACCGAGGTCGCCATCCTGCCCGGCCTCACCGGGCTGATCGGCCCCAACGGCTGCGGCAAGTCGAACCTCGTCGAGGCGTTGCGCTGGGTGATGGGGGAATCATCCTACAGGAGCATGCGCGCGTCGGGCATGGACGACGTGATCTTCGCCGGCGGCGGGTCGCGCCCGGCGCGCAACGTCGCCGAGGTGGTGCTCACCCTCGACAATTCGGCGCGCACGGCGCCCGCCGCCTTCAACGACACCGACGTGCTGGAGGTGAGCCGGCGCATCGAGCGTGAGAGCGGCTCGACCTACCGCCTCAACGGCCGCGAGGTGCGCGCCCGCGACATCCAGATCCTGTTCGCCGACGCCTCCACGGGGTCGCGCTCGCCGGCGCTGGTGCGCCAGGGGCAGGTCACCGAGATCATCTCGGCCAAGCCGTCGGCGCGGCGCCGGGTGCTGGAGGAGGCGGCCGGCGTCGCCGGGTTGCACGTCCGCCGCCGCGAGGCCGAGCTGCGGTTGAAGGGCGCCGAAGACAACCTCGCCCGCCTCGGCGACGTGCTGGCCCAGGTCGCCGGCCAGGGCGAAGGGCTGCGCCGGCAGGCGCGGCAGGCGCAGCCCTTCGC
>CAXTMA010000453.1:0-2447 GCA_964245015.1 uncultured Beijerinckiaceae bacterium | reverse complement strand
TGGAGCATCGGACCGAGAAGTGCGCAGCGGTTTTCGGACAAATCCGATGCGGCACAATAGGTTAGAGCATCGGACCCGGGTCCGATGCTCTAGTGATTGGTTTCCGTCGGGTCGGCGGGAGCGGCCTGGTGCCCGTCGCGGCACGCCTGCATCTGCCAAACCTGCTGGATGGCGCAGCCTTTCAGGCAGCCGAACTTCACGTTGTGGTTGGTGTCGACATAGTTCGAGGCGGCGGCGAGCGCGGTCTTCGTGCAATCATCCGTGCACGCCTGGATGCGGTCGTTCATGGCCTTCTTGCAGGCTTCCTGCCAGGGTTCGGCCCGGCCGGGCATGGCGGCGGAGACGACCAAGACGGCAGCCGAGATGATGGCGACGCGCGTCAGCAAATCCGGTCCTCCCCGCGGTGCCCGCATCGGCGATGACGCCCGCGGTCTTTCCCGCATACTAGCCGAGGTCGGAGAGCGTTCAATGCTGGTGTTGCCGCACCAGGCCTCTCGCCTTCGGCCGATCCGCGTCCTTGCCGCCGGCCGTGTCATCGCGTCGAGATCGTCATCGCGTTGACATCGCCCCGCCGGGCGGAGCACACATGAAGAGGTGCGTGACGCCGCGAAGGATTTGTCCGAACGGACGGCTTTCCCGGACGCTTCGCGAGGGCTTGCCCTGCGAAGCCTGCGCTGGGAGGGGAGCGGATGCGGGCCGAAACCGGTCTTTATGCTGTGCAGCGTGACGGATCCGGGGTGCAGGCGCGGCTCGTCGAACTGAAAAGCTTCATGGAGTCCCGCCTGATCGGCGGCGCGGTGCTGGTGGAGCGCCTCCTCATCGGCCTGCTCGCCGGCGGGCACCTGCTGGTCGAGGGCGCGCCGGGTCTCGCCAAGACGCGCGCGGTGAAGCTGCTGTCTCAGGGGCTCCACGCCCCGTTTGCCCGCATCCAGTGCACCCCCGACCTGATGCCGGCCGATCTCACGGGATCCTCGATCTTCCGGCCGGACAAGGGCACCTTCGAATACGTGCCCGGCCCCATCTTCCATTCCCTCGTGCTGGTCGACGAGATCAACCGTGCCCCGCCAAAGGTGCAGTCGGCCCTGCTGGAAGCGATGGCCGAGCACCAGGTCACCGCCGCCGGCGTCACCCACCCGCTGCCCGATCCCTTCATGGTGGTGGCGACCCAGAACCCGATCGAGCACGAGGGCACCTTCCCGCTGCCCGAAGCGCAGCTCGACCGCTTCATGCTGAAGGTCGAGGTGTTGCTGCCCGATGCGGCCGTGGAACGGCGGATCCTCGATCTGGTCGAGACCGAAACGGCCGGCGACATGGCGGTGGCCCTGACACCGATCAGCGCCCACGAGATCGCCCAGGCGCATACGGCGGCGATGGCCACCTATCTGTCGCCGGCGGTGAAGGACTACATCGTGCGCCTCGTCACCGCGCCGCGCGGTGCCCACGCCGACATCGCCGCCAAGGTTGAGCATCCGGCCTCGCCGCGCGGCACGCTGGCGCTGGCGATGGCCGCCAAGGCCAGGGCCTACCTCGCCGGGCGCGACCATGTGGTGCCGGGCGACGTCGCCGATCTCGCCGCCGACATCCTGTCCCATCGCACGATGCTGACGTGGCGGGCGCTGGCCGATGGCGCCACCCCGCGCCGCCTCGTCGGCGAGCTGCTCGACCGCATCCATCCCGTGTGATGATGGCCGGCCGCAGCGCAGATCCCCCGCGCGGCGGGGGAGGGGAACCGTGCGCAGCACGATGGCGGGGGCTGCCGCCGCTTCCGTCCCGGGCGCAGGCGCGTCCCCGTGCCCCGTACCAATCGGTCGCGGGATGCGGTCGCTTCGCCCCCCGCCCGCGGGGGCGGCGATGACCCCCGGCGTCGATCTCGACGTGGACGCGCTGCTCAACCTGCGCCACCTCGCCTACCGCATGCGCGACCCCCGCGCCGCGCCGCGCTCCACCATGCCCGGTGACATCATCCATCGCCGGCGCGGGCGCGGGCTGGAGGTTCACGACGTCCGCCCTTGGGTCGAAGGCGACGACATCCGTCACCTCGACCAGAACGCCACCGCCCGCACCGGCGTGCCCCACACCAAGACCTACTTCGACGAGCGCGAGCGCTCGATCCTGCTCGTCGCCGATTTCCGCCCTTCCATGCTGTTCGGCACCCGCCGCGCCTTCCGCTCGGTGGCCGCCGCCGAGGCGCTGGCCGTGCTGGGCTGGCGGGCGATCGGGCATGGCGGCCGGGTCGGCCTGCTCGCCGTCAATGCCGGCGGCACCCGCTACACGCGGCAGGGCAGGGGCGAGCGCACCATGATCGCCGCGGTCGGCACGATGGCGGAGGCTCATCGCGCCGCGCTCGATGACCCCACCCCGCGCGATCCGCCGCTCGCCGCCGCGCTGGCCACTGCGGCGACGCTGGCCGCCACCGGCTCCACCATCATGGTCGCGACCGGGCTCGA
>CAXTMA010000452.1:0-2452 GCA_964245015.1 uncultured Beijerinckiaceae bacterium | reverse complement strand
GGGTGAGATGGCGGCGATCGCCAGCGAGCCTTCGGCCAGCAGCGCGTTGACAACGGCGACCGTGCAGCCGGCGGCGGCGGCGAGCGCCGTTTTGCCCATCAGCGGCGTCGCTTCGGCGGCGGCGATCACCCGCGCCCGCGCCGGCGTCGGCCTCGCCGGCGGCTGGCCGGTCGCCCGCAAGCCGGTACGCGGCGGCGGCGGCGTCGTGGCGAGCGGGGCGCGCAGGCACATGCGCAGCACCATGCCGCGCGGGCTCAGCGTCCAGCGCGACACCCATTCCACGAAGGCGCGCAGCCTGTCGGGCAGCGGGGCCAGGTCGAGGCGGATCGAGACCGGCTTCAGCTTGCGACCGGTATCGCCCGTCGCCCCGTCCGCCGGCACGAGCGACCAGACCACGCCGACCGTCGGGCGAGGCCCCAGCGGCACCTCGACCACGTCGCCCGGCTGCAGCGGGAGACCACCGAGGGCATAAGTGTAGCACTGGTCGATGGCGACGGGGATCAGCACCTCGGCGACAAGCTGGTTCGCGGCCGGGACGCCATCGGGTTGGTCGGGCATGGACGAGGTATATGGGACTTGCGCAGGCAGCGCACGCGCACGGTGGGTCGCGGCATCTTCCCCGGCGCAACCTTCACGGCAAACGCGTCGCGGCGGGCGATGCTTGACGGCGGCGTGCCCGGGCGCCACGATCCGATCGGAGATCGATGTGCAACTGCCGGCGCAACCCACCCTCATCGGCATGGGGCTCTACACTCCCGCGGAGGCCGGCCGGCTGCTCGGCATCACCGCCTCCCGGATCACCCGCTGGCTGCGCGGGCACACGATCGAGGACACGCACTACCCGCCCCTTTGGGAGCCGCAGCTCGACCTCGGCGAGGACGGCCTGTTCCTCGGCTTCCGGGACCTGCAGGAGGTCCGCGTCGCGGCGGCCTTCATCGGGCAGGGCTTGAGCGCGCAGCGCGTGCGCCGCGCCATCGATCTGGGGCGCGAAACCATCGGCGACCAGCACCCGCTCTCCACGGCGCGCTTCCGCACGGACGGCCGCTCGGTGTTCCTCCAGGTCGTCGAGGCGAGCGGCGAGGCGCACCTTCTCGACCTGTTCAAGAAGCAGTTCGCCTTCCGCGACGTCCTTGAGCGCAGCCTCGACAACCTCGACTACGACTCGGCCGGGATCCCGAAGCGGTGGTGGCCTTTGGGAAAGGCGGCGGCGATCGTGCTCGACCCGCAGCGATCCTTCGGACAGCCGATCGAGGATGAAAGCTCGGTGCCGGTCGACGTGCTCGCCGCCGCCGCCGCGGCGGAAGGCACGCCCGAGCGGGCGGCCCTGGTGTGGGACGTTCCCGTGCGCTCGGTCACCCGCGCGCTCGCCTTCGAGGCGGCCATGGCTTCGCGGCGGGCGGCGTGAGGGTCGTCTTCGACAACTGCACCTCGCCCGTCCTCGCCGCCACGCTGAACGGCTTCCTCGCCCACAGGGGAGGCGGCGCGACGCACGTGCGCGATCTTCCCTGCGGCCGGCAGGCCGGAGATGCCAGGTGGATGGCAAGCCTCGCCCAAGGCGGCGACGGCTGGCTCGTCGTGACCGGCGACGGGCGGCTCCTGAGGAACCGGGCGCAACGCCTCGCCTACCGGCAGGCCGGCCTGAGGGCCTTGGTGCTCGCGCCGGCCTTCCTCATGGCGCGGGTGCACGCGCAGGCGGCGGCCCTGATCGGGCGGTGGCCGGAGATCGAGGATCTCGAACGCTGCGAGGCCCCCTGCCTGTTCGAGCTGCCGATGGACGGATCGGACAAGCTCAAGGCCTTGTCGTTCTAAGCAGGTTCGCGTTGGCAGGCCAACGCTTCACCTGCTCGGTCCTTTGCTATGCCGCAGGTTTGGATCGCAAAACCGCGGGGCACTTTTGCGAAACCTGCTTAGCCTCCGCGATCAGCGCCAGCGCTTCGGCCGCGTCGAGGCGGCCGTCGTACAGGGCGCGGCCGGTGATCGCGCCGTCCAGCACGGCGCAATCGGGTTGCAGCAGGCGGCGCACGTCGGCGAGCGAGGCGAGGCCGCCCGAGGCGATCACCGGGATCGGCACGGCGTGGGCCAGCGCCAGGGTTGCCTCCACGTTGAGGCCGGCGAGCACGCCGTCGCGGCTGATGTCGGTGTAGATCAGGGCGGCGACGCCGGCATCGGCGAAGCGCCGGCCCAGCTCGCTCGCCGACAGTTCGGACGCCTGCGCCCAGCCTTCCACCGCCACGCGGCCGTCGCGCGCGTCGATGCCCACCGCCACCCGGCCGGGATGGGCGCGGGCCGCGTCGCGCACGAAAGCCGGGTCGCGCACCGCCGCCGTGCCGATGATGACGCGGGCCACGCCCTTGCTCAGCCAGCCCTCCAGCACGGCCATGTCGCGGATGCCGCCGCCGAGCTGCACCGGCATCGCGACCGCGGCGAGGATGGCCTCGACGGCGCGGGCGTT
>CAXTMA010000451.1:0-2457 GCA_964245015.1 uncultured Beijerinckiaceae bacterium | reverse complement strand
CGCCGCTTCGGCGTGCCGGGCCCCATCGCCTTGGCCGCCTGGGGCATGGAAAGCGACTACGGCCGCGCCGGCATGGGAACGCGCGACATCCTGCGCACGGTGGCGACGCTGGCCTGGACGCGCCCCGACCGCCCGGCCTTCCGCGACGAGTTCGTCGCCGCCCTGGCGATCCTTGATCGCGGCGAGGTGGATCGTGCCCGCCTCGTCGGCTCCTGGGCCGGCGCGATGGGCGCCCCGCAGTTCCTGCCCTCCGCATATCTCAAATATGCGGTTAGCGCATCGGGCGGCGCGCCGGACATCTGGAGCAACCCGGCCGACATCCTCGCCTCGGTGGCGAATTTCCTGCGCGCCGAAGGCTGGACGGCCGGCGAGCCTTGGATCGGCGAAGTGCTGCTGCCCGCCGGCTTCGACTTCCCAACCCTGCACGCCGGCGCGGCGGAGTGGGCGCGCCTCGGTCTTCGCCGGCCGGACGGGCGACCGCCCGATGGCGCCGGCGACGCCGCGCTGTTCCTGCCGGCGGGGGCCGACGGGCCGGCGTTCCTGCTGTTCCCGAACTATTTCGTCATCAAGCAGTACAACAACTCGGACTCCTACGCCCTGTCGTTCGGCTCGCTGGCCCAGCGCATTGCCGGCGCCGACGCTCCCGCGACGCCCTGGCCGGCCCGCGCCACCTCCCTGTCGCGCTCCGACAAAACCTTCGTGCAGAAGAAGCTCGCCGCGCTGGGCCTGTACGACGGCGCGCAGGACGGCAAGTTTGGTCCCAAGGCGCGCGACGCCATCCACGCCTACCAGAAGCGGGCCGGTCTCGCACCGGCCGACGGCTTCGCCACGCCGGCCCTCGTCGCCAGCCTCAGGGGCGGCTGACCCCTGCCGTCACGGCCTGTCCTTCAGGGCCAATCCGTCACGGTTTGGGCGGCGCTCCCGGCGCTAGGCCGGGCGCGACCGGGCCGCCGATCTGCGGAACGGGCTGCCCGTCGACCCTGGGGGCGTTGCGGATCGCGTTGCTGCTCATTTCAAGGCAGGTCAGCACCTCGACGTAGCTCGGGCTGGGATTGCGCGACTGTTCCACGCAGTCCTGCCTGTCCTTGACCGCGAAGCTCGACCAGCGCTTGGCCAGGTCGTTCTTGGCGTTGGTCTCGTCCTGCATGCACCCCTTGTAGGCGGAGTTGTCCTTGCCGTTCCCGGTTGAGAACTTCTGGGCGTCGGAGCACGAGGTTTGCACGTCGAGGCTGGGGACGCCTCCATCGCCGCCGCGGCGGGCGCGCGCCTCGGCCGTCGCCGTGAGCGAAGCTGCCAGCAAGGTGGCGGCCATCAACGTTCGCACCCTCATGCACATTCCCCTGTTTCGCCGAACGGGTGCCTTCGCGTCCCCGCATAGATGTTGGATCCGCCGGCGCCGCGCAATGGCCGGGACTGGCGAGGCGGCGCCGGCGCCTGCCTTGCCGCCGTCAAACCTTGGCCCCACACGCCTGCCATAGCTCCGCGCGTCGACGGAGAACAGCATGCGGTTGCGGTGGGAAATGCGCGGCTCGGCCGTGTGCGCGTGGGCCGGGATGGCCGTGCTGTTGGCAACCGCGGCGCCGGCCACGACCTGCCACGATCCCGGCGGCTTCCCCGCCTGGCTCGCCCAGATCAAGCGGGAGGCGATCGCGCAGGGCATCTCGCCGCGCGCCGTTGACGAGGGTCTCAGCGGCGTCGCCTTGGACGCAAGCGTGATCCGTCGCGACCACGGGCAGGGCGTGTTCCGGCAGAGCTTCGAGCAGTTTTCCCAGCGCATGGTGCCGCCGCGCCTTGGCCGGGCGCGCGCGCTGCAGCAGCGCTACGCCGACATCTTCAAACGCATCGAGGCGGAGTACGGGGTGTCGTCCCCGATCCTGCTCGCCATCTGGGGCCTCGAAACCGACTTCGGCGCGACGCACGGCAACTTCCGCATGATCCAGTCGCTCGCGACGCTGGCCTACGATTGCCGCCGTTCGGCGATGTTCACGGCCGAACTGTTCGACGCCCTGCGCATGGTGCAGCGCGGCGTGTCGCCCGACGCGCGCAGCGCCTGGGCCGGCGAGATCGGACAAACCCAGTTCATGCCCTCGACCTACATCAAATATGCGGTGGGCGGGCGCGACCTCGACCACAGCGTGTCCGATGTCTTGTCCTCCACGGCCAACTTCCTGCGCGCCCATGGCTGGCAGCGCGGGGCCGGCTGGGCTCCCGGCCAGCCGAACTTCGCCGCCATCCAGGAGTGGAACAAGTCCGCGGTGTATTCCCGCACCATCGCCTACTTCGCCACACGGCTCGCCGGCGGTTCGGAAGCCGGCTACGGCGGCGGCGACGAGGCCGCGCCGCGCCGCGCCACGCGGCCGCGCCCGGACGAGGATGCCGACGACGGGCCGCCGCCGCGCCGTCGCCCCCCGGCCGCGATCGATCCGCTCGACGAGCAGTGAGCCGATGATCCGGGAA
>CAXTMA010000450.1:1093-2462 GCA_964245015.1 uncultured Beijerinckiaceae bacterium | reverse complement strand
TCGCACGGCCGCGGTGTTCGCGGCGCTCGGCCTGCCGGTGAACCTGCGCGGCCTCGAATTCGCCGGGCTGATGCCGGTGCGCGCCGCCGCCGACGTCACCCTTGCCGGCGAGATCCGCAACGTCGCCCACGGTCGCGTCCGCCTGCCGCGGCTGGTGTTCGAGGTGCGCGATCGCGCCGGCGCCGCGCTGATGCGATGGAGCGAAACGCCGCCGGCCGCGACCCTGGCCGCCGGCCATGCGGTGGCCTTCGCCTCGCCGCCCCGCCGCTTGCCGGCCGAGGGCCACACGGTTCTCGTTCGCTTCGAAGATCCCGCGCGCTTCGAGGATCCCGTCCTTGCGGCCGAACGCGAGCCGGTTGCGCCGCAGCAGGTCGCCGTTCGCTGACGGCGCCGGCGTGTTCCCGCAATTTCGCCGCTTGGTTGCCCCGATCGCGGCGCAAACGCCACACCCGCGGTCATAAGCGCCGTCGGGGCCGCCGCGGCGGGCCGGCGGCGTCCGGGTCGATTCTCAAGCGTGGCCTCAGCGGCTACACTCCGGGCGAATCGGAACGGCAGATTGCAACGGGGCACTGGATGCGCAAACGGCAGAGCGGTGCCGTCTTCACGTTTGCGTATCGACAAGCCGGGTCCGCGATGGGGTCGATGCCGCTGTTGGCGCTGCCCCTGATGACGCTGCTGACGGGTGCGGGGCGCGCCGAGCCGGCGGGCGGCCACATCCTGGGCGAGCAGCGCGCCAACCTCGTCGCCCTGGCGGTCGCGGTTGTGTTCGGCCTCACCCTGTTCGCGACAGCCGTGGCGCTCGTGTACCTCGCCGGGCGGCGCACCTTCCAGCAGCGCGAGGCGGTGCTGGTTGCCGCGCTGAACGAAACGCGAAGCCGGCTCGACCGGGCGGAAACCTTTCTCGCCGCCGAGCCGCAGCTCGTGATCGCCTGGGGCCTGCGCGCCGACGGGCCGGAGATCGAGGGCGACCTGTCGCTGATCGGCAGCAAGCGTTCGGTGCTCGATGCCGCCTCGTGGCTGCCGCCGGCGGACGCGCAGCGTTTCGGCAGCCGGGTCGGGCGGTTGCGCGAGATCGGCGAAGGCTTCCGCCTGGCCGCCACCACGCTGGCCGGACGTCACCTCGAAGCGGAAGGGCGCGCCATCGCCGGCTGCGCGGTGGTGCGCCTGCGCGACGTGTCGGGCGACCGCCTCGACAACAATCGCCTGCGCGCCGCCCAGACCCGCCTGGCGGTTGATCTCGACGCTGCCCGCGCCCTGCTCGACGCCGTGCCGTGTCCGGCCTGGACGCGCGACGAGGCGTCCAGGCTGACCTGGGTGAACATCGCCTATGCCAGGGCCGTCGAGGCGTTCGATCGCGACGACGCGGTCA
>CAXTMA010000450.1:0-1059 GCA_964245015.1 uncultured Beijerinckiaceae bacterium | reverse complement strand
CGGCGGGCACGCGCGGCACGCAGCGTCGGGAACCGGCGCCCGGCGGGGCTGCGGCGGGGTGCCGCGGGCAGACGCAGGTGTTTCGCGCCCGGGCGGCGGCGGTGGTCGCCGGCTGGCGGCGCGCCCTCGATGTGGTCGAGGTGCCCCATGGTGGGCCGGCGGGTGGGCCGGCTGCCGGGCAGGCGGGCGGTGGAGCCTCGATCGGCATCGCCTTCGACGTATCCGAGCTGGAAGCCGCGCGCATCGACCTCCAGCAGATGATCAAGGCGCATGCCCGCACCCTCAACCAGCTGTCCACCGCCGTCGCCATCTTCGATCGGCGCAAGCAGCTCGTCTTCCACAACGCCGCCTATCGCGCGCTGTGGGCCTTCGACGCCGCCTTTCTCGACGCCAATCCCAGCGAATCCGAGGTTCTCGACAGTCTCAGGGCGCGGCGCATGCTCCCCGAGCAGGCCGACTTCCGCTCCTGGAAGGAGGCGCATTTCGCCGCCTACCAGCTGCCCGACACGGCCGAGCAGGTCTGGTACCTGCCCGACGGGCGCACCCTGCGCACCGTGATCAACCCCAACCCGCAAAGCGGCGTCACCTACCTGTTCGACGACGTCACCGCGCAGTTCCACCTGCAATCGCAGTTCAACGCGCAAACCCGCGTGCAGCGCGAAACGCTGGACACGCTGAAGGAGGGCGTCGCCGTGTTCGGCACCGATGGCCGGCTCAAGCTTTCCAACGCCGCCTTCGCCGCCCTGTGGCGGATCGACGAGGCGGAACTCGATCGCAAGCCGCACATCGACCGCGTCGCCGAGCTGTGCGGCGTTCTCGCCCCCGATCCCGAGCCCTGGGCGGCGCTGCGCATGGCAGTGGCCGGCTTCCACGACCAGCGCACCGGCCTGGAGCGCCGCCTCACCTGCCGCAACGGCACGGTGGTCGACTGCACCGCCGCGCCGCTCCCCGATGGCGCGACCCTGCTCACCTTCACCGACACCACGGCCAGCGTGAACGTCGAACGGGCGCTGACCGAGCGCAACCAGGCGCTGCTCGCCACCGAGAAGCTGCGCAACG
>CAXTMA010000449.1:0-2468 GCA_964245015.1 uncultured Beijerinckiaceae bacterium | reverse complement strand
TCCTTGAAGCGCTTGAGCGTCGACAGCTTGCCCTCGTGCACCACCACCTGATCGCGGATCAGGCGGACGTGGGCGCCGCGCTCCACCTTGCCGTCGGTGATGCGGCAGCCGGCGACCTTGCCGACCTTGGTGATGTTGAAGATCTCCAGGATCTGCGCGTTGCCGAGCATGTCTTCGCGCAGCGTCGGATCGAGCAGGCCCGACATCGCCGCCTTCACGTCATCCACGAGGTTGTAGATGATGTTGTAATATCGGATCTCGATCCCGGCCTGCTCGGCGTGGGTGCGGGCCTCCTTGAGGGCGCGCACGTTGAAGCCGATGATGATGGCGTCGGAAGCCTCCGCCAGCGTCACGTCGGACTCGGTGATGCCGCCGACCCCGGCGGACAGCACGCGCGCCGCGACCTCGTCGGTGTTGAGCTTCTCAAGCGTCGCCACGATGGCCTCAACGGATCCCTGGACGTCGCCCTTGATGACGAGCGGGAACTCCTTGCGCCCGGCGCTTTTGAGCTGGCTCATCATGTCCACCAGCGAGGAACGGGTGCCGCCGATGCGGGCGGCCGCCAGTTCGCGCTTCTGCCGGTCGCGGTATTCGGTGATCTCGCGGGCACGGGCCTCCGACTCGACCACGCCGACGCGGTCGCCGGCCTCGGGCGACCCGGAGAAGCCGAGGATCTCGACCGGCATGGACGGGCCGGCCGTTGTGACGTTCTCACCGGCATCATCGAGCAAGGCGCGCACCTTGCCCCACTGCGTGCCGCCGACCACGAGGTCGCCGACCTTGAGGGTGCCGCGCTGCACCAGCACGGTCGCCACCGGGCCGCGGCCGCGGTCGAGGCGGGACTCGATCACCGTGCCCTCGGCCGGGCGTTCGGGATTGGCCTTGAGGTCGAGAACCTCGGCCTGCAGTTCGATCAATTCCAGCAGCTTGTCGAGATTGGTCCGCTTGGTCGCCGACACCTCGACTTCGAGAACATCGCCGCCAAGCGTTTCCACCTGGACGCCGTGCTGCACCAACTCGCCGCGCACGCGGTCGGGCTTGGCCTCGGGCTTGTCGATCTTGTTGATCGCCACGATGATGGGGACGCCGGCCGCCTTGGCATGGGCCACCGCCTCCACCGTCTGCGGCATCACGCTGTCATCGGCCGCCACGACCAGCACAACGATGTCCGTCACCTTGGCCCCGCGGGCACGCATCTGCGTAAAGGCGGCATGGCCGGGCGTGTCGATGAAGGTCACCGGGCGGCCGTTGGGCGCGATGATCTGATAGGCACCGATGTGCTGGGTGATGCCGCCGGCCTCGCCCGACTGGACGTTGGCGCTGCGGATCGCGTCGAGCAGCGAAGTCTTGCCGTGGTCGACATGGCCCATGATGGTCACCACGGGCGGGCGCGACAGCAGGTGCTCGTCGTTGTCCGGGCTGTCGAACAAACCTTCCTCGACATCGGCCTCGGCGACGCGCTTCACCGTATGGCCCAGCTCTTCGGCGATCAGTTGCGCGGTGTCGGCATCGATCACGTCGTTGATCGTCGCCATCTGCCCCTGCTTCATCAGCAGCTTGATGACATCGACCGCCCGTTCCGACATGCGGTTGGCGAGGTCCTGGATGGAAATCGTTTCCGGCAGGATCACTTCGCGAGCCAGCTTGTCCTTCTGCTCGGCCTGGTGCCCCTTGAGGCGCTGGGTGCGGCGGCGGAACGAGGCCACCGAGCGCGTGCGCTCCTCGGCGTTGTCGCCGGTGGCGGTGGACACGGTGAGACGGCCGCGATCCTTCTGCCCGCCGGGACTCGGGCGGGTCGGGGTGCGCGGCGGCATCACCACCTTGGTCGGCAGACCGGGCCGACGGATGATGCGCTTGGCCTCGTCCTCTCCCTCGGTTGCAGGGCGCGGACCGGCGTAAACGCCGGGGGTCGGCGACGAGATCGGCCGCGGTCCCGATGGAGCGGAAAGCGGACGAGGCCCCGACGGGGACGAGAACGGCCGGCGGGCCGGCGAGTAGGCCGCCGGCTGAGTGGACGGCTCGCCACCGGCGAAGCGGCGGGCCGCTTCCGCCTCGGTACGGCGACGCGTTTCAATGTCCTGGGCGCGGCGGGCGTCCTCTTCCTTCTTGCGTGCCTCGGCGGCGGCGCGTTCCTGGCGGTCGCGTTCCTCGCGCTCGGCCCGAAGCCGGGCTTCGAGTTCGGCGCGACGACGATCCTCGTCTTCCCGTTCCTTGGCTCCCGAAAGGGCGCGGGTGCGGGCGTCGCGCTCCTCCTCCGTGAGGGTGCGCAGCACCACGCCGCGCGGCGGCCGAGGAGGCGGAGCGGATGCCGGAGACGGCCGTGGCGCGGACGGAGTCGGCACCCTGGGCGCCGGAGCGCGCGCAACGGGTGCAGGCGCCACAGGCTGGGGCGCGGCGGCCACTTGCGCTGTTGCGGCAACGGGCCTGGGAGCGGCGGCGGCCGCGGTCGGCGCAGGCGGGGGCGCAAC
>CAXTMA010000448.1:0-2469 GCA_964245015.1 uncultured Beijerinckiaceae bacterium | reverse complement strand
AAGAAGAGCGACCGCGAGGCGCTGGCGAAAGCCAAGCTGATCGCGGTCGGCAAGGTCGGTCGCGGTCTCGGCCTGACGCTGGCCGACGCCGGTTGGGCGTGGACGGCGGCTCACCTCGACGCCGAGCTGCCCCCGGCGCAACGCGCCCTGTCCGACATTCTCCTGCGGCTCAGCGAGCATCTTCGGCGCAGTGGCGGAACGCTGGCGGACATCATCGGAGCCAAGCCGGAGACGGATGCCGGACGGGTGACCAAAATACCGTCACCCGCTAAGGCGCCGGCGAGGAAGGCCGCTTTGAGCGTTGGTCGGCGCAAGCCATCGGCCGGCTCGGCAGAGGGTGCGGCGTCGGCCTCTGCCGCCAGCGGCAAGGGCAAGGCTGCCCGGCGTGCACGACCGACGCCGGCTGCGCTCCGTAAGCGGATCGAGGCCGCCTACCTCGCGCTCACCGACGGTCGCAAGGGCGAGATGGTCCGCCTCGCCCTGCTGCGGGCCGAGCTGGCCGACCTCGATCGCGCGACGGTGGATGCAGCCCTCGGGCGCATTCTCCAGCGTGACAAGAAAGCCTCGCTGATGCGCAACGACGACCCGCGCCAGCTCGACCGCACCGACCATGACGCCGCCTTCAACCCGGCCGGCGAACCCTTTCACATCCTCTGGATCGCATCATGAGCGACGAACTGCAGGTCCTGCAGGATGCCGACTTCGGTTGGGTGCAGTCGCTCGACAGCGTGTGGCACGACGAAGCCGCGGCCGATGCCGGGCCGAACCAGGACCTCGTCGACCACCTCGTCGCCGAGCTCGCGCGGCTGACCACGGCGCCGAACCCGCCGGCCCGGGTGTTCCTCGGCCAGGCCGGCATCGGCAAGACGCACCTCGTCGGCGTGCTGCGCCGCCGCGCCTGGGCCGAGCGCTGCTGGTTCGTGATGCTAGACGTCGTCGGCATCACCGATTTCTGGAAGAGCGCCGCGCTCTCCTTCGTCACCTCGCTGCTCCAGGAGATGCCGGGCGGCAAGCACCAGTACGAGGCGGTGATCGCCGGCGTCGCCCGCCACTTCAAGGTCGAGCAGGAGGTGGAGACCGCCTTCGACAGCCCGACGATCGCGGCGAAGCGCGTCGTCGACCTGCTCGTCGGCGGCCTGATGAAGACCGACATGGCGAACGCCTTCCAGCACCGCGACGTGTTCCGGGCGCTGGCCCTGCTGCACTCGCACGACCTCGCCACCAAAGGAGTCGCCCACGCCTGGCTGCAGGGCTAAGACGCCGATGAGGAGATGCGCCGGGAGCTCGGCTTCGTAGCGCCGCCGCCCTCGCCGATCCAGATCGTCAAGGGCCTGCTCTGGGTGATGGGCCTAGCCGGGCCGACGCTGATCGCCGTCGACCAGGTCGACGGCGTCATCTCAGCCAAGGCGAGCGGCGGCGCGGAGTTCGGCGGGACTGCCGACTTCACCGCGCTGCTCAGCGGCGGCCTGCTCGACTTGGCGCGCAGCACCGGGCGCGGCATGCTGGTGCTGACCTGCCTTCCCGGCTCCTGGTCGATCATCAAGGACGACGGCCCGGCCCCGCTCGCCCAGAGCTTCACCACCGCCGTACCCCTGCGCTTGGCGCAAAGCGGCACCTTCGTGCGCCGGTTGATCGCCGAGCGGCTGGCGCCTGCCTACGCTAAGGCCGCCATCACCCCGACGACGCCGACCTGGCCCTTCACCGATGCGGCGATCCTCAGCGCCGCCGCCGGCACGACGCCGCGCACCATCCTGATGCGCTGCGACGAGCACCGCCGACGCTGCCTCGCCGAAGGCAAGGTGCTGGCGTGCGACACGCTCGTCGGCGGACCGGTTCCGCCGACCCCCCCGCCCCCCCGCGCCGATTTAGACCACGCCTACGCCCCCCCCCACGAGGCGGCGCCCGCGCGCGGCCTTTCTGCTTCCGCGCCCTCCAGCACGGCAACGCCGTCGCTCTGTGCTCCCGCTTCAGGGCGGCGCTGACCGCCTCCGGCATCGCGGCCGCGATCGCGTCCCGTCACCTCATCGTGGTGCGGCGAGGACCGCCGCCGAGCGGGCCGAAGACCAAGCAGTTGTTCGACGCCTTTCGCGTCGCCGGCGGTCTCGTGATCGACCCCACCGACGCCGACCTCCTCGCCTTCACGGCGCTGCGGCACATGCGCGACGCCGCGCTCGTCCAGAGCGACTTTGATGCCTTTGAGCGCTGGCTCGTCGCCCGCAAGCCGCTGTGCGAGACGGCGCTGTTCAACCAAGCGGGTCCGTGCCCGCCGCCGCTGCCGCCATGGGACGATGGTGCGGCCGCGGCCGGAAAGCAGCCCGCGGCCACCGCGGTCCAGGCCGCTGCGCCGGCACCTCACGGTGATCCTGCCGCGGCATTTCCAACAACCTCCTCCTCGCCGCCGAAGCCGGCAGCGGTCGCGCCGCCGCCGCCGCCACCCCGTCCGGCCGTCCGCTACGCTGGGTGACGGCC
>CAXTMA010000447.1:0-2480 GCA_964245015.1 uncultured Beijerinckiaceae bacterium | reverse complement strand
GCGGGGCCAGCGCGGCTTCGCGCGGCGGGGCCAGCGCGGCTTCGCGCGGCAGGGCCAGCGCGGCATCGCGGGAAGACGCCACGGCGGCAGGCTTGCGCGCCGGCAAGGCATCCATCGCCGGGCCGAGGCGCTCGGCCGGCACCTGCCAGCGGAAGGCGTCGAGCTTGCCGGTCGTCGGCGACACCGGCTCCCAGTGGTCGTACACGGTGCCATCGGCGACCCAGGCCGGGTCCAGCGTCGCGTGGGAGGCGCGGGCGAGCCATTCCCGCCACTGCCCGATGTCGCCGTGCTCGGCCTCCTCGATCTCGGCCATCAGCTGACACATGCGCACGGTCGGGCGCTTGCCTTCGCCGACCAGCGGCTCCATGACGTCGCGGGCCGCCGCATAGTCGGTGTTGGCAAGCGCCGCCCGCGCCACCGCCATCCGGCTTACGGGATCGGACGAGCGGATGCCCATCAAGGTTTTGGCGCGCGCCAGCCGATCGGTCGTCGAGTCGCCGGGGCGCACGTCGAGGTAGGCTCGGGCGATGTCTGGGTGCTGACAGTCCTGCCACGCCTTTTCGATCAGCTTGGTCGCCTTGCGGATGTCGCCGCGCCGGCTCAGCAGCCGCGCCGCGATCACGACCGGCGGCGCCAGGTCGGGCGCCCGCTTGATCGCCGCACGGGCGAGGCGGAGGGCATCGTCGGGCGCCGTGCCTTCCTTGTCCCTGGCGATCGCCGTTTCCAGCACGGCGCGCTGCCGCTCGCCGGTGTCCCTGTCGACGAGCTTGGCGGAGACGCTCGATTCCACGCTCGACAGCGCCTGTTCCCAATCGGCCGTGTTGGCGCGGGCATCCAGCATGGCCTGAGCCGACCACGGCAGCGCGACGGTCTTGTGCGCCGCCGTCGCGAACTGGCGGGCAGCTTCGTCATCGCCGCGCCGGCTGGCCTCGGCGTGCAAGCCGCGCAGCCCGAGCACCCGCGTGTCCTCGCGCTGCGCCAGTTCGCCGAACACGCGGACGGAACCGGCGACGTTGCCGCTGAGGTGCGCGGCCTGCGCTTCCAGCATCATCGCCAGCGCATCGTCCCTGAGGTGGCGGTTGGCCTGGGCGGAGGCGCGCACGGCGGTGCGCGCATCGCCCGATCCCACCGCCACCAGCCCGCGCGAAAGAGCGGCGTAGCCCTTCTCCCGGTTGCGCTGGCGCGTGGCCAGCCGAAGGAACGACGGCGCCCCGACAACAACCCGAACCACGATCCAGAGCGCGATCGCGGCGATGGCGATCGTTGGAATCAGCAGCGCCGCCGAGGTTTGGATCTGGTAGCCGAACCAATCCAGGCTGACGTGGCCGGGATGCTGCACCAGCCACATGCCGGCATAGGCGAGCAACGCCAGCACCAGGAAGAAGATAAGCAAACGAATCATCGAAAGTCCTGACCGAAGCTGGGTCGGATCGCCCTCGCGTTGGGCCCTATCACAGAGAGGTTCGCGTCACGAGGCGTTGTTTAGGATGTCCTTGTCGTGTTGTCCCCGTCATGCCGGCCCCGTCACGATCGCGCCGTCACGACTTCTTGGCGGCGAGCGAGCCGATGGACTCGGCCTGCAGGCCGCGCGCGGCGGTGATCGCCTCGACGCTGGTCTTGGCGAGCGAGCCCCACGCCTCCGACCTCGCCTTGGCATCGGCCGGCAGCGCGCTCCACACGCCATAGGCCCCTGTCACGTCGCCGTGCGAAAGATCGGCCTGGAGCAGCGCCACGCGCGAGGACAGGTCGTTTCCCGTGGTCTCGTCGGCCCGCCGCACGTTGACGAGGCCGAACAGGCCGTGCTTCAGCCGGTCGCCGAAGCCGGCGTTGGCCGGCGCCTTGGAAGCGGTGGCGATCACGGGATCGGCGAGCGGGGCGAACTTGGCGAGCAGCACCTGCGCCGAGGGCACGCCCTTGTCGGCGTTTTCCCGCAGCACGGCGACCTTGGCCGGGTCGGCGCCGAGATTGGCGAGGGCGTCGACCTGGGTGGCGTAGGGCTTGCCGCCCTCGACCTGCGCGACGAGGCTGTCGGCGGCGACGGCGAGCGCGGGGGCGCCGACGCGTCCGGCAAGCGTCTTCTGCTCGCTTTGCACGCTGGCAAGGTCGCTTTGCACGCTTGTCGCCTGCTTTTGCGCGCCGCTCACCGCGGCCTGCAGGGCGCCGAGCTTGCCGTCGAGGTCCTGCTGCTGACCCTTCACGGAATCGGCGTTGGAGCGCGCGGCGGCGGCAGCCGCCTGCACTGCCACGAGCGTCGCCTGGAGGGTGTCGAGCTTGCCGGTCAGTTCCTTGACCGCCGCATCGCGCGAGCCGCTCTGCTTGCCAAGCGTATCTAGACTGGACTGAAGCGCCGCCACCTTGGCGGCGAGCGCGGCGCCGGCCGCATCGGGGGCCGTCTGGGGCGCGGACGGCTGGGCGGCAGCGGGCTTGCCGACAGGCTGCTGCGGGGCAGGCGTCAGGGAGCCCGCGGCCTGGGACGCGGG
>CAXTMA010000446.1:0-2516 GCA_964245015.1 uncultured Beijerinckiaceae bacterium | reverse complement strand
AGATCTACGACGGCATCATCGAGGTGAAGTCGGTCGCCCGCGACCCCGGCTCGCGCGCCAAGATCGCGGTGATCTCGCGCGATACCTCCATCGACCCCGTGGGTGCCTGCGTCGGCATGCGCGGCTCGCGCGTGCAGGCCGTGGTCAACGAGCTGCAGGGCGAGAAGATCGACATCATCCCCTGGTCGCCCGATAGCGCCACCTTCATCGTCAACTCGCTGCAGCCGGCGGAAGTGGTCAAGGTGGTTCTCGACGAAGACAGCAACCGTATCGAGGTGGTGGTCCCCGACGACCAGCTTTCGCTCGCCATCGGCCGGCGCGGGCAGAACGTGCGCCTCGCCTCCCAGCTCACCGGTTGGGACATCGACATCCTTACCGAGCAGGAAGAGTCTGAGCGCCGGCAGAAGGAATTCAACGAGCGCACTCAGAGCTTCATGGAGGCGCTCGACGTCGACGAGGTCGTCGCTCAGCTTCTCGCCTCCGAGGGCTTCCGCTCGGTGGAGGAGTTGGCCTACGTCGAGCCTTCCGAACTGTCGGCGATCGAGGGCTTCGACGAGGACACCGCCGCCGAGATCCAGCAGCGCGCGCAGGACCACCTCGCCCGCATCGATGCGGAGTTCGATGCCAAGCGGGTGGCGTTGGGCGTCGCCGACGAACTCAAGGGGATCGAGGGCATCACCCTGCCGATGCTGGTGAAGCTCGGCGAGAACGACGTCAAGACGATCGAGGATCTTGCCGGCTGCGCCACCGACGACCTCGCGGGCTGGACCGAGCGCAAGGCCGGCGAGTCGACCAAGCACGACGGTTTCCTGGAAGGGTTGGAGGTATCGCGCGAGGAGGCCGAGGCGCTGATCATGCACGCCCGCCTCGCCGCCGGCTGGATCGATGAGCTGCCGGTGCCGGCTGGGCATGAGGATGCCGTTCACGAGGACGCCGCCCACGAGGTTCTGGCGCACTGATCGCCGTTTCCGGTGGGAAGGAGCCGCGGCTCCGACGGTGCAGCACAGCCGTTGCGGGCCGTGTCGCGACCGCGAACTACTCCCAAGCGATGCCCTCGACGTCCGGGGTGACGTCTTGGATAGCGTTCCGGCGCGCTTATCTCTGCGGCAACGGACCGAAAAGCGCGCAGCGGTGGTTGGATACCTTCGATGCGTCACAAGGAGTTAAAGGCTCGGACCGGATCCGATACTCGGCCCGAAACTTCAGCGAGTTCCACCCTTGGTGAAATGCGGGGCTCATGAACCGTCCCGGCTGCGGGGTCGGCGAAAAGATCGGTCGGCTTGGACGCTTGCAGCGATCCGCCTGCGATGGGGACGAATTGGACAGGGATGAGGACGGCCCCGAGCGTACCTGCATCGTGACGCGCCGCAAGGCGTCGCCCGACGAGATGCTGCGCTTCGTTGCCGGCCCGGACGCGCTCGTGGTTCCCGATATCCGACGCCGCCTGCCCGGACGCGGCGTGTGGGTGACGACGTCTCAGGTGCTGGTGGCGGAGGCGGTCAAGCGGGGGGCTTTCGCGCGTGGACTGAAGACCAAGGTCCGGGTCGAGACCGATCTGCCGCAATCGGTCGGCGACCTCCTTGCCGTCGACGCGTTGCAGTCGCTTGCCATGGCCAACAAGGCGGGCGCCGTGGTGAGCGGTTTCTTCAAGGTCGAGGCCGCCCTGGTCGCCGGCCCTGTTGCCGTTGTTCTTCACGCGGCGGAGGCGGCCGACGATGGCGTTCGCAAGCTCGAAGCGGCGCGCCGTCGGCGCCTGCGGCAGGATCCGGGGCCCATCGCCGTGGAGGAGGACGAGGCACCGATGAAAGTCTTTTCGAGCCAGCAATTGGATTTGGCTTTGGGCCGCACAAATGTCATACATGCGGCGCTCGCAGCGGGCTCGGCCGGCCATGCTTTTCTCGTGCGCTGTCGCCGACTGGTCCAGTACCGGTCCGCCCCGGTGTCCGCCATCAACGCTAGGGCCGAGAAATCGACCTGAGGCCGACTTCGCCGGGGTTCGCCCGGTTCTCTTCGTTGGGCATGCGCCCCGGCAGGGCGCGATCGACCATGAGTTTGGGACGCAGCACATATGAATGAACCGAAGACTCCTTCCAAAACGCTGTCGCTGAAGCGACCGGTCGAGGCGGGCGTCGTCAGGCAAAGCTTCTCCCATGGCCGCAGCAAGACGGTTATCGTTGAGAAGAAGGTGACGCGCCGGCAGATCGCACCGGGACAAGCCGCGCCGGCCGAGACCGCCGGCAAGCCGTCGATCGCGGCCCGCCCCGCTGCGGCCGTTCCCGCCACGCCGCCTCTTCCCGCGCCGGCGCAAACCGCGCCCGTTCAGGCCGCCACCGCGCCGGCCCGTGCCGCCGCAGCCAGCCCCGCTCAGGTCAGCCCTGCCCAGGCGAACCAGCCGCCGGCCGTTCCGGCCCGGCCGGCCGTCGCGTCGGGCAATCCTTCGCCCGCGGCGCCGCTTCCCATCCTCGACCGCCCGCCTTCGCCACAGCCGACAGCCGCGGTGCCGCGCCAAGCTGAGC
>CAXTMA010000445.1:0-2517 GCA_964245015.1 uncultured Beijerinckiaceae bacterium | reverse complement strand
GTGAAGAAGGGCTCGAAGATCTTCTCGCGCACCTCCGCCGGCATGCCGGTGCCGTTGTCCTCGACGGCGATCGCCACGTAGTCGCCGGGCAACAGCACTTCCTCCTTGAAGGCGGCGCAGTCGGGCGGAGCCACGTTGCGGGTCTTCAGCGAGATGGTGCCGCCCGAGGGCATGGCGTCGCGGGCGTTGACCACGAGGTTGATGATGACCTGCTCGAACTGCGCGATGTCGGCCTTGACGAGCCACAGGTCGCGGCCGTGGCGCAGGTCGAGTTCGATCTTCTCGCCGACGAGCCGGCGCAGCAGGTTGAGCAGCTCGCTCAGCACGTCGCCGATCTGCAGGACCTGCGGGCGCAGGGTCTGCCGGCGGGAAAAGGCGAGCAGCTGGCGAACCAGGCCGGCGGCTCGGTTGGCGTTCTGCTTGATCTGCATGATGTCCTGGAAGGCCGGATCGGTCGGCCGGTGGTTGGCCAGCAGCAGGTCGGAATAGCCGATGATGGCGGTGAGCACGTTGTTGAAGTCGTGCGCCATGCCGCCGGCGAGCTGGCCGATCTGGTTCATCTTCTGCGACTGGTTGAAGCTTTCGCGCAGCGTGCGCTGCTCGGTGGTGTCGAGGGCGTAGACGGTGGCGCCTCCGGCGCCCTGCTCGCCCGAGGGCGACACGAACAGCCGCGCCGAGCGCTCGGTCTGCCCGGCGGCTCCCGCGCCGGCCACCGTGACGTCCACGGGAGCGATGTCGCTCTTGGTCGCGGCCGCGTCGCGGATGGCCCGCTCCAGCGCCGGACGGTCGCGCTCGACGACCCCGCCCAGGATCGAGCGCACCCCGTCGGCGCGCGGCTTGAGCGCGATTGGCATCATCCTGGCGAAGGCGGCGTTGGATTGTGCGATCGCGCCAGCGCCGTCGGTGATGGCGATGGCGACGGGCGTGGCGTTGAACACGCGGGCGAAGCGGACCTCGGCGGCGCGCAGGTCCTCGCCCGGTTCTTCGCCGGGCGCCCGCGAAATGACCAGGGTGCGCGAGGGGCCGGGCACGCCGTCGTGGCTGAAGGCGACGCGGTGGAGCAGGCGCACCGGCAGGCTTTGGCCGCCGCGGCGCTTCAGATCGATGTCGAAGCGCTCGGTACGCACCTCGCCGGGACCGCCGGCGACGCTGGCCAGCAGGGCGCCGCCGCCGCCGGCCACGAAATCGGACAAGCGCAGGCCGCCCGACCCGACCTGGGCGAGGTCGTAGTCCAGCCAGGAGGCGAGGGTGGCGTTCATGTAGCTGACGTTGCCGTCGTTGCCGCAGGAGAAGAAGCCGGCCGGCGCGTGGTCTAGGAAATCGATGGCGTGCTGCAGCTCTTGAAAGACGTTTTCGTGGCGCTCGCGCTCGCGGGTAATGTCGGCAATGGTCCACAGGCTGGCGCGGCGGGCCCCATCGAGGGACAGGGGGCGTACGCGCACCCTGTACCAGCCGGCGCCGCCCTCGCCAGCCGGTACAGGGACATCGCCTTGCCCAAGCTTACCCGGCCCGCCTGCATCTAAAGGTATGAGCGGCGGGGACAGCCGCAGTTCCTCGCTGGAACGCTTGCCGTTGCGGGCCGCCTGAACGAGACGGTAGACCGACTCCGAAACGTCCGGCGAGCCGGCGAACAGGCGCTCGATGCCGCGCAAGTCGGCGGCACCCCGCGCTTGGGAAAAGGTCATGTAGGTATCGTTGGCGTACAGGAACCGGCCGCCGCCGTCGGTGACCAGCATCCCATCGGGCGTGCCGTCGCAGATGATGCGGGTGACGTCGTTCTTGATCGTGCGCCCGGCAAGCTGGAGCAAGCCGACGGCGTAGCCGAACAAAGCCAGGATGCCGACCACGGCGAGCACGGCGAGCAGCCCGATGATGAGGGTGCCGGCGGCCTCGCGCGGCAGCACGGAGGAGGCGACCGCCGCCCCAACCAGCAGGGCGGCGAACAGCAGAACCAGGCTCGGGCTGCCCGAGCGCTCCGTCCGGTGATAGGCTGCCGACGTGGTTTGCTCGCTCATGCGGTTGCCTGTCGCTTGCACCAACGTCTGTCACCGCAGGCGTTTTGCGACGCCATGGGCATATGGGGCAACCATGTGGGTTGCCCCTGGCTTTTGCAACTCCGAGGGCGGATCCAAGGGCGGAAGCGCCGATCGCTGCGGCAATGAGATGGGGAAATGCCGCACGGGCGTTAACCATCTGTTAACCTTGTCCGCGCGACCCGTTGCCGGACGTGTTACGTTTCATTATTGAGCTTGCGGAATAACGTGTAGCTATGCCGGCTTCGGTCGATAAACTCCTCAGCAGCCCTTACGTGTCGCTCGCCCTGGCTGCGCTCGCTTTCCTGATCGCCTTGTGGTTCGTGGTGGTCATCGCGCGGATGCTGATGGGCGGGCGGCTGCGCTTGCCCGGCGGACGCACGCGGCAGGCGCGCTTGGGCATCGTCGATGCCTTCGATCTCGACCGGCAGCGCCAACTCATCATCGTGCGGCGGGACAACACCGAGCACCTGATCATGATCGG
>CAXTMA010000444.1:0-2524 GCA_964245015.1 uncultured Beijerinckiaceae bacterium | reverse complement strand
CCCCGGTGGCGGTTCGGCGCGCTTCTTGTACAACGGATGGGCGGCGGTACGCGACGCACGCCCCACGCGCACACTTGGGAAGAGCATGGCCTCGTTTCCGTTCCCGCTCCTCGTCGGCGACATCGGCGGCACCAACGCCCGCTTCGCCCTGGTCGCCGAGCCGGGCGCGGAGATGTCGGACCACGAGCATCGCGGCACCCGCGACTTCCCCGACCTGCAGTCGGCGATCGCCGACGTCGTGCCGCACCTGCCGGCGCGGCCGCGCTCGGCCGTGGTCTGCGCCGCCGGTCCCGTCGAGGGACGGCAGGTCAACATGACCAATGCGCACTGGCGCATCGACGGGGCGGAGGTCGCCGCCGCCCTTTCGCTCGAACAAGGCCTGATGCTCAACGACTTCGAGGCGCAGGCCCTCGCCCTTCCCGTGATCCGGCCGGACTGGATCCGTCCCATCGGCTCGGTTGCCGGCTACAAGCGCGGCGCCCGTTTCGTTCTCGGTCCGGGAACGGGCCTCGGCGCGTCCGCCCTTCTTGAGGTCGACGGCAAGCATTTCGCGCTGGCGAGCGAGGCCGGCCACATCGACTTCGGCCCGGTCGGCGCCGAGGAAGCGGCGATCTGGCCCCACATCTCCGTCGCCCCCCACGGGCGGATCAGCGCCGAAACGCTGCTGTCGGGACCGGGGCTGGCTCGCATCCACCAGGCGCGGTTCACCGCGCGCGGTCTGGTTGCGCCCGCCATCGACCAGAACGTGCTCGTCCCCCGCGCCAACGCCGATCCGCGCGGCGAGGAGGCGGAAACGGTGCGCCTGTTCTGGCAGCTGGTGGCCCGCTACGCCGGCGACATGGCGGTCGCCTTTCTCGCCACGGGCGGCGTGACCTTTTCCGGCGGGGTGCTGCCGCGCGTCGTCGATCTGCTCGACCCGCAGACCTTTCGCGCCCGTTTCGAGGACAAGGCGCCCTTCGGCCGCGTGCTGCGGCAGGTGTCGACGGGCATCATCACGGTGGACGATGCGGTGCTGCACGGGCTCGCCGCCATCGCTGCCGACCCCGGACGCTACGCCCTCGACTACGAGCGCCGCACTTGGCGTTGAGCCGGGTCGGTTCCGGGCTAAGCAGGTTCGCGTTGGCCGGCCAACGCTCCGCCCGCTTCGCTCTCTGACAAGCCGCAGGTTTCGCAAAACCGCGGGGCATTTTTGCGAAACCTGCTCAGCGGCTCAGGCCGCGTCGGAGCGCGGCTCCTCGGCCAGGGTCGCGTAGATCACGCCGGCATCGCGCGTGGTGCGCAGCTTCGCCGTCACCGCCTGCGAGCGCAGCAGGCGCGCCGCCCGCGCCAGCGCTTTCAGGTGATCGGCTCCGGCGGCTTCCGGCGCCATCAGGAGCAGGATCAGGTCCACCGGCTCGCCATCCAGCGACTCGAAGTCGATCGGCTTGTCCAGGCGGGCGAACACGCCGGCAATGCGCTCCACCCCGGCGAGCTTGCCGTGCGGAATGGCGATGCCGCTGCCGATTCCCGTCGATCCCAGGCGCTCTCGCTGCAGCAGCGCGTCAAAGATTTCCCGGGCGGGAAGGTTGCACGCGCGGGCGGCATGGTCGCTGAGTTCCTGAAGGGCCTGCTTCTTGGAGGCGACCCGCAGGCAGGGCAGCACCGCATCACGCGTGATCAAGGTGTTCAAGGACATCGCAAACGTCGAATCCGTGGAGCCGCGCGCCGGCCGATGGTGAGGGCATCAAGGGTCGGCGTGTCGGTGTTGAGGCAGTGCCGGGCGAGGTGCCACGACTGGTGATATAAGTCACGCGCCCGTGCGGGCGATGATCGGCCGAGCGGCTTTCGCCGCAATCGGGTGCGATTTCAAGGCGGGATCGCAGCGGCATCGGACTGACGGCGCAAGCAGGCTCGCGAAGGCATCCCGAGGCTGCGGCGCGGATCGGTCCGGGGTCGCAGCCCACCGCTCTTTAGAGCATCGGACCCTGGAAACGGGTCCGGTCCGATGCCCTGACTTCTTGTGCCGCATCGGATGAATCCGAAAACCGCTTCGCACTTTTCGGTCCGATGCTCTAGGCGGAAGGACCGGCGGCGGCGAGTGGATCGATCCAGCCGATGTTCCCGTCCGAGCGGCGATACACGAAGTTGATGCGGCGATCGCGGTCGAAACGGAACACCACCACCGGACAGTCGGCCATATCGAGCGCACGCACGGCGGCCGCGACCGTCATGTCCTTGAAGCCCTCCGCCGATTCGGCCACCACGGCCGGGAACATCGCCCCGTCCGTTTCTTCATGATCCGTTTCGCCCCCATCCGTTTCGCCGTGCTCCGGCTCGGCGGCGAAGGCGAGAACGGCGGCGAGGACCCGCGTCGTGTCCGCCGTCGCCTCGGCAGACTGGCCGGCGTGACGGTTCCGGCTGCGCTGGCGATGGTCGCGCAGCCGCCGTTCGATGCGGTCGGCCGCCTTATCGAAGCTGGCGTAGGGATCATGCGCCACCGCCTCGACCTGCAGGGTGATCCCGGCCTTGAGGAACAAGGTGCAGT
>CAXTMA010000443.1:0-2530 GCA_964245015.1 uncultured Beijerinckiaceae bacterium | reverse complement strand
AGAAGAAGGGCGACACCGTCGAGGTGAACACGCCCGGCGGCGGCAAGAGCTACGAGATCCTAAACGTCGCGTTCTGAAGCACCGGATCCGATATCCGGTCCGATGCGCCAGGCGGATCTTCCGGGCGGACCTTGGCGAGCAAGGCCGTCTCCGGCATGGATCCTTCGCCGTCCCGGATGAAGCCTTCGATGGACTCAATGGTCACGACGCCGTCGATCGACACCCCGCCCCGGGCCGGTCACGTCGTCCTCCGGTGGAGCGCACGCAGAACAGCCGCCCTGCTGACCCGCGACCTGATCGGCGCGCCGCTGTTCGCCGTCGTCGCGCTGGATACCGGGATCAACGTCGGGCTGCGCATTCCGGCCGCGGCGTTCGCGCTGCTGCTGATCCTGGCGACGGCGCGTCAGGTTTGGCGGTTTGTGCGGGGAGCGCCCGCCCTCATCCTGGACGACTTCGGCTTCGAGCCGGTCCGGTCGGTCGTCGGCCCCATCCCATGGACGGGCATCACCAAACTCCGCGTCGTGCGCGGCCGCCGCGTCAGCCTCATCACGGCGACGCTGGATCCCGTCACGGCCGCCTCGCTGGTTCCCCGCATCGGCCGCCGCCTGCGCCTGTCGCTCGGTCTCGCGAAGGTCGCGCAGATCCCCATCGAGATCAACCTGCTCGACCGGCCGGCGGATCAGATCGTCGCGCTTTTCGAGGCGCACCGCCCGGCTTCCGCACGGGCGCGTCCCGTGGTCGACGCCCACGCCCGGCATGCCGAGGCGGCGATGGCCGGGCGTCCGTGGTTCGCCTACGCCCTGATCGCGTTGATCACGGCGATTCTCGTCGCGGAATTCGAACTGCGGCTCGGCGGCGAGCGTTTCGAGGACTTGACGCCGTTGACGCTTTGGGCGCTGGGCGCTTCGCAGCGTCTCGCGATCGTCAAGGACGCGCAATGGTGGCGCCTCGTCACGGCGACGCTGCTGCACGGCGGCATCCTGCACCTCGTGTTCAACGGCATCGCCCTTTGGTTCGCCGCACGCCTGCTGGAGCGGGTGATCGGGTGGCGTTGGTTTGCCGCGACCTTCGCGGTCAGCGCGGTGTGCGGCAGCACCCTGTCGATGCTGTGGAACGTGCCCAATCAGGTCGGAGTCGGCGCTTCGGGCGGGATCCTCGGCCTGTCCGCTGCCACCGCGGTCATCGCGCTGCACTTCGATTCGGGCGTGGTGCGGACGCGGCTGCTCCTGGGCGCGTTTCAGATCCTGGTGCCCTCGCTTCTTCCCATCGCGCAGAACCTCGGCGGTCAGAACGTGGACCTTGCCGCCCATCTCGGGGGCGCCCTGGGCGGCGCGGCGATGGGCTCCCTGCTGTGCGCGTTCTGGCCCCGCACGGCGTTACAGCCGCTCCATGGCGCGTTCGGTGCGGTGCTCGCGGGCCTTTACTTCGCCGTCGCGGCCGCAAGCGCGGTGCCGATCAGGGGCACCTACGAAACCGGCGAGGCGATCGCGGCCCTCGACCCCACCTTTCCCAGCTTCGTCAGGCAGGCGATCCCCCGGAGCCAGGCGCTGGTGATCGCCTATCCCCGCGATCCGCGCGTGCGGGCGGCCTATGCCGAATCCTTCGCCGCCAAGGGCGACATGGCGACGGCGACGGTTGAACTGCTCAAGGCGCTCGGCGACAAGCGGATGCTGCAGCCCGGCGTGCTGTCGATCGACCTCGAGCCCTACCTGCGGGTGCGCCTGGCTCAGCTCATGGTCAACCAGGGAAAGAAGGCGGAGGCCGCGGCGATGGCACAACCCGTCTGCGCGGTCCCCAACAACGGCTACAAGCTGGCCTTGGCGCAGATGAAGCTTTGCCGCTAAGCAGGTTTTCGCGCGACGGTTGACGCCGCTTTCGAAGCGTACCGACGCTGGACCGGCGCGGGTGTGCTATGGCAAGGAAGGCTGCGGCTTGGCAACGGCGGGCGGCGAAACGCGGGCGTGGCGGAACTGGTAGACGCGCCGGACTCAAAATCCGGTTCTGGTGACAGAGTGTCGGTTCGATTCCGACCGCCCGCACCACCTTCGATCCCTCACCACCAACCCGTTCGGCCGGGACCGCGATGACCGATTGGCCTGTTCTTCTCGCCTCGGGGATCCTCGCCGGCGCGATGAACGCGACGGCTGGCGGCGGCAGCTTCGTCACGCTGCCAGCCCTGATCGGCGCCGGCCTGCCCTCCGTTGCGGCCAACGCATCGAGCACGGTGGCGCTTTATCCCGGCGGCGTGGCCGCCGCGTGGGTGTACCGCGCCGGCCTGGAGCGCGTCTGCGGCGTCCCGCTTCGCCCGACGCTCGCCGCCACGGTGGCTGGCGGCCTCGTTGGCGCGCTGCTGCTCCTGCTGACGCCGTCGGCGCTGTTCGACCGCGTGCTGCCCTGGCTCCTGCTGATCGCGACGCTGGCGCTCCTGGCCGGGCCGGGGCTCGGGACGTTCCTGCGTCGGCGGTTCCGCGCCGGCACCGCCACGATCATGGTCGTCCAGTTCGCGCTCGGCCTGTACGGAGGCTATTTC
>CAXTMA010000442.1:0-2556 GCA_964245015.1 uncultured Beijerinckiaceae bacterium | reverse complement strand
CTGTGCTCCTGCTACCCCCGCGTCCTGCTCGGCCTGCCGCCGGCCTGGTACAAGGGGACGGCCTACCGATCACGCGCGGTTCGCGAGCCGCGCGCCGTGCTGGCCGAGTTCGGCTTGCACCTGCCCGATGACGTCACCCTGCGGGTCCACGATTCCACCGCCGACATGCGCTACATGGTTCTGCCGATGCGCCCGGCCGGGACGGAGGACTGGGACGAGGAACGCTTGGCGGCCCTGGTCACGCGCGACAGCCTGATCGGCATCGCGCAGGCGCTCGCCCCGGAGGCTGTCGGCACGACCGGTCAGGCTTGAGGCTCCGCTTCCACGCAGCCGAAGCCATGGTTCACGAAGCCTTGGTTCACGAAGCCTTGGTTCACGAAGCCTTGCGCGTGGTCATCGCCACGGCGAGCCGGCTTTCGAACAGGGTCGGGGCCCTGGCCCGCAGCGCGCGCGGGGCGGAGTCGAACAGGGCATCCACCTCGTCGGCGGGACGGGCCTTGCTGAACAGCCAGCCCTGGATGTCGTCGCACCGCTTCAGCTTCAGCGCCAGCGCCTGCCCGACCGTTTCCACCCCCTCGGCAGTGACGCGGATGTTGAGCTTGCGGGCGAGCGTCAGCATGGCGTCCACGATGGCGTCGCTCTCGGGACGCTCGACCAGATGGGTGATGAAGGAGCGATCGATCTTGATCTTGTCGACGGGAAAGTTGACGAGGTAGGTCAGCGACGAATAGCCGGTGCCGAAGTCGTCCAGCGCGACCCTGATGCCCTTGGCGCGCAGGGCATGCAGGTTGTTCAGCGCTTCCGCGCCGCCATCGAGGAAGACACCTTCGGTGATCTCGATTTCGAGGCGCCACGGCGGCAGGCCGCTTGTTCTCAGCGCCAGGGCGACATCCGCCATGAACTCGGGCGCGCGCAGGTGCTGGGGCGAGATGTTGACGGCCACGCGGGCCGGTTCGCACCAGCCCGCGGCATCCTTGCACGCCCGCATCAGGACGAAGCGTCCGATCGCGACCACCAGCCCGCTTGCCTCCGCGGCCGGGATGAAATCGGCCGGCGACACGCTTCCGCGCACCGGCGAGGTCCAGCGGATCAGCGCCTCGAAGGAGACGATCCGCCCTTCCTCCAGGTCGAACAAAGGCTGGTAATGCAGGGCGAACTCGGCCCGCGCCAGCGCCAGCTTGATGTCGAGTTCCAGTTCGCGCCGGGCGGCGACGACCTGTTCCAGTTGCGGGCTGAATACCCCGATGCGGCCCTTGCCATCCGCCTTGGCCCGCGCCAGCGCCAGTTCGGCCTTGCGGATCAGGCTGTCGCACTCGCCGGCGTCCTGCGGCGCGACGGCGATGCCGATGCTGATGCCCACCGACAGCTCCGCGCCCTCGATCGCGATCGGCGCGCGCAGGGCGGCAGTCAGCTTGCGCGCCAGGGTTTCGGCACTGGAGGGTTCCAGGGGCAGGTAGAGCAAGGCGAATTCATCGCCCCCGAGGCGGGCGAGCGTGGCCGAGCGCGGCGCTTCCGCCTTCAGCCGGCCGGCGACGGCTTTCAGCAGCTCGTCGCCGGCGGCATGGCCGAGCCGATCGTTGATCGACTTGAAGCCATCGAGGTTGCACAGCAGCAGGGCGCGCGGGCGCTCCGCCGTGGCCGCTCCGCATTCGCGCGCGGCGAGGATCCCGAAGGTATCGCGCCCGTGCAGGCCGGTCAGACGGTCGTGGGTGGCGAGGTGGGCGATGCGGGTCGCCGCCTCGCGAAGGGCGGTGACGTTCCAACCGATGCCGCGATAGCCGGCAAAGGCGCCGGTGGCGTCGAACACCGGCTTGCCGGTCAACCGCCACCAGGTGGTCTCGCTCTCCCGCGCGACCGATCCCGCCGG
The DNA here is from genome assembly GCA_964245015.1 of uncultured Beijerinckiaceae bacterium. GTDB lineage: Bacteria > Pseudomonadota > Alphaproteobacteria > Rhizobiales > Beijerinckiaceae > RH-AL1. The sequence goes on along the minus strand of CAXTMA010000442.1, from coordinate 689 downwards.
GCCGGCGTTCTGGCTTGAGGCATCCTGGCTCAGCACCAGTTCTTCGCCGTGGAAGGGGCGGCGCACCGCCAGCGTCGCCAGAAGCGCGGTGACGGCCGGGATCGCGGTCGGCACGGCCGTGCGGCCGCAGAACAGGTTCTCGAACGGCTTGCCTTCCAGCCGGGCAAGGGGCACGCCCGCCACCTCGCTCAGGCGGTCGGACACTTCGCGCAGGCGCAGGCCGCCATCCGTGCGCCAGAACCAGGCGCCGTGGTCGTCGGCGCTGTCGAGGGACACGAGGTCAAGCATGTCTTCGCGTTCGTCGGCGCGAAACGCTTCCGCGATGCGCTGGCGCGAAGCGTGCTGCAGGCGACGGCACACCACCGCGACGAGCCAGCTGAAGCCCAGCAGCGGAAGCGGCAGGATCAGGCCGGTCGAGCCGCCGGCCAGAGCGACGCCGCAGACGCTGCCAGCCAGGATCGGCGCCAGGAACCACAGGCACACCGACGAAATCGGACCGAGCAGCGGCGCGACGGCGAACATCACGCCGGTGGTGACAACAAGAACGAGCCGCCCCTGCGCGTCCGCCCCGGCGAACAGAAGCAGGGGCAGCGTCGCCCAGGCCGCGCCGGCGGCGAGGGCTGCGGCGGCGGCCACGCCGCGGGCGAGGACGAGGGTCTGGCCAACATGGGTCAGGTCGGCCAGCAGGG
>CAXTMA010000441.1:0-2557 GCA_964245015.1 uncultured Beijerinckiaceae bacterium | reverse complement strand
GCAAGCTGAATGTCGAGCGGAACCAGCATGCGTTGGGTACTCCGCCAAAGGCTGCCTAGTTCACGCCGCACCCTCTGCGATCAGCCAGTCGACGAAGCCGGTCAGCACCGGCGCCTTCTCGGCGTCGAAGGGCACGAGCGCGACATAGCCGGAGCGCGGCACCAGGATGTCCGGGAAGGGCGTCAGCAGGCGCCCGGCGGCCACGTCGCCGGCGAGCACCGGCAGCGGGCCGATCGCCAGGCCAAGCCCGTCGAGCACAGCCTGCAGAGTGACGAAGAAGTGGTCGAAGACGCGATACCGCTGCCCCAAACGATGCGGCAGTCCCGCGCGCTCCAGCCAGTCGGTCCAGTCACCCGACCGCGTCTCACTGGCAAGCAGGACATGCCCGGTGATGTCGGCCACGTCGGCAAGCGGCGCACGGGCGGCGAGCGTCGGTGCAACGATCAGCGTATCGGCTTCGCGCAGGAAGGGTATAGCGCGGTGCTGTGGCCAAGCAGAAGGCTCGGCCGAACCGCGCCGGATGGCTACGTCGAAGCCGCCGCGCAGCTCGTCATGCAGCGTCGTCGTGGTGGTCACGGCGACCTCCACCGATGATCGCGCGGCATGGAAGCTTTCCAGTCGAGGGATCAGCCAGCGCAGGGCGAAGGTGGTGGGCGCGCTGACGCGCAGGATGCGACGGGCCTCGGGGCGACCGCAGGCGTCCGCCGCGGCGCCGATGCGATCGAAGGCAAGGCTCACCTCGGCGGCGAAGACGCGGGCGGCCGGCGTCGCGCTCATCCGGCGGCCGGTGCGCACGAACAGGCGCTGGCCGAGCCAGGCTTCGAGCGCCGCGATCTGTCGGCTGATGGCGCCGTGGGTCAGTCCGAGCTCCGTTCCGGCCTCGGCGTAGGAGCCGGTGCGGGCGGCGACCTCGAAGACACGCAGGGCGTTGAGCGGCAGGTGCTGGCGCATCGGTGAGAAAAGCTCACGACATCTGTGAGAACACGCAGCCTAGTCGACACCGATGCACGGGCATAGGCTTCCGACGATGGAAGGCACGATCACGCGGGATGGGGCGGTCGCAACAACGGCCGAGAGGGACGGCTGGTCGCCGCAGAGGCGCAGCCTCGCCGGGGCCTGCCTCGCTCACTTCCTCCACGACGGCTACACGGATCAGCTCTATGCCCTGCTGCCGGTGTGGCAGCCGCAGTTCGGCCTGTCCTACGCCGGGCTCGCGATGGTGCGGGCGCTGTACTACGCCACGATGGGCGGGCTGCAGGTGCCGGCCGACCGGCTCGCGGCCGGGCTCTCGCCGCGCACGGCCCTGGTGGCGGCGACGGTGGTCGCGGCGATGGGGTACGGGTTGGTGGCCCTGCCGCTCGGCTTCATCGGCCTGTGCGCCGGGCTGATGCTCGCCGGGATCGGTTCGAGCCTGCAGCATCCCCGCGCCTCGCTCCTGGTGACGAACGCCTATGGCGAGGCGGCGCGAGGTCCGCTCGGACTGTACAACTTCGCCGGAGACCTCGGCAAGGCGACGCTGCCGGCAGCGGTGGCGTTGCTGCTGCCGATGGTGGCTTGGCGGCCGGTGGTGGCGGCGACGGCCCTCGCCGGGCTCCTCGTCGCCGTGGCGTTGCTCAGGGTGCTGCCTCGGCAAGCGCCCGCCTCGCCACCGACGCGGCAGGCAGGAGGCGACGGCGCAGGCAGAGAAGGCAGGAAGGGCGGCTTTGCCCTGCTGCTCGCAATCGGCGCCCTCGATACGGCGACGCGGATGGGCTACCTCCTGTTCCTGCCGTTCCTCGTGCGTGCCGCCGGTGGCAGCGAGCGGAGCATCGGCTTGGCGCTCGCCCTGCTGTTCGCCGGCGGCGCCTTCGGCAAGGCGTGCTGCGGCTGGCTCGGCCAGCGCCTCGGCGTGGTGGCGAGCGTCGTGCTCACGGAGGCGGCGACGACGCTGCTGATGGTAGCGACCCTGCGACTGCCGCTCGCGGCGATGCTCGCGCTGCTGCCGGTGCTCGGCGTGGTGCTGAACGGCACCTCCTCGGTGCTCTACGGCACGGTGCCGGAACTGGCGCGACCCGGCACCGTCGGCCGTGCCTTCGCTTTGTTCTACACCGGCGTCATCGGCTCCGGTGGATTGGCACCGATCGCCTACGGCGTGCTCGCCGACCACTCCAGCCGCACGGTCGGCACGGTGGCCGCGGCACTCACCGCGGCGGCCGTGATCCCGATGGTGCTTGCGTTGCGACCTTCCCTGAATGGCGGCAGAGAGGTCGGGAGCGCGAACGCTCCCCGCGATCGGGGCTGAACTCGGTCGGGATCGGCACGCCCTGCGTCTCGCGTCTACGACGTCAGGGCGAGCCGTCTGCCCGCCATGCACCGACGCGGCGAACCTGATCGTCCCAGCGAGACCGAAGGACGATGCGATCAGGAGAAGATGACGACATGGCGGAAGGCGCAAAGGTCGAGATCACGTCAGTCCGGGTCGGGCAGTGTCATACGGTTTCCGGCTGATTAGCTCGGGACACGGGCTTCAGGCCACCAGGCGAAGGCGGTTCGAGAGCGGATGGCGTCGCGCTGGTCT
>CAXTMA010000440.1:0-2568 GCA_964245015.1 uncultured Beijerinckiaceae bacterium | reverse complement strand
CCCCGGTGCTGCTCACCAAGCCGATGAACGGGGCGAGGTGCGGCGCCTCGGCGGCGAGCGCCTCGACCCGCGCCAGCATCGCCGGCGTGCCGACGACGAGGCGGCGGCGCGGGCCGAGCCGGCCGCGGCTGATGCGGCGAAGGACGGCAAGGCGGTGGCGCTCCTCGGCCGAGGGGTCGTGGTCGGGATCGCGCAGCGTCTCGGCATCCGGACCGCAGAAGCCGTCGCACGCATCCGTTCCGTCCCGCCCCTCCAGCGCGCGGATGGTGCGGGCGAGCGCCTCGGGATCGTAGAGCAGCACGGTGTTCGCCTCCACTGCGGTGCGCAGCGCCGCGAGCGCGCCCTCCTCGCGCTCGGCAGCATCGGTGGGGCAAGCCGATCCGTCACCGCGGTGGCGGGCCTCGACGCGCGGGTATTCGGGTTTCTCGATCATCGCAGGATCCTGCATCGCCGCTCACACCCGGTCGGAGAAGCGGCAGAGCGCGGTGACGGGGGTGATCTCCGGCTCCCAGTCCGGCCCGAACACCTCGGCGCGCAGGGCGTCGACCTCGGCGTCGACCGCCTCCTCGGCGAGATCGATGAACCAGGCGCGCAGCTGCCCGTCCTCGCCGTTGTTCCAGCGGTAGCCGCGTGAGCGTAGCCAGTCCTTGTGGGCGTAGGGCGCCCCGGCGGCGCGCAGCCGCCACGAGGTACGCCCGGCCTCGTACGAGGTACGCCCGGCCTCGTCGAGCACGTGGGCGAGCGCGGTCCGTCCGGTGTCGCCGAGCGGGCGTGCCAGCAACGTGAGAGCGGCATGGCAGTCGTCGAGGGCACGATGGCTGCCGTGGAACAGCCCGGCGCTCATCAGGAGGTAGGCGAGCTTCACGCCCTCGAAGCCGTGCTCGGCCCACAGCGCCTGCGTCATCGAGCAGGCCCAGCGCTTGCCGAAGGCGGGGTGCAGGCGTTCGGCGAAGCGGCGGTCGAAGCGGGCGTTGTGGGCGATGATGAGGTCGGCCGGGGCGACGAAGCGGGCGACGGCGTCGGGGTCGATCGCCTGGCCCGCCACCATCGCGTCGGTGATGCCGGTCAGCCTGGCGACCGACGGCGGGATCGCGCACGAGGGCTGGCGCAGCCTGTCGAAGGTATAGCCGACCGCCACGATGCGACCCGCGGCAGTGTAGCGGAACCGCACCATCGCCAACTCGATCACCTCGTCGCGGCGCGGGTCGAGCCCGGTGGTCTCGACGTCGAGGAACACGCCCACGACGGTCGGCTCCGTCATCGACACGGCAGCCACGGCATCCTCGGCAGGCGCCTGCGGCACCAAGCGGCGCAGCACGCGGTAGCCGCCGCTCTCTTCCAGCGCCGCGGCCATCGTCTCGAGCTTGTCGTTCATCATCCGTGTCCTTCCCGTCAGCAGGGGCGATCGACCGGTCCGGTCACCCGAGCGCGCGCGAACACGACAAGGGCGCCGCATCGCTGCGGCGCCCTGGCGAAGACGATAAGGATATTGAAGGGGTCGACGTTAGGTAGGGAGCCGGAGCAAACGGGCTCTGCACCTGCACCTGCACCTGCACCTGCACCTGCACCTGCACCTGCACGTGACGCGAGGCATCACGATCGACAATCGTGCAAGTCGCTCCCTTGCACGCCGCTCACCGGCCGTTGCGCCTGGCGCGCTCCATCGCGCGGTAGACCTCGTCGAGGGTGTCGCGAAGCGCGGCGATCCTCTCCGGGGAGAGGAACACCGCGCGCCCCGCCGCCCGCATCGCCTCGCTGACCTCGATCGCGCGGCTGTCCGCCGGTCGCGGGAAGGCGGAGTAGGCAGCGAGGGGCGAGCCGCCGAGCAGGCGCAGCACGTCGACCTCCTCGGCATCCTCGATCACCGTGGTCGTCACCGTCGTGACGCTGCCCATGAAGTCCACCCGTTTCTTCGTCCTGATCGTGATCCGCATGGGGCCGACCTCCTTTGCTCGTACACCCTCCCACCCCCGCAGCGCGGCGCTTGCACCTTCTCACGGTCACCACTCGAAGCCTTGGCTGCCGTTGAGGACGGGTCCCGCTCACCCCGACCACCCCGGTCGCGGTGCCGGCCCGCTCTCCCCGCGCGGTGCCTCGGCAGCGCCGCGCGTCCGGGCGCATCGCCATCGCTGGACCGGTCACGTGACGGCCCGGTGCGGGTGGCGGGCGATCGTCGGGATCGGCTGCCGCTGCAAACAGCAAGGCGCAGCCTTCGCGCCGCGCTCAGTCGTCGCGATCCCATCCCATCACGGGCGCGGCGATGATCTGCTCCAGCACCGCGGCGAGGCGGTCGGCGTCGGCGCGCGGCCCGAGCAGCACCAGCTCCTGCGCCTGCTCGGTGCGCCCCTGCCGGCAGCCGAGCGGGGCGGGCGAGTAGCGGTTCAAGGCGGCAGGATCGAGCGCACCCCTGCGGCACGCCGCACGGCCCTCCGGCGAGGCGGCGAAGGCGGCGAGGCCGGCGGGCGCGAGCATCGCCGCCACCGCGCGGTCGAGGGTGCGGTGCGAGAGGCTGGCGGGACGCTGGTAGCTGATCGCCTTCAGCGCCGGCCGCACCGGGCTGCCCGATCC
>CAXTMA010000439.1:0-2595 GCA_964245015.1 uncultured Beijerinckiaceae bacterium | reverse complement strand
GAGGGCGCCAGCGCCGTGACCCGCGTCGCCACGCGGGCGCCGCGGTCGCGCGAGTCCTTGGCGATGCGGAAGTGCCCGGCCGCGCGCGCCGCCACCTGGGGAGCGTGGGTCACGGCGAGCACCTGGGCACTTGCCGCCAGCCGGGCGAGGCGCTGGCCCATCGCGTCCGCCACCGCGCCGCCGACGCCGGTGTCGATCTCGTCGAACACCAGGGTTGGCGCCGAGGCCTTGGCGGCGAGCGCCACTTTCAGCGCCAGCATGAAGCGGGCGAGCTCGCCGCCGGAGGCGATCTTCATCAGCGGGCCCGGCCGGGTGCCGGGGTTGGTCGACACCCAGAAGTTCACCGCATCGGTGCCGTCGGGGCCCGGCGCTTCCGGCTCGATCTGTGTCAGGAAACGCGCCCGCTCCAGCTTGAGCGGCGCCAGCTCGGCATTGACCGCCTTGTCCAGCGCCGCCGCCGCCGCCGTCCGCCGCTTGGAGAGCGCCGCCGCCAACGTCCTGTAGCGCGCTTCCGCCTCGACCAGCTCGCGGCCGAGCGTGACCAGCTTCGCCTCGTCGGCATCGAGCCGATCCAGCGTCGCCGCGTGGTCGGACGCCAGGGTGGCGAGCCCGTCCGCCGCCACGTTGTACTTGCGCGCCGCCGCGCGGATGGCGAACAGCCGTTCCTCCAGCCGCTCCAACTCGGCGTGGTCGAAGTCGGCGTCGCGGATCGCCGCGTCCACCGTTTCGCGGGCCGTATCGAGGGCGAGCAGGGCCGCGTCGATGGCGCCAAGGCTCGGCTCGATGAGGTGCGGCGCTTGTGCCTGGCGGCGATCGAGCCGGCGCAGGGCGCCGTTGAGGCTCGACACCAGGCCCTCCGCCGCGAGCAGCTCCAGCGCGTCGCGCAGGTCGCCGACGACCTTTTCCGCGGCCTGCATGTCCTGGCGGCGCTCGGCCAGCGCCTGTTCCTCGCCGGGCTCGACGGCGAGCTTGTCCAGCTCGGCGCGGGCGTGGCGGAGGAAGTCGGCCTCGTCGCGGATCGCGGCGACGCGCGCCTCCTCCGATCGGCGGAGGATATCGATCGCCTTCACGCGCGCGTACGCCTCGCGCACGCCGGCCAGGTCTTTGGTCAGACCGCCGAAGGCATCGACGAGCTGGCGATGCATCGCCGGCTCGATCAGGGCGCGATCGTCGTGCTGGCCGTGGATCTCCACCAGCGAGCGGGCGAGATTTCGCATCACCTGCGCCGAGACCGGCTGGTCGTTGATGAAGGCGCGGGTGCGCCCGTCGGCCATCTGCACCCGGCGAAGGATGAGGTCGCCGTCGACATCGATGTCGTGGCCCCGCGCCGTCGCCCGCGCGGGATGATCGACGGCGACATCGAAGGCGGCGGTGACCTGCCCCTGCGTCTGGCCCTGGCGCACCAGCGAGCCGTCGCCGCGCCCGCCCAGGGCGAGCGAGAAGGCGTCGAGCAGGATCGACTTGCCGGCGCCGGTCTCGCCGGTCAGCACGGTCATCCCCGGTCCGAGGTTGAGATCGAGCCGGTCGATCAGAACGATGTCGCGGATCGACAGCTGGACGAGCACGGCGCTCGGCGTCCTTCGGGTGGCCTTATGGCAGGGTTGGGTGGCAAGGATCGGGGAGCGCGTCAAGCCGTCCGGCGTTTCAGCCCCGCGCCGATTCCCGCCGCATCACCGGCGGTTCGCGTTGCGGTCGGGGCGGAAGGCTTCGGCGATGCCGGCCTCGATCAGCTCCGGCGAGGCGCCGAGCGGGCCGATCTCGACCCGCGCCATGTTGGCCATCGCCGTACGCAGGTTCGCCGTCGGGGTGCCGTCGGCGGCGAACAGGGCGAGGTCGCCGTCGGGTTCGGCCGGGATGCCGGCCGCCGCGCGGGTGGCGTAGCTGGCGATGCGGCCGCTGTCGCCGGCGCAGCTCCCGGTCGCATCGGAGGCGGCCGCGACGCGCGGACGCTTGGCCTGCGGGCCGGCGCCCAGGCCGATCATCGATCGCGACGGCGGCACGCCGGGGGTCGAGGCGAGAAGCGCATCCAGCGTGATCGGTCGCGCGGCCCGGCTGGCCGCCCCCTCCCCGAAGCCGACGGCGATGGTGGGAGGGCCGGGCAGGCGTGGCACGCGATCGGGTACCTTGGAGCGTCTCGTCGGGGATTTCGCGGTGGCGAAGCCTTGGCTGTGGCCGGCGAGCCAGCGGGCCCGCAGGGTGCCGGCGATGCCGGTCAGGGTGCCCAGGGTGCCGCCGGCGACCCTCCCTGAGCCACCGCCACCGCCGCAGCCGGCCGGCGCCCAGTGCGACACGATCGCGAGGGCGGTGTGGCGGTGGAAGTCGACGTAGTATCGCTTGAGAAGCAGCGCCGCCACCGCCGCGCCTTCGAGGGCGGAGGCGAAGGCGACGTGGCCCTCGCCGTCGGCGGCGATCTCGCCGTTCCAGCCGGCCTTCTTGATGCACCAGTAGTTGTTGAGCTTGACGCAGCGCGCCACGGGCGGCGCGGCGGCGTCGGCGTCGCGAAAGGCGGCGGCCTGCCCGGCATCGAGGACGAGGCTCCGCGCCGCCTGCGTACGCCAGGTGCTGACCGCGCGCGCGCCGGGCTGGAACACCGGC
>CAXTMA010000438.1:0-2600 GCA_964245015.1 uncultured Beijerinckiaceae bacterium | reverse complement strand
CGCGAATCAGCGATGGATCCAACCGGTTCCAATCAACTTGCCAAAGTAGTGTTAGCCGCCAGCTTTCCTTGGACGCTGACTCGTGCTTCGGCACCGAGCATGATCCCCGATGCCGTGCAGGTCCGGCTAAGCAGCCTTTGGCGGAGTACCCAACGCATGCTGGTTTCGCTCGACATTCAGCTTGCCGACCGCGTCATGGATGGCTGCGTCCAGTTCCTCGGGTCCGGTGGCAGACGCACCGCGGCGAAGCGGGACGCGAGGTCGACGTTGCTTCCCTCGCGCCAACAAACGGTCCGCCACGCGTCGGCGTCGAGGTGTTCGGCCAAAGCCTTGACCGAGACCGGCTTGTGGTCGGGGCCGCGGCGCAGCCGGGACGGCGGCCGGCCCCTGCCAGTCCATGTTTTGGACGTCGGAGGCTTGGGCGGCAAGGGTCCCTCACCGGGATGCCAAACGCTGAGCGTCGGCGGCCCCCCGACGACGTCGGCCAGATCCGGGGCGGACAAGCCGGCGCAGAAGGCGCCGTCCGCCGGTAGGCGATCGGCAGGCTGGCCGCCGAGCAACGATCGTTGTTGGGCGACCGACAGGCTCACCGCCACTTGGCAGTTGTTCTGCTTGCCGATCTGGCCGCAAACACTGCCACGCCCGCCGAGTGCCGGCCCTTTTTGGGGAACCCCGTGTCCTCGACGATCCAGGCCCGAACCGGGCCATGCCGCTCATGACCGGCGGCGCATGGTCGCGCACCCGGGCCAGCACCGCCTCGTCCGACCACGGCGCCCGCCCAACGAAGTGCAGCCGGGACGGATGCTTGGCCGCCACCCGCGCCGGTGCCGTCACGGCCGCCATCGGCTCCACGCTTTTGCGCTCCAGCGGCATCAGCAGGCCACCACAATCGTCCCGCAGCGGACCGACCCTGTCGGCACGGCCGATCACCTCGACCAAATGATCGACATGGGCCGAAAACGCCGCTTCACTCTGCTATGTCCACCGATCCATTTCAACTCGCTGCGATCCATCGCCGACGCCACCGGCCTCTCACCTCAAGCAAACTGAGCTTTTCTGACGCAATAAGACTAAGCCTCCAGGGCCGAAACTCCTGATCGCGCCCAGCTGAAGTCCCATCAACGATCCTCGTCGATCTGCTGGCCAACCATGGCGATGGCGCGTTCGTAGACAGGTGCGGCGTTCCAGGCTTGGATCGCCGCGAAGTTGGGTTGCCCCGGCTGGTAGCCGGCGCCCGCCTGCCAGCCGTGCGCCCTCATGAAATTCGCCGTCGATTGCAGCGCGGCAGAGCTATTGTCGAGGTTGCCGCCGACGCCATACTCGAGGATCGTCTTGGGCAGGAACTGGGTTTGCCCGATCTCGCCGTGCATCGACCCCCGCGCGTGAGGCGCCAGCGTTCCCCGATCGATGAGTTGCAGGGCGGCATAGAGCTGGTCCGTGAAGTAAGCGGAGCGGCGGCAGTCGTAGGCGAGGGTGGCGACGGCCGAGAGCGCGTCCTGATTGCCGTGGACCGCCCCGAAGCCGGTTTCCATGCCCCAAATGGCGAGAAGCGGTCCCGGTGGAACGCCGTAACGCCGCTCGATCGAGCTGAAGAGGGCGGCTTGGGATCGCTTGAGCGAACGTCCCCGGGAGGCGATCGCCGCGCCGCCCCTGCGCGCGAGGAAGGATTCGAGCGAGACGTGGAAGCCGTGCTGGCTGCGGTCGGCACCGATGGTCGCGTGATTATAGTGCGTGCCTTCGAGCGCGGCGATCGCGGCACCGCTGAACCTGCCGCGCGCTTCCTCCGTGATCTGTCGCTTCCAACCCTCATAGCCACCCGCCCCGTTGCCGCAGGACGCCGCTGCGGCACCTCCCACCGATCCCGATAGCGCCGAAACGCCCACCACCAAGCGGATCCAATAAGCTTGCATCGTCGGTTCTCCTGCCGGGCACCATATACGGTTGAACCGAAATCAGCACCCACTGCCGGTGGAAGTCGCGTGCCGTCGAGTTCGGCCTGCCGAGCGGCGGGTCGGCGGTGCCCGGCACTGCGATCATCGGCGGCGATGGCAGCCACCTGCTCACCGCAGCGGGCACGGCGAGCGGCCAAACGGGTCACGACGCGTCCGCCCTCGGCTGGACGTCGAACCAGGCGCAGCTCGGACCTTTGATGCGACAAGCGCGGGCGGGAGATCCACGTCTCGTACGAAACGTTGCCGTGACGGGCAAGCGAAGCTGTTTTCCAACATATCGCTAAGTCGCCGGGTGCCGGACGCGATGGTGACGTGCTGCCGTTGCCTGTTGCAGCGCGTTCGGGCTGTATCGTTTCCGCGTCGTTGTCGCCGATCGGAGACGAGGCCAATCGCCGTCAAGGAGCGTTTCCTGACTGGCGGCGTGAGCGGCGCTGCGGCGGCTGCCCGGGACCCGAAGACCCCACCTGCGCCTTCCACGGCCGAAATCTCGGGGCCCGCCCGTTGGATCTGGGCGAGATGCGCCTGCGCGTCCTGAACGATCCGCCCGAAGCCCTAAGCGGGCTTCGCAAAAGGGCCTCGCGGTTTCGCGATCAAAACCTGCGGCTTGTCAGAGAGCGAAGCGGGCGGAGCGTTGGCCGGCCAACGCGA
>CAXTMA010000437.1:0-2622 GCA_964245015.1 uncultured Beijerinckiaceae bacterium | reverse complement strand
TGCCCTAAACAGGTTCGCGTTGGCAGGCCAACGCTTCATCCGCTTAGCTCTTTGATAGGCCGCAGGTTTTGATCGCAAAACCGCGGGGCGCTTTTGCGAAACCTGCTTAGGGCCTCAACCCCGGCGGTCTTCGGCGAGGCTTGAAACGGGTGAGCCCGGCCGAACGCCTGCCCGCCCAGCCCGGCGCGAGCGCCCGACCAGGGTGGCAAGGCTGCCGAGCGCAAGGAACACGACCAGAAACGCGACGGCGATGGCTGCCAGGCCGCGGTAGCCGAAGATGCCGGGGTTGAGGAAACCATAGGGGTAGCCGGCACCGAACGCGCCCGCCGCCAGGGTCACCGCGAGGTAGAGCGCGGGATAAACGAGCAGCCAGGGCAAGCCGCGCCAGCTCAGCTCGCGCTTGGGGGCGAAGGCGAGCCAGAACAGCAGCGTCAGCGCCGGCTGCAGATCGTGAAAGGTGAGATCGGTCAGGAACTGGATCCCGTGCGGCGACCAACTGCCGCGCAGCAGCAGCTCATAGGTGATGCAGGTCACGGCCATGTAGACCAGCGCGGCGCGGAACACGCCGGCCGGCGGCAGACGCCGATGCCGGAGCAGGGCGAGCCCGGTCGCGCTCATCAGGACGGCGAGCCCGCAATTCGACTGGACGGTGAAGAAGCGGACGTAGGCGAGCACGGAATAAAGAAGGCCGTGCCCTCTCGCCAGCGAGTGCGACAGGGCGGTGGAGAAGTCGGTCGCAAGTGCGCTCCAGCCCAGCAGCGCCATGGCTGCGGCGAGTGCAAGGGCGAGGTCGGGATGGCGCGGCGCGGCCGGGGGGCTCATCGGGGATCAAGGCTCCTGCGACTCGGGCATGTGCTTTGGGCACGTGCTCTGGGCTTGCGATGTCGGCGCTTCGGCTTGGCTGGCCCGCCGAGCGAGATGAATGTAAGGTGTTATCTCGCCGGCTGGATGGGAATGTGAGGCGAGAACAAAGGCGGAATATCTCCGACATCTGATTCGGACATCGTTTGTTCTGATATCGTTCGGGTTCCTAGCTGGAAGAGGCTCTGTTTTCAGCCGATTGCGGCTCCCGCCGCTCGAGGCCGGCGGTTGCGGGCGGAGGCTCCCGCCACGACATGAGTCCTGACGACTTAAGTTCTCACGACGTCGAGCCTTGCCGTGCGGGCCTCTGCGACCCGCCCGGAGTCGCGCCACAGCAGCGAAGGCGTCCTGCCACCTGATGAATTTGGCTTTCCCGACCCCGGAACGGCCCAGGCGCGAGGGTGAGCGCGAGCGCGCCAGCGGCGTGACGCTGGTGCTCGGGCCGACCAACACCGGCAAGACGCATTACGCTATCGAGCGCATGCTGGCTCACCGATCGGGCATGATCGGCCTGCCGCTGCGCCTGCTCGCCCGCGAAGTCTACAACCGCGTCGTCGCCAAGGTCGGCGCGGACGCGGTGGCCCTCATCACCGGCGAGGAGAAGATCAAGCCGCGCCAGCCCCGATACTGGGTGTGCACGGTTGAAGCGATGCCGCGCGACCTCGATCTCGCCTTCGTGGGCGTCGATGAGATCCAGCTCGCCGCCGACCTCGACCGCGGCCACACCTTCACCGACCGCCTGCTCAACCGGCGCGGTACGGAGGAAACCCTGCTGATCGGCGCCGGTACGATGGAGCGCGCCCTCGTCGACCTGCTGCCCGGCGTCAACGTCGTCACCCGCCCGCGCTTGTCCAAGCTGTCCTTCGCCGGCGAGAAGAAGTTGTCGCGCCTGCCGCCGCGCTCGGCCATCGTCGCCTTCTCGGCCGAGGAGGTTTACGCCATCGCCGAGCTGATCCGGCGCCAGCGCGGCGGCGCGGCGGTGGTGCTCGGTGCCTTGTCGCCGCGCACCCGCAACGCCCAGGTCGACATGTACCAGGCCGGCGATGTCGACTACATCGTCGCCACCGACGCCATCGGCATGGGGCTCAACCTCGACGTCGACCACATCGCCTTCGCCGGCGACCGCAAGTTCGACGGCTGGCATTACCGCCGCCTCAACCCGGCCGAGTTCGGGCAGATCGCCGGCCGCGCCGGGCGCCACCTCAAGGACGGCACCTTCGGCACCACCGGACGCTGTTCGCCCTTCGACAACGACCTCGTCGAGTTGTTGGAAGACCACCGCTTCGAGCCGGTGCGGATGCTGCAATGGCGCAACTCCGACCTCGACATGGCGTCCATCGAAGACCTGACCGCCACGCTCGACCGGCTGCCCGGCGAGCCCGGCCTGACCCGCTCGCCGATGGCCGCCGACCAGATGGTGCTCGACATCGCCGCCCGCGACGCCGACGTGCGCAAGGTGGCCCGCAACCGCGGCGACGTGAAGCGGCTGTGGGAATGCTGCGGCATTCCCGATTATCGCAAGCTGTCGCCGGCCGCTCATTGCGAACTGGTGCTGGCCGTTTACGGCTTCGTGGTGCGCGCCGGGCGCATTCCCGACGACTGGTTCGCCCGCCACGTCGACCTGCTCGACCGCACCGACGGCGAGATCGACACGCTGGCCGCCCGCATCGCCCAGGTGCGGACCTGGACCTTCATCGCCAACCGCCCGGACTGGCTGCGCGACCCCGAGCATTGGCAGGGCGTGACGCGTCGGGTAGAGGA
>CAXTMA010000436.1:0-2630 GCA_964245015.1 uncultured Beijerinckiaceae bacterium | reverse complement strand
CTCGACCAAGAACACCATCCTCAAGATCTACGACGGCCGCTTCAAGGACATCTTCGAAGAAATCTACCAGGCCGAGTTCCGCCAGCAATTCGTCGAGGCGGGCATCACCTACGAGCACCGCCTGATCGATGACATGGTGGCCTGCGCGATGAAGTGGTCGGGCGGCTACGTGTGGGCCTGCAAGAACTACGACGGCGACGTGCAGTCCGACACGGTGGCGCAAGGGTTCGGGTCGCTCGGCCTGATGACCTCCGTGCTACTCACCCCCGACGGCAAGACCATGGAGGCGGAAGCCGCGCACGGCACCGTGACCCGGCACTACCGCCAGCATCAGGCCGGCAAGCAGACCTCCACCAACTCGATCGCCTCCATCTTCGCCTGGACGCGCGGCCTGCTGCATCGCGCCAAGCTCGACGGCAACGAGGCGCTGGGCCAGTTCGCCGAAACGCTGGAGCGGGTGTGCGTGGAGACGGTGGAGTCCGGCAACATGACCAAGGATCTCGCCCTGCTCGTCGGCCCCGACCAGCGCTGGCTGTCGACCACCGGCTTCCTCGACAAGATCGACGCCAACCTGCGCGCGGCGATGGCCACGGGCCATCTCGCTGCCGCGCAGTAGCTTCGGCCGCCGCAATCCTCCGGGAACTCGTCCTTCGGGGAGGGGCCGGAGGATCGGCCGCGCGAACTCGGACCTTGAGTGCGCCCCTGCGGCAACAGATTCGAATGCGCTGCTTGCTGCCGATTGTGAGGAAAAGCGCAGTTCGCTATAAGGGCCGCGATCTTGCGAGGTTGATGGGGAGACCTGAGGCGTGATCGCGAACCTCGTCGAGACTGACTACCGCCCGTCCGAGGACGAGCCGTTCATGGGCGAGCGGCAGCGCGACTATTTCAAGCGCAAGCTCATCAAGTGGCGGGAGGACATCCTCCGCGAAAGCCGGGAAACGCTGGCCGCCCTGCAAAGCGAGAACGAGAACCATCCCGACCTCGCCGATCGGGCTTCTTCCGAAACCGACCGCGCCATCGAGCTGCGCGCCCGGGACCGACAGCGCAAGCTGATCGCCAAGATCGAGGCGGCGCTCGTCCGCCTGGAGGAGGGCAGCTACGGTTATTGCGAGGAAACGGGCGAGCCGATCGCCGTCAAGCGCCTCGATGCCCGGCCGATCGCGACGCTGTCGGTGGAAGCGCAGGAGCGCCACGAGCGTCGCGAACGGGTCTACCGCGACGCTTGAAAAGGCCCTTCGACCGAGCCGTGATTTGGAGGCTGACGCTTTGCAGACGGGTCCGCTGGACGTCTACGGCTTCTGGCGCTCGCAGGCGATGTTCAGGCTGCGCGTCGCGCTGAACCTGAAGGGACTCGCCTTCAACGAGATCCCGGTCAACATCGACGCCGGCGAGCAGAACGCGCCGGAGTTCCGCCGCATCAGCCCGATGGGCAGCGTGCCCGCACTGATGGTCGAGGGAACGGCCCTGACGCAGTCCCTGGCCATTCTGGAATATCTGGAGGAGGTGCATCCCGAGCCACCGCTGCTGCCGAGCGACCCGTTGGGGCGAGCCCGCGTGCGTGCGCTGGCCTCGGTGGTGGTCAGCGACGCCCATCCCCTGATCGTGCCGAGGGTCAAGCGGTACCTCGTCGAGCACGCCGGCTTCGGTGCCGCCGGCTGGAAGGCGTGGCAAACCCATTTCTTCGCAGCCGGGCTTCGCGGAGTCGAGGCGCGGCTGGCCGGCGACGGCGAGACCGGAACCTTTTGTCATCGCGAAACGCCGACCTTCGCCGACATCTGCCTCGTCGGCCTCTGCGCCGGCGCCAGGACATTCGGGATCACCGTGGCCGATATCCCCACGGTTGATCGCATCACGCAGACCTGCATGAAGCTGAAGGCGTTCGAGGCCGCCCGGGCCGACAAGCAGGCGGATTACCCCGGTTAAAGCAGCCGACCGAGAAGCGGGTTAACGGTTTTCCGGTCTGTTCGACGCAGCCTCTGGCTCGAAGTATCGCACCGGATCCGACCCGAGGCCCGATGATCCGGGACTGGCGACAGCATCAACCGAGCCGCTCAAGCAGCCTCGGCGTGGAACGCCTCGACCCATACCGGCGCTGGTCGGGCCGCTTGAGCCTCGAGTCGTTCCTGACCCTGCAGTTCAAAAATCCCCTCGGCTGAGCCGCACAAGGGACGTGCGTCGGGATGGTGCCGTGCGGTTGCCGAACGATCCGCAGCATGCCGGATGAAGGCTTCAGCGGCCCAGCAGCTTGGCCATTTCTTCTTCCAGCGACTCCAGCCCGTTCTTTTCCTCGCTCCCGTTGATCGGCGCGGGGTCGGCGGCGGCGAGTGGCGGCGCGGGTGCCTGCGGAGGACGCGGTTCCGTTCTCGCCGGGTTGGCAGGCGGCGGGGCGGCCGGGTCGCCGGGGGCTGGCGTTCCGGCCTCCGGCAGTCCCGGTTCGGCCTGGGGCGTTGTCCGCCTCAAGGGACGGATGGGCGGACGAGGGGGGAGCGGCTTCAGGAACGACGATGGCCGCGCCGGAACCGGGCGATCGGCGGGAACGAGAGCTGGCGCCGGCTTGGGTGGAGCAGGCGTCCGCGGCGGCGCGCCAGAAGGCTGCGGTTGGGTTGCGCCCGACGGCGGAATGGGAAGAA
>CAXTMA010000435.1:0-2643 GCA_964245015.1 uncultured Beijerinckiaceae bacterium | reverse complement strand
TGCCGCAGGATGCGGCCGCCATCGCGGCGGGGGCCAACAAGGTCGCCAAGGCGCTCGCCGCCAAGGCTGGAGCCGACATCAAGCTCGTGCGCAACGGATCGCGCGGCCTGTTCTGGCTGGAGTCGATGGTCGAGGTCGTCACGCCGGCCGGCCGCATCGCCTACGGTCCGGTCAAGGTCAACGACATCGACGGCCTGCTGGCTGCTGGCCTGCTCAGCGGCGGCGATCATCCCCTGCGCCTCGGACGTCCCGAAGAGATCCCCTACCTCGCCAAGCAGACCCGCCTGACCTACGAGCGCGTCGGCGTGGTCGACCCGCTCGACATCGCCGATTACCGCGCCCACGGCGGCTTCGTCGGCCTGCAGAACAGCATCGCGTTGACCGGCGAAGAGATCACCGAGCAGGTGACCCAGTCCGGCCTGCGCGGGCGCGGCGGCGCCGGCTTTCCCACCGGCATCAAGTGGACCACCGTGCGCAAGGCGCAGGCCGACCAGAAATACATCGTTTGCAACGCCGACGAGGGCGACAGCGGCACCTTCGCCGACCGCATGGTGATGGAGGGCGACCCCTTCGTGCTCATCGAGGGCATGACGATCGCAGCCCTCGCGGTGGGCGCCACCGAGGGCTACATCTACATCCGTTCGGAGTATCCCCATGCCTACCGCACGGTGAAGCAGGCCATCGTCATCGCCACCGCCGACGGGGCCCTGGGATCCTCCGTGCTCGGCTGCGGCCGCGCCTTCAACCTGCACGTCCGCCTCGGCGCCGGCGCCTACATCTGCGGCGAGGAAACCTCGCTGCTGGAAAGTCTTGAGGGCAAGCGCGGCGTGGTCCGCGCCAAGCCGCCGCTGCCGGCGATCCAGGGCCTGTTCGGCAAACCGACGGCGGTCAACAACGTCGTTTCGCTGTGCTCCGTGCCGTGGATCATGGCGCATGGCGCCAAGGCTTACGCCGACTACGGCATGGGCCGCTCGCGCGGCACCCTGTCGATTCAGCTCGGCGGCAACGTCAAGTTCGGCGGCCTGATCGAACTCGCCTTCGGCGTGACGCTGGGCGAGATCGTCGATGACTTCGGCGGCGGTACGGCGACAGGTCGGCCGGTGCGCGCGGCGATGTGCGGCGGCCCGCTCGGCGCCTACTTCCCGCGCGACCTCTTCGACACGCCCTTCGACTACGAGGCCTTCGCGGCCAAGGGTGGCCTCGTCGGCCACGGCGGCGTGGTGGTGTTCGACGACACCGTGGACATGGCCGCGCAGGCGCGCTTCGCCTTCGAGTTTTGCGAAACCGAGTCCTGCGGCAAGTGCACGCCCTGTCGCATCGGTGCGACGCGCGGCAGGGAAACGATGGACAAGATCATCGCCGGGCGCGACGTCGAGCGCAACCTGACGCTGATCGAGGATCTTTGCGTCACGATGACCGACGGATCGCTGTGCGCGATGGGTGGCTTGACCCCCGTGCCGGTGAAAAGCGCGCTGACCCACTTTCCCGAAGATTTCGTCCCCGCCGAGCGCCGGCAGGCCGCCGAATAAGGCTTTGCCGCTCGAGCGTAGCGATCAGGAGAACGCACCATGGCACTTATCGAGGAATTCAATTCCGGCACGCCGATCCGTCCGGCTGCCGAACAGGTGACGCTGACGATCGACGGCATGGCGGTGAGCGTGCCCAAGGGCACCTCCGTGATGGCGGCGGCGGCCACCATGGGCACCAGGATCCCGCGGCTGTGCGCCAGCGATCAGCTGGAGGCGTTCGGCTCGTGCCGGCTTTGCCTCGTCGAGATCGAGGGTCGCCGCGGCACGCCAGCGTCCTGCACCACGCCGGCCGAAAACGGCATG
The DNA here is from genome assembly GCA_964245015.1 of uncultured Beijerinckiaceae bacterium. Lineage (GTDB taxonomy): Bacteria > Pseudomonadota > Alphaproteobacteria > Rhizobiales > Beijerinckiaceae > RH-AL1. The sequence goes on along the minus strand of CAXTMA010000435.1, from coordinate 811 downwards.
ATCGTGCACACCCAGAACGATCGTCTGGCCAAGCTGCGCAAGGGCGTGATGGAGCTGTATATCTCCGATCACCCGCTGAACTGCCTGACCTGCTCGGCCAACGGTGACTGCGAGTTGCAGGACCAGGCCGGCCAGGTCGGCCTGCGCGACGTCCGCTACGGTTACGGCGGCGATAACCATCTCGACGGCGAGACCGATTCGTCGAACCCGTACTTCGCCTACGAGTCCTCGAAGTGCATCGTGTGCAACCGCTGCGTCCGTGCCTGCGAGGAGGTGCAGGGCACCTTCGCCCTCACCATCGAGGGCCGCGGCTTCCAGTCGCGCGTGTCGGCCGGCGGCACCAACTTCTTCAACTCGGAGTGCGTCTCATGCGGCGCCTGCGTCCAGGCCTGCCCGACGGCGACGTTGAACGAGAAGAGCGTCATCGCGATGGGCAAGCCGGAGCATTCGGCCTACACGACCTGCGCTTATTGCGGCGTCGGCTGCCAGTTCAAGGCGGAGATGCAGGGCGAGAAGGTTGTGCGCATGGTGCCGGCCAAGGCCGGCAAGGCCAACGACGGGCATAGCTGCGTCAAGGGCCGCTTCGCCTACGGTTACGCGACCCACAAGGATCGCATGACCAAGCCGATGATCCGCACGGCGATCACCGACCCGTGGCGGGAAGTCTCCTGGGAGGAGGCGATCGCCCACGCCGCGTCCGAATTCAAGCGGATCCAGGCAACCTACGGCCGCAACTCGATCGGCGCCGTCACCTCCTCGCGCTGCACCAACGAGGAAACCTATCTCGTGCAGAAGCTGGTTCGCGCCGGCT
>CAXTMA010000434.1:0-2652 GCA_964245015.1 uncultured Beijerinckiaceae bacterium | reverse complement strand
GTCGTCGACGTGCTTGCCGAGCGCCTCGTCGCTCCCGCCGATCTCAGCGACTGGGCGATCTGACGGCGCCGGATCCGCCTCTCCCCCGCGATCAGGCCCGCATCGGTTCGGCGAAGGCGACCGGCTCCTCGCCCGGCATCACGCCCGCGCCGGGGCGGCCGGGGTGCAGGCCGCATTCCTTCCTCGACTCCCGCTCCCACCACCAGCGGCCGGCGCGCTCGTCCTCGCCGATCCGCACCGCGCGGGTGCAGGGCGCGCATCCGATCGAGGGGAAGCCGCGATCGTGCAGCGCGTTGTAGGGCACGGCGTTGTCGTGGACGAAGCTGTCGACCATGGCGCGCGTCCAGTCGGCGAGCGGATTGAGCTTGACAAGCCCTCTTTCCGCATCGGTTTCGGCAAGCGGCGTGGCGGCGCGCGCCGCCGACTGGCCGGCGCGCAAGCCCGTCAGCCAGCCCCTGGCGCCGGCGAGGGCACGCTCCAGCGGCTCCACCTTGCGCAGCCCGCAGCAGGCTTGTCGCGCCTCGATCGAATGCCGGAAGCCGTTGATCCCTTCGCGCGCGACGAAAGCCTCCACCGCCTCGCGCTCCGGCGCCACGGCGGCGATGCGCAAGCGGTAACTCTCCTCGGTCCGAGCCCAAACGTCGTAGGTTTCGGGGAACAGCCGGCCGGTGTCGAGCGTGACGATGACGATACCGGCTTCCGCTTGAGCAATGGCGTGGGTCAACGCCTGATCCTCGATGCCGAAGCTGGTGGTGAAGACGAGCCGGCCCGGCATCTCGCGCGCAACCAAGCGGATGCGCTCAACGAGCGGCAGCGGCGCCATTGCTGCGACGAGGTTTTCGGTCAATGCGGGGAAACCGACATGGGAGATGTTCCTTTTCGCTCGAGCATGGCTTCCCATTTAGCCATTGCGCTTCGTTTTGCGTACCCCGTCGCGCACCGTACCCGTCGAAGGCCCGGCGACAAGACCCAACGAGGTGGACGAACTCATCCGTAACGCGTTGGGCAAACCGAATGCCGAGCGCGGTCAGCATACGTTGGCTCTCCGCCAAAGGCCGCCTAGATCGAAGCCCCTTCGAAGCCACCGGCGGTGACGGTCTCGCCTATGAAAAATAGTCCGCTATGGAGAAACCACAGGCGGTTCGCCTGTTATACACAACGGTCGAAGCAGTTCGCGAGCCAAGCTATCGTGACATCAATTGTGCTGGTGACACGATAGCTGCAAATGAAGACGTGCTTGCGACTTCGCCGCCATTTTCTGGATGCTGTCGAGGCCGCCCTGGTAGATGCCGGAGATCGCCTGGTTGGCGGCGTCCTCCTTGCCCTTGTCGGGCGTGTAGGTGCTCGACCACTCGACCTGCGAGCCCTCGCCCTTCTTCGTCACCTTGAGGGTCGACTTGTAGCCGGTGATGGGCAGCGGGCTCTTCTGGATCTCGTAGCTGTACTCCATGCTGCTGGGCTTGTTGGCCGTCTGCTTCTCGACGAAGGTGCCGGCACCATCCTTGGTCACCAGCGTGCGCACGCCGTTGTGTTCCGTGCACTTGCCGATCGCCGGGTGCCAGTCCTTGATCGAACAGAACGGCCCGATCATCGCCCACACCTTTTCCGGGGGAGCGGCGACATCGATCATCTTATCGACGGAAGCGGCTGAGGCCGACCGTGCCGGCTGTCAAGGCCATACCGGCTAGAATGAGTTGCAGTCGCATGTTGGTCCTTTCCCTTCAGCCACCAGGGCCTTCCATCGTGCAGGAAAGGTTTGCGCGAGCAATCCAGCCTAGCTTTCGTTGAATTGTTCATCGGCGTAATACACGTGACCCTCCCTGTAACGGATGCAAGCCATTCAGATAGCAAGCGAATCCGCGGAACCGGTGGGGTCGCGACCGGCGTCGGTCGCGACCCCGCTGTCAAACTGGTTTCTGATGTAAAACAGGTGCTTACGTCGAATGCGGTCGGGGTCACACCTTCGGCGCCGATCCACATCTCACAGAGCCCGCCAGCTCAACAGGCGAAATGGAACGGCTCTGCCAGCAGACGTAAATGTTCAACCTCACTCGCTATGCGGACAATCACGTCCACAAACATGAGTTGCGGATGGTGAGTCGGCGGCCATTCTAGCTTGATTAGTCGCCATGTGAGCTGCATCACAGTCAAAGTCGCAAGAAAAGGTCAAGTCTTCGCAGCGTTACAAACTGAGGAGATGGCAATGTTGACGCGATCCAAACGGCATCGACTACCGATTATATCCGAACTCTTTCCCATCCTGTTCGTTGCCTTATTGGGTCTGCTGGTCGCTTGCACCATCACTTTGACCCTGCGCGATCCAGCCGCAAGCGACCCGTACGAGAACACGTTCATCGGCGGTCCGTAGGAGGACCAGTGCCTCCTGGCCTGAGAGGGCGTGGATGATGCTCCAGATTTTTGATCAACATCCACGCCCCTTCCTCCCAAAGCTCCATCTGCCACGTCGGCTTCTCCACAACCGGCACCTCTCGACCGCGCCGATCGTTAGCATCAGTGTTCGCTCGCGAGCCGGCGGATCTATCTAGTACTACCGCGTCAAAAGATGTTTGGTCCCAGCATTTGGTGGAGCGGATCGGCTGTGAACCGATCCGGCTCGGCTGTCCAGCGCTTGCAGATGAACTCGTAGGGCGT
>CAXTMA010000433.1:0-2657 GCA_964245015.1 uncultured Beijerinckiaceae bacterium | reverse complement strand
TTGATGACCGTGAGGTCGGTGCGTCCAGCCGTGCGGGCGGCGCGCCGGATCGCTTCGCCTTCCACGAGGTTGAGCCGGCAACCGAAGCTCACGACCTGCACCGGCTCGCTCATGGCAGAACGACCCTGTCGCCGAGCCGGCCCGACCATTCCAGCTCCACGGGTCCGGCCATGACGACGTGGTCGTCCTCGCCCCAGCCGCCGTCGAGGGTGCCGCCGGGCAGCCCGATGCGCGCGGCGCGCGCGGTGCGCCCGGTGACGGCGGCGGCGACCAGCGTCGCGCAGGCCCCGCTGCCGCACCCCAGCGTCGCCCCGGCGCCGCGCTCCCAAACCCGGAGGCGGATGGTGTCGCGGTCGATCACCTGGGCGAAGGACACGTTGGCCCGCTCGGGGAACTCGGCGGCGCGCTCGATCGGCGGCCCGATCGCGGCCAGATCAAGCGCCGCCACGTCGGCCACGAAGAACACGGCGTGGGGATTGCCCATGCCGACCGCGAAAGGTCGGCGGAACGGCGAGGCCGGCGGCAGGCCGGAAAGGGTCACCTCGGCGGGAAACGTCCCGTCCGCCCCCATCGAGCGCTCGGGCGAACGAACGGAGGCGCAAACGGGAATGTCGGCCGGCGCGAAGCGCGGGCGCCCCATGTCCACGCTGAAGCGCCAGGGTCCGAGGCGGCGGCAGGCGAGCCGGGCCTTGGGCGTGGTGACGATCAGTGCGTCGGCGGGAGCATCGCGGAACAGCCACCAGGCGACGCAGCGGGTGCCGTTGCCGCAGGCGCCCGATGCGGACCCGTCCGTGTTGTGAATGGCGAGGCGAGCCTGCGTGCCGGGCTCGTCGGCGTCGTGGATCACCATGAGCTGATCGAAGCGCAGCCCCGGCGCGGCGGCGAGCGCCCGCGCGTCCGCCTCCGTCACGACCTCGTCGCTTCCGCGAAGGTCCAGCACCACGATGGCGTTGCCGATGCCGTTCATGCGCGCGAGCGGACGCCCGACCAGCCGATCCGGCAGCCCGTGCGGCGGCAGGTCCCGGACGGGGGTGCCTTGGCCCGGGGCGGATGCGTCCCCTCGGTTCATGGCAGGTTGATTCATGGCAGGTTCCGACACCATCCGAAGGCAAGGGTCAAGCATCGCCCGACGCCAGGCGGGCGCGACGCACCGGGAAGTCGCGCGCCCGCCTGCGCCGCCCCCGACCCGATGATTTTTCGCGTCACACCGGGTAAGGTCCGGGCTTGAACAGCCAATCGATGGATTTCCGAGTTGCCACCGCATCCGATCATGACCCACCTTGCGCGATTTTTCTTCACCGTTCTCGCCCTTGCGCCGGGTATGCTTGGTGCGCAAGCCGCGTCCGGCCCCCCCGCCGGGGCCGGCCAGCTCCTTTCGCAGGCGCCGCTGGCGGGTGCCCCTTCCGGCGCATCGGCTTGGCGCATCCGCTATCGTTCGATCGCCGAGGACGGGGTGCCCGTCGAGGTCGGCGGCTTGGTGATCGTGCCGGCCGGCCCCCCGCCCGAAGGGGGCCGCCACATCGTGGCCTGGGCGCATGCGACCTCGGGCGTGGCGGAAATCTGCGCGCCGTCGGACCATGACGACAGGTTCGAGCAGATCGCCGGACTGACCGAGATGCTGCGCGCCGGCGACGTGGTGACCGCGACGGACTATCAGGGATTGGGTACGCCGGGTCCGAGCCCCTACCTCGTGGGCGTGAGCACCGGGCGGGCAGTGCTCGACTCGGTGCGGGCGGCGCGCGCGCTGCCGGAGGCCGGCGCCGGCACGCGCTATGCGATCTGGGGCATGTCGCAGGGCGCCCATGCCGCGCTTTGGGCCGGGCAGCTCGCGCCCGCATACATGCCGGAGCTGCAGCTCGTCGGCGTGGCGGCGGCGGCGCCGCCGACCGACCTCGTCGAGGGTTACGACCGCATCAGCAATCCGGCCGTGCGCGCGTTGATGACCGGCTACCTCGCGCAAACCTGGTCGCAGATCTACGGTCTCGACCCCGCCACCTTCGCCAACGCCGGCGGCCGTCTCATCATGGATCAGATGGCCAAGGCGTGCGTCCGCTTCGACGCCGTCACCTCCGTCACCGATGTCGGGCTCCTGGTGCTGACCGGGCAGCTGCCGCACCGCATCGCCGCGCCGTGGATCGATCCCCTGGCACGCAACAGCGTCAAGCCGGTGCGCGCGCCCGAGCCGCTGCTCATCGCGCAGGGCGGCGACGATTCCGTGGTGATTCCCGGCGTGACGCGAAGCTTCGCCGAGCAAAGCTGCCGCGCCGGCAGCAATCTGCACTATCTCGCCATCGCGGGCGTCGGCCATCTCGCCACGGCCAAGCGCAGCGCCGGCGAGGTCACGGCCTGGATCGCCGACCGCTTCGCCGGGCGTCCCCCGGTGTCCGACTGCGACAAGCTCCTGGGAGGCGCGAACGGACGCTGACGCATCCCATGCGGCGCGCCAGCCCCGGCCGGGGCGGGATCGACGGCGGGAGCCGGCGCAGTTCCCCTTTGCGGGACGCAGGCGACAGGGGTATCGAGTGTCGCCGCGATTGGTCGGGGCAGACGGGGAGCGACGGGGTGAAGGCTATCTTGAACGGGCGCGGGCTGCGGCGCTTCCTGTTGGCGCTCCTCCTGGCGGCAGGCGGCACGCCGGCTGTCGCGCAGGTGCGAAC
>CAXTMA010000432.1:0-2663 GCA_964245015.1 uncultured Beijerinckiaceae bacterium | reverse complement strand
TTCTCGGTGTAGGTCTTGAAGAAGATGGCGAAGAGGCGCTCGCCGAACTGGTTGCGCACCCACTGGTGGAAGGTCTTGGGGCTGGCGATCGGCTTGAAGCGCGCCCAGCCGTAGGAGGCGACGCAAGCGACGCTTTCGGCGAGACCGAGGTTGCGCAGAGCCTCGAAGGCCTTCAGCGGGTAAGCGTAGAACTTGCCCTTGTAGTAGATGCGGGACAGCCGGGGCCGGTCGATGAAGTCATCGGGCAGGATCTCGTTCCACAGGTCGACGACCTCCTTCGACTTGGAAAAGAAGCGGTGGCCGCCGATGTCGAACAGGAAGCCCTTGTAATCCACCGTGCGGCTGATGCCGCCGACATAGGTCGCGTCGCGCTCGATGATGTGGACGCTGCGCCCGGCCCCCTCGACCTTGAAGGCCTTGGCCAGCTCGTAGGCGGTGGTGAGACCGGCCGGGCCGGCTCCGATCACCAGGCAGTCGAGGATCTTGCAATCGGGGATGTGAGCGTCGGGCGCGTCGAGCGATGTCACCGAGATCTCCGAACGGCAGCGGGTGGCGCTGTCGATCGCGCCGGGGCTGCCTCGGAGATGACCAGGAATTGGTTAAGGCGGCTTTAGCGGCGGAGGCCGGCTAGAGCATCGGACCCTAAACCGGATCCGGTCCGATGCTCTGATTTGTTGTATCGCATCGGATTTGTCCGAAAACCGCTGCGCACTTTTCGGTCCGATGCCGTAGCGGATCGGAGCGCTACAGCAGTTCGACCGAGAAGTTCTCGACGACCGCATTGGCGAGGAGCTTCTCGCAGGCCTCGGTGAGCGCCTTTCGCGCGTCGATGCCGTCGATAACCTCGATCTCGAACACCTTACCCTGCCGCACGCTGGCGATGCCCTCGACCTGAAGCGCGCGCAATGCCCCCTCGATCGCCTTGCCCTGCGGATCGAGAATGCCGGACTTCAACGTCACGATGACGCGCGCCTTCATGGCCGATGCCCTATCTTGTTCCGCATGGGATCCACCTGAAGATCGCCGCGCACGCGGCTCGGGTCCGTATCGCGCGTCGTCAGGTTTGGCCAGGACGGCTCACTCGAAACGGTTCGACAGCGTCCCGATGCCGTCGATCACCACCTCCACCGTGGCGCCCCTGGGAATCGGGCCGGCGCCGACCGAGGTGCCGCAGGCGATCACGTCGCCAGGCTCCAGCGTCATCCCCTGCGACAGCAGGGAAACGAGGCGGGCTGGCGGGAAGATCATGTCGGACACGGGATAGCTCTGCCGCTCGCGGCCGTTGACCAGCGTGCGCACGACCAGCGAGGCGGGATCGAGCCCGGTGGCGATCACCGGCCCGAACGGGGAGAAGCCGTCGAGGCCCTTGGATCGGGTCCATTGCGCGAAGGACGCATCGGCCTTGAGGATGGCCGGCGCGGTGACGTCGTTGAGGCAGGTGTAGCCGAAGATGGCGTCGGCCGCCGCGTCCTCGCCGAGGTCGCGCGCCCGGCGGCCGATCACGATGCCGAGCTCGCCCTCGTAAAGGACGCGGCCGCCAGCCTCGGGCACGGTCACGGGCTGGCCGCCGGGGTGATAGGTGTTCGCCGGCTTGATGAAGAACAGCGGCGCCTCGGGCTTGGCGAGGCCCTGCTTGTCGGCGAGGGCGTGGAAGTTGTTCCACAGCGCGATCATCTTGGACGGGCGGCAGGGTAGGTCGACCAGCACTTCCGCGAGGGCGACCCGCTCGCCGGTCGGGTTTGGCGAGGCGAACATGTCGCCCTCGCACACGTCGATGGTCTCACCGTCGAGGCGGCCGAAGCCGCCGCGCCCGTTGTTGCGGAAGCCGATCCACTTGGTCATGCCGATCTCCGCAATAGGCGAAGCCTACTGCACCAGCTTGGGCCCGCTCGCCCGCGGCGTCTCGTTCTCCGGCATGATGCCGAGCCGGCGGGCGACCTCGGTGTAGGCTTCGACCAGCCCGCCCATGTCGCGGCGGAAGCGATCCTTGTCGAGCTTGTCGTTGCTCTTGATGTCCCACAACCGGCACGAGTCGGGGCTGATCTCGTCGGCGACGACGATGCGCATCATCTCGCCCTCCCACAGGCGGCCGGTTTCCATCTTGAAGTCGACCAGGCGGATGCCGACCCCGAGGAAGAGGCCGCTGAGGAAGTCGTTGACGCGGATCGCCAGCGCCATGATGTCGTCGATCTCCTGCGGGCTTGCCCAGCCGAAGGCGGTGACGTGCTCTTCCGACACCATGGGGTCGTTGAGCGCGTCGTTCTTGTAGTAGAACTCGATGATGGACCGCGGCAGTTGCGTGCCTTCCTCGATGCCCAGCCGCGTGGCGAGCGAGCCGGCGGCGACGTTGCGCACCACCACTTCGAGCGGCACGATCTCGACCTCGCGGATCAGCTGTTCGCGCATGTTCAGCCGGCGGATGAAATGGGTGGGCACGCCGATGTCGTTGAGGTTCTGGAAGATGAACTCGCAGATGCGGTTGTTGAGCACGCCCTTGCCGTCGATCACCTCGTGCTTCTTGGCGTTGAAGGCGGTGGCGTCGTCCTTGAAATGCTGGATCAGGGTGCCGGGTTCGGGGCCCTCGTACAGGACCTTGGCCTTGCCTTCGTAGATGCGGCGGCGGCGGTTCATGGGGATCAACCGTGGCTTGAGATGGTCCATGG
>CAXTMA010000431.1:0-2696 GCA_964245015.1 uncultured Beijerinckiaceae bacterium | reverse complement strand
AGCCTGTCCACGGCGCCCGACGGCAGCCTCCGCGACCTGTCGGGCGCCGTGGACAGGCTGGTGGCGACCGAGGCGGCGGTGATCGTGGCCGATTTCAAGACCGGCCGCCCGGCCGCGGACGTGCCGCCAGCCTACTGCGAGCAGCTTGCCCTGTACCGCCGCATGCTGATGCCGCTGTGGCCGGGGCGTCCGGTGCGAGCGCTGCTGGTGTGGACGCGCGGCCCCACCATCGTCGAGCTGGATCCACAGGCACTTGAGGCCGCGGCGGAGGCCGCCCTGTCGCAAGCTTGACCCTGCCGCGCAGCCTTCCTACGTTCCCGCCAACGATCTGTCGCAATCACAATCCAAGGTCACGCAATGAGCACGGTCAAGGTTACCGACGACAGCTTCCAGGACGATGTTCTGGGTGCCAGCGTCCCGGTGGTGGTGGACTTCTGGGCGGAATGGTGCGGCCCCTGCAAGATGATCGGTCCCTCGCTGGAGGAGATCGCGCGCGAGTTCGAGGGCAAGGTCAAGATCGCCAAGGTCAACGTGGACGAGAACCCCGGCATCGCCGGCAAGCTCGGCATCCGCTCGATCCCGACGCTGATGCTCTACAAGGACGGCAAGGTCGCCTCGCAGAAGGTCGGCGCCGCGCCCAAGGGCGAACTCAAGAAGTGGATCGACGCCGCGATCTGAAGCGCGTCACGAGCGTTTCCGAAAGGCTCCCGCGCGGAGCCTTTTCACGTCTGGTTCATGGTTGGCGCACGAGGCGTGCGGTGGACGCGCCCGGTCACGCTGCCGCACATCCCTTTCCGTGCGCAGCTCGGAAGGATCGAGCGCCTGGCGAACGCCTCGTGGACGGAGCCGTCGTCCAGATGATCGAAGCGCTCAATGAGTTTTGGCGCTGAGAGAATAAATTTGAAGCGTCGCGACGGCATTTTCGCGGCATCCCATCGACGGGTTGCGCATTATGCGGGCACCTTTCCTGTTCGGAGTGTCCGATGACCGCTCGTTTCCGTTCCGCTTTCTACGGGCCCTCCGGCTTCGTGGCGGCAAAGCAGCCGGCTCGGCTCACCACACCGGCCCACTGCGTTCGGCCGGGTGAGCGTCCGCAGACTGCCACCTCCGGCAAGCGCTCCGGTCGTTCCAATGCGCAGCCGCAGAAGGCATTGCAGACCAGCGCGGCCTGATCGTCGCATCCGTGAAAACGTCATCACCCGGCTCCAGACGGAGCCGGGTTTTTCGCGCGTCAGCACAGCAGGAGACGACGATGAAATCCCGCATGGTGAACCTTTGGAGCAAACCCGGTGTCGGGTGCCGAGCGCTAGCCGCCGCGGTTGTGATCGGCTTGGCCGCATCGGTGGCCTATGCCGAGCCTGCGGCGGATCCCAAGCCGACCAACGACGTCAAGCCGGCGGGTGAAGCCAAGCCGGCTGAGAAAAAGCATAGCAAGGCGGAAATCGAGGCGTTTCTCACCAAATGCTCGCAGGAGGCTGACGAGAAGGGTCTCGACGTCAAGAAAGGCAAGGGCGCTGAACGCAAGGCTTTTCGTCGCGAATGCATGCACAAGTTCGGCGTCGATCCCAAATGAGCGGTCGCCGGTAATTGGTTCGACGCGGTCGGCCGGAGCCCGAAGCCGTCGCCCGGAACCTCCGGGCGGGTGAATTATTGAGCCAAACTTCGCGACGACGTGTTCGGAGCAGCCATGGCCACCGCGACGACCCACCTCAAGCCGCCGCTGAGCGCGCAGCAACAGAGCTTTCCCGGCCGAAGCTCGCTGATGAGTCCCCGGCCCGATCACGGCGAGAACAGCTACAAGGGTTCCGGCCGCCTCGCCGGCAAGCGGGCGATCATCACCGGCGGCGACAGCGGCATCGGGGCGGCGGTGGCCATCGCCTTCGCCCGCGAGGGAGCGGACGTGCTGATCGCCTATCTCGACGAGCATGAGGACGCCAACGAGATCAAAGGTCACGTCGAGGCGGCCGGGCGCAGCTGCGTGCTCGTACCCGGCGATATCCGTTCGGCCCAACACTGCCGGCAGATCGTCGAGACGGCGGTCACGGCGTTCGGCGGCCTCGACATCCTGGTCAACAACGCCGCCTACCAGCAGGTCCACAAGACCTTCGAGGAAATCACGATCGACGAATGGGACAAGACCTTCCAGGTCAACATCAACGCCCTGTTCTACCTCACCAAGTTCGCCGTGCCGCGCATGGGACGGGGCGGCGCGATCGTGAACACTTCGTCCGTCAACGCCAAGAAGCCGATGGCCTCGCTGCTGCCCTATTCCGCGACCAAGGCGGCGATCGCCAACTTCACGCTCGGCCTGGCGCAGTCGCTGGCCGGCGACGGGATCCGCGTCAACGCCGTGCTGCCCGGCCCGATCTGGACGCCCTTCATCCCGGCCGGCATGGACGAGGATCAGGTCAAGTCGTTCGGCGGGGAAACGCCGATGGGGCGGCCCGGCCAGCCGGCGGAGCTGGCATCGGCCTACGTGATGCTGGCCTCCGACGAGGCGAGCTACACCTCCGGCGCCCTCGTCGTGGTGGCCGGCGGGATGCCTCTTTACTGAACGCAGCGAGATCTCCGAGTGGGCCTGCCCGACCCCGTCATCACGCCCGAGCCCGAGCGCCAGCCGCCCCCGGACCCGACCCCGCGCGAGCGGCCGGGCGAAACACCGGCAACGCCGGGGCCGGCGCGGCCCACTCCCGAAA
>CAXTMA010000430.1:0-2704 GCA_964245015.1 uncultured Beijerinckiaceae bacterium | reverse complement strand
CCTTCTACATCGACGAGCGCTCCGACAAGGTGACGCCGGTGATGATCCACCGCGCCATGTTCGGCAGCCTGGAGCGCTTCACCGGCATCCTGATCGAGAACTTCGCCGGCCACCTGCCGCTGTGGCTCTCCCCGCTGCAGATCGTGGTGGCGACGATCACCCAGGAGGCGGACGGCTACGCGCTGGACGTGATGACGGCGGCGCGCAAGCTGGGTCTGCGCGTGGAAGGCGACCTGCGCAACGAGAAGATCAATTACAAGGTGCGCGAGCACTCGCTGGCCAAGGTGCCGGTGCTGCTGGTGGTGGGCAAGCGCGAGGCCGAGGAGCGGCGCGTGTCGGTGCGGCGGCTGGGCAGCCAGGCGCAGACGGCGATGGGTCTGGACGAGGCGCTGGCGCTGCTGGCGGAGGAGGCGACGGCGCCGGATGTGAAGCGGGCGCGGGCTGGCGAAGGTTGAAGTGCAGGCGGAGTGAGAAAGCAAAGTTGGATTCTGATTACCTTCCAACATCCTAACCAGCGGTTAAAGACTTTGCTGCTCCCTTCATGATGGCTCATCCGCCAAAACGTTCATAATAACACATATCAGCGTGGGCCAGTACAGATCTTGATAAATCAGCTTGGTCCTAATTTGTACTATTGACTAAGTTGGTAAAGTCGACAAGAGTCAACCAGAGGTTGTAATCTGTATCATCTTAATACAGCGTTGGTTGAACTGCAACATCTTATCGCGGTGGAAAGTTTAAGCGGCGATCGCATGCCATTCGCGACGGGCGCCAATTGTGACCGGCAAACGGACGTACGGGTCAGCGGGACCGGATGAACAAGATCTCTCAGTCGGCAAAACGGGCCTGCAGGCCCTCAAGCACGCCATCTCTCGCCCCCTCACCGCGGCGGCGGTCCGGCCTGCGGCGGCGGCGCGGTAGGCGACATCGGCATCTGGCCGGGAACGGTCGGTGCCGACGCCTGCGGCAGGGGTCCTGGCGGCACGCCGGTCTGGGTCGAGGCGGGCGTTCCCTGCGGCGTCGTCCCCAGCGCCTGGTTGGCCTGGTTCTGGATGCTGGTAGCCTGCTGCGGGCTGACCAGCCCATAGTATCCGGCGATGGCCAGGGCCGCCGCCACCAGGGCGCCAATCAGCATCTTCGTGTTCTGGTTCATCGGGCAGGTCCGTTGTCCATCGCGTGCCTGCGACAATTCCCATGCCGCGACGCTGTTCCCGCCGCGCGGCAGGCGGTGTCAGCGCGGTCACGGCTGCAAAGGCTCGCTGTTGGCGCGTTGTGCTACAGCGCCCGCGCGAACAGGGCCAGCATCCAGCCGACCGCCTGTTCGAACAGCTGCGGATCGTAGCGCGGGCCCTCGTCACGCAAAAAGGCGTGGGCGGCGTTGACCTCGTGCCATTCGTAGCGGGCGCCGACCACCTCCAGCCGCGCGCGGATCGCCTCGCGGCCGGCGAAGGGAACGTGCGGGTCCTGGCGGCCGAAGACGAACAAAGTGTCGGCCTTGAGCTCATCGAGGCGGGCCAGTGTGCCGTCGGGCTCGCCCGCTGGGCGCGACGCCGTTTGACGCGACGCTTGCCCCAGCGTGCCGGAATGGACGTCGGTGGGGTAGAAGCACGCCGCGGCGGCCACGGTGGAATTGAGCGCGGCGCGCAGCGCGAGGTGGCCGCCCAGGCACACCCCCATCGTGGCGAGGCGTCCGGTGCACGCGGGATGCTGCGCCAGCGCGGTGAGACCGGCGCGGGCGTCGGCATCGTGGGCGGACACGGGCTTGGCGAACTTCAGCGCGTTGCCGCGATCGGTGCCGGCGGGGTCGTAGCGCAGGACCGTGCCGGGCGGCTCGAACTCGTGGTACACTTCCGGCACGCCGACGACGTAGCCGTGTCCGGCCACCAGCGCGGCTAGGCGACGGATCGGCTCCGTCACCTGGTAGATTTCGGAAAAGAACAGCACGCCGGGGAAACGGCCTTCCCCGTTGGGCTCGGCCGGGCGAAACAGGTGCATCCGCATCGCCCCCGCCGGTCCGCCCTCGCGACCTGCGACCGGCACGGTAAGGGTTTCGTCGCTGCGCAGGATCATCGGCTGACTCGCGTGGGCGCCGGGGGCGCCCGTCCGCTGGTTAGAACTTGCGGAACGGAAGCCCGGCTCAAAGGCCCGGCCCGACGTCGCCCGGACCGGGCACGGGGCCGAGCGAGGGATCGGGTGGCTGCGGTGCATGCCGGGCGCGCCACGACGCAGAGCGCCAGCAGGACGGCCAACAGCGCGACCGCAGCCGGTCCCATCGATGTTTCGCTCATGTCAGGCAACGTGGTGCGCAGGTGCGGGCGGGCAAGCGTCTGATGGCGCGACCTGTCGATAACGGGCGGAGGCCGAAGCGTTGCCGGACGGCAACATCGCGCGGCGGTTGGTTTCGCCGTCACGATCTGGACCTTATTGCAAGCTTGAGCGTTGTCTTGGCAATTGACCCGGAGCGTACCCATGCGTGTTCTCGTGCTTCTCGCCGCTGCCGCCGGTCTCCTTTCCGGCTCCCCGGCTTGGGCGAAGGTGCGCATCGCGGTCGACCTCGACGCGCAGACCATGCACGTCGAGAGCAAGGGCGGGAGCTACGACTGGAAGGTTTCGTCGGGCAAGCCCGGCTACGAGACCCCGGCCGGCAGTTTCAAGGTGCTGTGGATGGACAAGGAGCACCATTCCGACACCTACGAGAACGCTT
>CAXTMA010000429.1:0-2725 GCA_964245015.1 uncultured Beijerinckiaceae bacterium | reverse complement strand
GCGACGAAGAACATCACCTCGGACGCGATGAACAGGATCATGCCGTAGCGATGGCTGATCTGCACCACGCGGGTGTGGTCGCCATGCTCGGCCTCACGAACGACGTCGGTCCACCATGCGATCATGGTGAACAAGACGCCGAGCAGGCCGGCCCCGAACACGTAGGGGCCGGAGGCCGACAGCGACTTCATCCAGACAATGCCACCGACGGCCATCACGAAGGCGCTCAGCGAGCCGACGAGCGGCCAGGGGCTGAGCGGGACGAGATGGTAGTCGTGATTGGGCTTGACGCCGGCCATGGCCCTTCGTTCTCCCCGATGTCCCGGCCTGCCGGGCGACTTTTGCGTTGCGATGGCGTTAGCGCCTTCGCCGACGCCTGGTCAAGCTGTCCCGACGTCGGCGACGCCTAAGCCCTACAGCTTCTTGCCGGTCGGCGCAGCCGCGACAGCCGCTGCGCCGGACGGGACGGGCTTGTTCTGCTGGTAGAACGTGTACGACAGGACCACCTCGGCGACGCCGTTCATCGTTTCGTCCTGCTCCAGCGCGGGATCGAGGAAAAAGACGACCGGCATCTCCAGCGTTTCATGCGGCTGCAACGTCTGGTCGGAGAAGCAGAAACAGGCGATCTTGTCGAAATAGCCCCCGATCGAGGGCGGGCCGACATTGTAGACGGCGTGGGCGGTGACGGCATGGTCGCTGCGATTACTCACGCGGTAGAAAGCCGTCGCGGTCTGGCCGGTGCGGACATCGAGGGCCGGGATCTCCGGTTCGAAGGTCCAAGGCAGCGAGCCGCCGACGTTTGCGTCGAAGCGGACGTGCAGGATGCGCTTGCCCTTGAGCAACGACGCACCTGCTGCAACGCGCGGCGTGCCTTCATAGCCCGTGAGTTGGCAAAAGGCACGGTACAGCGGCAACGAGACCGCGACGAGGCCAAGCATGGCGACAACCGTCGCCGCGGAGGCGAACGGCGCGATGTGGCGCCGGCCGAACCGCCAGCGCCCATTGGGACGTGGCGTGCTCATCACAACGGCCGCTTGAGAACGCCGGGACCGAGCTTGGCGATGGTGACGACGTAGAAGAGGATCACGAGAAAGCCGATCGTGACGCCGATGGCGATGTTGCGGTTGCGCCGGCTGCGAAGCTGCTGAGGCGTCAGCACGATGCCGTCGTTGTCTCGTCCTACGGGCATGGGTCCCTCACGACAGAGATGGGATCACCTTGGCGATCATCAGCGCGCGCTCACCGATGATGTCGGCGAACAACAGGAACAGGTAGAGGATCGAGAAGGAGAACAAGGCCATGGCTGCCCGGTTGCCCGGCTCGCCGGCACGGATCCTGTAGCAGCGCCACGCCAGCACCAGCATGGCGACGCCGAGCACGGCAGCCAGCGCTCCATAGGCGAGCGTGGCGAAACCGAGCGCGTAGGGCAGGACGCCCACCGGCGCGAGAAAGACGGTATAGATGAGGATGTCGCGTCGGGTGCGGTCGGGTCCGGCGACGTTGGGCAGCATCGGAATGCCGGCCCTGGCAAACTCTTCCGACTTGACCAGCGCCAGCGCCCAGAAGTGCGGCGGCGTCCAGACGAAGATGATGGCGAAGAGCACGACGCTCGGCCAACCGAGTTCGCCGGTCACGGCGGCATAGGCGACCATCGGAGGATAGGCGCCGGCGGCACCGCCGATCACGATGTTCTGCGGGGTCGAGCGCTTCAGCCAGATGGAATAGACGACGACGTAGAAGAAGATCGTGAACGCGAGAAGGCTGGCCGACAACCAGTTGGCGACCACGCCAAGGGTGAAGACGGAGAGGATCGACAGGGTCAGGCCGAAGGCCAGCGCCTCGGCAGGCGTGATGCGCCCGGTCGGGATAGGCCTACCCGCCGTTCGCTTCATCAAGCCGTCGATGTCGGCGTCGACCCACATGTTGAGGGCGCCGCTCGCCCCGGCGCCGACCGCGATGGCAAGAAGCGCAGCGGCGGCGAGCACGGGATTGAGGCTGTGAGGTGCGATCAGCATGCCGGCAATGGCCGTGTAAACGACGAGCGACATGACGCGCGGCTTGAGGAGAGCGAGATAATCGCCGGGGTCCGCACTGGACACGAAGGCTGGAGTGTTATCGCTGATAAAGCTCATGACCGCTCTGTGTACGCCCGCCTGAGGTTTGGCGGCTCTTGTCCGGTCGACCGGGAAGGGAACGGCTCGACGCCTGCCGCCAAGGACTACAGCGTCGAAGCCACCGGCTTCCAGCAAACCGCGAAGATGCAGGAAAGGCCGCGCGGGGCCAACGACACGAACGCGGTCTCGCGTTTGTTCGCGGACGACCTTCACCAAGCCGCCGCTTTTTCGACCCGGTGGTCCGGCGACGTCGAACCCACGAGGGGTATCCGACGCCGATGATCTTGCACGTTGTTAGTGGTTCGAGCCGGTGATGCGGGGCAGCGTCTCGAACTGGTGGTAGGGCGGCGGCGAGGACAGGGTCCATTCCAGCGTGGTCGCACCCGCGCCCCAGGGATTGTCGCCGGCGAGCACCTTCTTCTGGAACGCTTCGAAGATGACGTAGATGAACAGGATCACGCTCGCGAAGGACAGGTAGGATCCCCACGACGAGATCTCGTTCCAAAGGTGGAAGGCGTCGGGGTAGTCGACGTAGCGACGCGGCATGCCGGCCAGACCGAGGAAGTGCTGCGGGAAGAAGGTCACGTTGACGCCGATGAACATCAGCCAGA
>CAXTMA010000428.1:0-2727 GCA_964245015.1 uncultured Beijerinckiaceae bacterium | reverse complement strand
TGCGCCACCGCCTCGACCTGCAGGGTGATCCCGGCCTTGAGGAACAAGGTGCAGTCGGCCCGGTAGCCCGAGCCCTCCGGCTCGATGGTGACATGACCGACGGGCGTGCCGGCGTGGTACTTGGCGATCACGCCGTCGATGCGGCCGTGCACATGGGTGCGGAGCGCTTCGCCGATCGCGAGGTTCTTGCCCGAAACGCGCAGTGTCATGAGGGTGCTCCCGATCCGGTGCGACGTCGTCCAAACCCGCCGGCCGACGGATGCCGGCCAAAACGTGCAGGGTAGGGACGGGCGGAGCGGCGAGTCAACACGCCTCGCGACGGAGGAAAAGCGGCCGGCGCTGCCGACCCGCGCCCGCCCCGCGCGCGTCGCGCAGCGCGTCGCGCACTTGCACGAAATTGACTTCGATCCCGCACTATCTCATAAGGCGGGCGCCGGGCGGGTCTGCGCCGGGTCGGCGATCGGCGTGGCTGTTCGCTGGCCACGTCTCGGCGGGTCCGGTATTCTCTCGATCCTGGCGAGAGACCGGCCTGGACGGACCCTTTGTCCCGGTGACGGCTTGCCAGGGCGATCCCGACGGGCCGACCTGATCAGAGGCCGGACGATTTGGAGTTTTCGCTGTGAAACGGACGTATCAGCCTTCCAAGCTCGTGCGCAAACGCCGCCATGGCTTTCGCGCCCGCATGGCAACGGTTGGTGGTCGCAAGGTGATCGCCGCCCGCCGCGCCCGCGGCCGCAAGAAACTGTCCGCCTGACACCTCACTGGCGGCCGCGAGCCGCTCGCCTTCGGGAGGGTGCGCCGTGCGGAACCCAACGGTCGAGCGGACGGGCGAGGAAGATGGGGCCGACGCAAACCGGCCTTCTCGCATCGGCTGCAAGCCCGGCCGCCTGAAGCGCCGCGCCGAATTCCTCCACGTCGGCAAGGGCCGGCGCTGGCATGGCAAGGCGATGACGCTGCAAATGTCGCCCCGGCGCGGCGATCCCGCGCCAGCCCCGCCGGAGGCTGCGGATCCGCCCCGCTTCGGCTTCACCCTGACAAAGAAGGTCGGCTGCGCGGTGGTGCGTAACAGGGCGCGACGCCGTCTGCGCGAGGCGGTGCGGCTTTCGCCCGACCTTTCCGCCCGGCCCGGCCATGATTACGTGATTGTCGGTCGGTTGGAGGCGCTCAGGCTCCCCTTCGCGGCGCTGCAGCGCGAACTTGTTCGCGCGGTGGGCGCCGTTCACGCCTCGGGATCCGCCCGAAGCGGCGAACAGCGCGAAGGTCGGAGCGGCACGCGAACCGGGCGGCCCCCGCGCAAACGGACTCGATCCGGCCCCAAGAGGATTTGGCCGAACCCATGAAGCCCGACACCAAGAACTATTATCTGGCGCTGCTGCTGTCGGTCATCGTCGTGTTCGGCTGGAACTACTTCTACGCCAAGCCGCAGCTCGACAAGGCCCGGCAAACCCAGGCTCAGGTCGCCACCTCGCAAGGCCTCAACAAGCCCGGCGCACCCGGCGCGGCGGATGCCCTGCCGCCGCAAACGGTGAATTCGCCGCCGCAGGGCGGTGTCGCGCCGGAAACGCCCGCCGCCCGCCGCACCCGCAGGGAAGCGCTGGCGCAGGGATCGCGCGTCGACATCGAGACGCCCGCGCTTGAAGGCTCGATCGCCTTGACCGGCGCGCGCCTCGACGACCTGTCCCTGAAGGATTACCGTGAGACCCCCGACAAGAACAGCCCGCTCATCGTGCTGCTGTCACCCCATGGTGCGCCCTCCGCCTACTACGTCGAGTCCGGTTTCGTGCCGCAAGCGGGTACCCAGGCCGAGGTGCCGGGGCCGAACACGGTGTGGAGCAAGTCGAGCGGCGACAGGCTGACGCCGGACCAGCCGGTGACGCTGACCTATGATAACGGCCACGGCCTCGTGTTCACCCGCACCTTCGCGGTGGACAAGGACTACATGTTCACCGTGACGCAGAGCATCGCCAACCACGGCGCCGAGCCCGTCACCCTTCGGCCCTATTCGCTGATCGTGCGCGAGGGTACGCCGCCGACGTCGGGCTATTCCGTGCTGCACGAGGGCTACGTCGGCTACGTCGGCGACGCCGAGCAGGAGATCACCTACGCCAAGATCGAGAAGGAGGCCGGCGCCACCACCAAGGTCACCGGCACCGGCGGGTGGGCCGGCTTCACCGACAAGTATTGGGCCACCGCGCTTGTCCCCGACCAGGGCCGCAGCTTCGAAGCCGACTATTCCGCTTTCGGCACGGCCGAGAAAACCTACCAGACCGCCACCATCGACCAGCCGCTGACCGTGCCGGCCGGCGGCACGGCCGCGGTCGGCTCGCGCGTCTTCGCCGGCGCCAAGGTGTCGAGCCTGCTCAACCGTTACGAAACCGGCGGCATCAAGAAGTTCGACCTGATGATCGACTGGGGCTACCTCTGGTTCTTCACCAAGCCGATGTTCGCCCTGCTCGACGGCATCTACAAGATCATCGGCAACATGGGGCTCGCCATCATCGGCCTGACCTTCCTGGTCAAGCTGGTGTTCTTTCCGCTGGCCAACCGGTCCTACGTGTCGATGGCCAAGATGAAGGCGGCGCAGCCGCAGCTGGCCGCGCTGAAGGAGCGCTTCCCCGACGACAAGATGCGCCAGCAGCAGGAGATGATGAAGATCTACAAGGCGGAGAAGATCAATCCCGTCGCCGGCTGCCTGCCGATGGTGATCCAGATCCCCGTCTTCTTCGC
>CAXTMA010000427.1:0-2737 GCA_964245015.1 uncultured Beijerinckiaceae bacterium | reverse complement strand
CCGGCGCGCTGCAGGCCGAGTTGATCACGCAGTAGGGATACAAACCGCTTCGCGCTGCGGCGGCCAGCCCGACGCAAGCTTGCTGCGGCAAGCTCCGGCCCATGATCGACACGACCCACGCCCTGCGATCCCGGCCGAGGCGGCTCCCGTGCCTCCCGCGAAGCGCCACCGCCGCCCCCTGCGCCGCGCTGGCCGCCGCAGCGCAAAGCGGTTTGTATCCCTACTGCGTGATCAACTCGGCCTGCAGCGCGCCGGCCGCCTTGATCGCCTGCAGGATGGCGATGATGCCGGATGGTTTGAGGCCGATCTGGTTCAGGCCGTTGACGAGGCGGCGCAGGGTGGTGCCGCCGACGATGCGCAACTGGCCGTCGGGCTCGCGCACGTCGACGTCGGTGCGCGGCAGGACGACGGTCTTGCCCTGCGAGAAGGGCGCCGGCTGCGAGGCGACCGGGGTTTCGGTGACGCGCACGGTGAGGCTGCCGTGGGTGACGGCGACGGTGGAGATCTGCACGTCCTGCCCGATCACGATGGTGCCGGTGCGCGAATCGATGATGACGCGGGCTTCCGCGTCGGGCTCGACGAGAAGCGTGCCGATCTCGGCGATGAAGCGGGTCGGCCCCATCCGCCCGGGCAGCACCAGCGACACCGAGCGGAAATCGCGCTCGCGCGCCGTTCGCACCCCCCAGCGCTTGAGCGAATAGTCGTTGATCGCATCGGTGATGCGAACCGCCGTCGCGAAGTCGGGGTTCTTCAGGTCGAGGGTGAGCGGCCCGACGTCGCCGGGGCGGTTGGGGTTGGGCAGCTCCACGGTGGCGCCGTTGGGGATGCGGCCCGACGTCGGCACGCCCTGCGAGAAGGACTCGGCCTGCCCGACCGTGTTGGATCCCGACACGGCGATGGCGCCCTGCGCGACGGCGTGGACCCGCCCGTCCGCGCCGGAAAGCGGCGTCATGATGAGCTGTCCCCCGAGCAGCGAGGCGGCGTCGCCCATCGAGGACACGTTGACGTCGATGCGCGCGCCCCGGTTCATGAAGGGCGGCAGATCGGCGGTGACGAGCACGGCGGCGACGTTGCGGGTGCGCAGGCTGACGTTGCGCACGTTGACGCCGAGCCGGTCGAGCATCGACTGGATCGCCTGCTCAGTGAAGGGCGCGTTGCGCAGCGTGTCGCCCGTGCCGTTGAGGCCGATCACCAGGCCGTAGCCGACGAGCTGGTTGTCGCGCAAACCTTCGAGCTGGGTGATGTCCTTGATGCGCACGGCCGCCGCCGCCGGCCCGGCCGGGACGAGCGCGCCGGCGCAGACGAGGGCGGCAAGCGCCAGGTGCCGCAGCGCGCGGCTCGCCAGGATCGCAGGGAAACGCACCCGCCCGCGCCCTTCAGCTCGCGCCGACATCAGCTCGCGCCGACATGGACGCTGCCGTCGGGGGCGACCGTGCCCGACACCACGCTCCCGCTGTCGAGGTTGCGCACGGACACGACGTCGCCGGCCGCGCCGCCCTGCAGGGCCGAGGCGTAGGTGGAGATGATGAGTCCGTCCTCCTGGAAGACGACGCGCACGCGCGCGCCGACCGCGACGAGCCTGGGCTCGCCCAGTGCGATCACCGGAATGGCCTGGCCGGGCAGCAGGGTGCGACGGGCGACCTTGCCGAGGAGCACGCCGCGATTGGTGGCGTAGGGCGCATTGGCGATCGCGTCGGGAAAGTCGGCATCGCTCAGCATGTTCTCGCGGATGATGTCGCCGGGGTAGATGGTGAGCGCCGGGACCGGCCGGCGCTCGGCCGCGACGGCCGCGGCGACGAACGGGCCGGCGGCAAAGGGTTGCGGGGCCAACCACGCGGCCGGCAGCGACAAGGCGAGAACCGCGAAGCGACGCGCAGCCGATGCGAGGGATTGGGGGAGGGCATGCAGCATGGTTCGCCTTCGATCTTCGTCCGATGCTCTGATGGATCCGGGAAGCTGGCGGGCCCTGCGCCGCCGTCTCGCCGCTTGTTCTCCCCTGTGCGCGGCACGGAGAAAGAACGGCCGCAGCGTCCCGCCGGGTTCGTGAAGGACCGCCGCCACACCCCTTCGCACAGCACGAGGCGACGGCAACCCTCCGCCATGCGTGCCGCGACGTCCCTCCCCGCTTGGCGAAGGAGAACAGGCGCACCGGGCGTCGTGCCGATCGCTCAGCGCATTAGCGGATGCCCTTCGACAAGGTTTCGCTCATCTGGTCGGCCGCCTGGATGACCTTGGAGTTCATCTCGTAGGCTCGCTGCGCGGAGATGAGGTCGGTGATCTCCTTGACGGGATCGACGTTGGAGGCTTCGAGGTAGCCTTGCGTCAGCGTGCCGAAGCCGGGATCGCCGGCGACGCCCACGACGGGCGTGCCGGAGGCGGCCGATTCGGCGAACAGGTTGCCGCCCAACGGCGTCAGGCCGGCGTCGTTGGCGAAGGTGGCGAGCGTCAGCTGGCCGATCTGCACCGGCGTGGTCTGCGTCGCCAGCGAGGCCGAAACGATGCCCGACTTCGAGATCGTCACCGCCGTGGTGTTGGGCGGGATCACGATGGGCGGCGAGATGAGGCTGCCGTCGAGCGTCACCAGCTGGCCTTGGGCGTTGGTGTTGAAGGCGCCGGCGCGGGTGTAGTTCACGCCGCCGTTGGCGTCCGTGATCTGGAACCAGCCGCGCCCGGTGATGCCGAGGTCGAACTGGTTGCCGGTCTGGTTCAGCGTGCCCTGGATCTGCAGCGAGCGGAT
>CAXTMA010000426.1:0-2756 GCA_964245015.1 uncultured Beijerinckiaceae bacterium | reverse complement strand
CACCCTGCAGGACCCAAACACCCAAACCGTCAGATCCCCTGTGCCACGCCACTAGGCCGCGAACTCGCGCCCGCTGCGGAACGCCGCCGGGTCGGCGACCGTGGCGCTGATGGCCGAAGCGATCAGCGGCCCGATGCCGGGGATCGTCGCCAGCCGCCGGCTTGTCGGGTTCGCCTTGTGCCAAGCGGCGATCTTGACCTCAACGGCATCGATCTGCGCGGTGATGCTTTCAAGAGCCGTCGCGAGGAGGTCAAAGACGTCTCGTGCCAGCGCGGGAAGGCTCGCCTCCGTCCGCATCCGCTCCAGCAACTGGCGAAGATGCCAGGACCCTTGCGCCTCGTTCAGTCCGAACTCGGCCAAGTGCCCGCGCAGCGCGTTGATCAGCTGGGTCCGCTGGCGCACCAGCAGGTCGCGCGAGCGGTGCATCACCAGAACCGCCTGCTGCTCCTCGCTCTTGATTGGCACGAAGCGCATGGAGGGACGGGTCACCGCTTCGCAGATGGCGGCCGCGTCCGCCGCATCGTTCTTGCCGCGCTTGACGTAGGCCTTGACGTACTGCGGCGGGATCAGGCGTACCTCGTGCCCCAGCCGGCGCAGCTCGCGGGCCCAAAAATGGGCCGTCGCGCAGGCCTCCATCCCGATCCGGCACGGCGGTAGCTGGCAAAGGTGTTCAAGACCTGGGTGCGACGCAGGCGACGCTTCTCGACGATCTTTTCGTCTGCATCGATGCCTTGGAGTTGGAGGATCTGCTTGGCCAGATCAAGGCCGATCGTTGTAATCTGCATGGCGGATGGCTCCTGCCCTGGTGAGTGTTGACGACCACCAGCTTGGCACGCCGTTGCCAGCGGACGTTTTCTTGCGCAGTACCTCGGAGCGTTGCGAACGGGACAGGCTGACGCCGTCCCGCTTCTCGATCTCGCCGGACAGCCGCGCCAGCGTCCAGTTGAAGCGGTCGGCAACGGAGCTTGGCAGCGGCTCCGCCACCCGCAGCGCGGCTTGCGCCTTGAGCGGCGCCGGTCCTGCGGCCACGCTCGCTTCAAGCGCCACGATCCCGCCTCGGGCAAAGTCGCTGCGCCACAAGCGCACCGTGTCCTCGCCAACCCCGAACGCTTCGGCGATGCGTGCGCTGGACCAGCCCGCAAGCGTCAGAAGCACCGCACGCGCCCGATCTGCCTCCCCGCGCTCGCGCAAACTGGCCAGCGTTTGAAGCGCCGCCTTCTGCGCCTCACTTGCCTGCACGGGAGACTTGCCGGCCATGATCGACACCCGCAATCCAAGCCGGAACAACAATCACAGCCAGCATTCGTTGGCCAGACAAAGCAAACCTGCTTGGCGCGGCATTTGCCCTCCGCAATCTATGAATGATCGACGTCAGCGAAAGCGTACCCTCAAGCGCCGGATCGATGTCGAGAATGAGAAATTGCTGCGCCATGATTTTGAAGGTGCTGATACCTCGGATCGCTGATTAAGGAATTTCCTCAAGCGCAAGTCGGATGTCGGTGAAGCCGCGACCAGTGAGCCGCACGGTGACATTTTTCCGATCTCTCATGAGCCGAACGATGCTCAGAATCACGCAGGCTGCGAAGAAAGGCACGCCCAACCAGCAGATCGCTTGCGCAACATCGTCTGTTGACTCGAAGGCTGCAAACAGCGACACGGCAGTCATTCCAACGCCAAGTACGGCAAGGATGATGATGCTGATAGGCAAATATTTAAATTCGATAGGGTTGAGAAGAGGCATTATTTTGCTACCCGTCGTTTCACCTCGATGTCGCCATCGTGCTCAATGACGACAGCCGCACTCATGAAGGTCGTCGCGATCCGTCAGTGCGGTATCGGCTGTCGGCACGGCTGATAGTCTGGTCCTCCGGGCACGGTCGGCGACGGGCAGCAGAACCACCCATCAGGAATACAGCCGCAGGGATCATCAAGGTGACGGCCGGCTTGGCACAAGCGTTTCGACCGCTCCGAACCCGCAGTTTGCGTTACACCAGCGGCGTACGTCGGCTCGAGAGGCTGGATGGGCAAGGCTGCTGAAATAACGGCGAAGATTGATGATACGACGGCACGCCGCAAGGCGTATTCTGGGAGAGATACGGCCTTACGGTATCGGTACGGGTGGAATTGCGGGTGCAGGCTCACGGATAAACTCTGTTTTTAGTTGAACCTTCAGCCCCGCCGCCGTTCTCGGCACCAAACATTCGGCGCCGAGGACTTCCAGCTCGCTGGGACCGATGAAAACGCGTTACATGCAGCTTGCCGACGACGACCGATAACCGAAACGATCGCGATGAGTTTGCAAGAAAACTGTTGCGACCGTCGATTCAGCTGACGCAGCGACACACCATCCTGCCCCTGCGGTTCCGATGGCACTCCTTATCTAGATTGTAGGGGCATCCACCTCTGATAAAGAAAGCGACGCGCTGATTGACGTTGATCGTCGAAGGTTGCGAAGTTGAGCCGTCCGGCACTGCCGCGCCCATGGCTGGACCTGTCAGGAACGGCAGGATCAAGGAGACGGCCTTAGAAGAACGCCGCAGATCGGAGATCGTGATACCCAAGGACATGGCGTGTTCCTGCCATGCCGGGGCAGGATCGCACGCGCTTGGCTCCTCCAAGCTACGAAGCAGCGGACATGAAGCCAAGGGCCGCACCATTATCACAAAGTCGAACGCTCTTTAAGTCTTGTCTCCCACTTCCTCGATCCGACACCAGCCCCGCCGCCGTTGTCGGGAATAAACTCGATGCCAGCAAAT
>CAXTMA010000425.1:0-2764 GCA_964245015.1 uncultured Beijerinckiaceae bacterium | reverse complement strand
GCGTCCGGCGGCCGGCAAGGATCACGCGGCCGGCCCCCTCGTCGGCCAGCCAGAGCCCGATGCGCGTCCCCAACGCGCCGAGGCCGCCGGTCACGAGGTAGGACGCGTCCGGCCTCGGTTGCGCGTGCCCGACCGAGAAGACGATCTTGCCGACGTGGCGTCCGCGCCGCATGTGCTTCATCGCCGCCGGCGCCTCGGCGAGGGGGTAGGTGCGCCGCAGCAGCGGACGCAGCAGCCCCTCCGCAAACAGTAGGGAAACCCGGTCGAGCAGGGCGCCGACCCGCTCGGGGGTGTCGCGCATCCAGGCGTCGAGCGCGAGGATGGCGTACGCGACGTCCGGGCGCGCCTGCCGCATCCGCTCCGCCGACCAGATGTCCCGCTTGCTGATCTCGATGAAGCGGCCGGCCCGGCCGAGCGCCGCGAGGCTGGCCTCGATGAAGCCCGGCCCGGTCAGGCTGTTGAGGACCACGTCGACGCCCCGGCCTGCCGTGGCCGCCAGGATTTCCTCGCCGAAGCGGGTGCTCCGGCTGTCGAAGACGTGATGCACGCCCATGTCGCGCAGCATCCGCCGCTTGCCCGCGCTGGCCGTCGCGAAGACTTCCGCGCCCTGCATCGCGGCGAGCTGGATGGCGGCCAGGCCGACGCCGCCTGCCGCCGCGTGGACGAGGATGCGGTCGCCGAGCCCGAGCCTCGCGATGTCAAAGGCCGCGAGCACGGTGCAGGCGGCGCCCGGCAGGGTTG
The DNA here is from genome assembly GCA_964245015.1 of uncultured Beijerinckiaceae bacterium. Lineage (GTDB taxonomy): Bacteria > Pseudomonadota > Alphaproteobacteria > Rhizobiales > Beijerinckiaceae > RH-AL1. The sequence goes on along the minus strand of CAXTMA010000425.1, from coordinate 2,023 downwards.
CGGCCTCCTCGGGGCTGAGGCCGTCCGGCATCCTGCGCAGCAGGCTGGCAGGCGCGACGCATCGCGTCGCGAAGGCGCCGGGGGGCAGGCCGAACGCCATGTCGCCGGGCGACAGGTGCGAGACGCCGGGGCCGACGCGCAGGATCCTGCCGGCACCTTCCCCGCCCAGCGGACTTGCGACCCCGAGCTTGATGTTCATGGCCGAGAGCACGTCGCGGAAGTTCAGGCCCGCGGCATGGACCTTCATCTCGACCTCGCCGTCGCCGGGATCGGGCGGCGTGAAGGGAAGCAGCGCCAGCCGGTCCAGCGAGCCCTTCGCATCGCACTCCAGCCGGACGTCGCCGTCCGGCACGTCCAGCCGCGGGATCGCCGCGCGCGCCGTCAGGCGCGGCACGCGGACCGTCGTGCCGCGGATCGCGCGCTGAGGTTCCGGCGCGTCCTCCATGAGGCTCGCGACGAGCGCGTCCGCGTCGCATCCCGCAAGGTCGACCAGGCGGGCCTTGAGCGCGGGATGCTCGACCTGGACCGCGCGGCCAAGGCCCCAGAGCGCGGCGCCCGCCAGGTTGGCCGCGGGTTCGCCGGCGACGGATTGCGACCCGGCCGTGACCAGCCACAGCGGCGCCTCGTAGCCGGGTGCGCCAAGGGCCTGCACCAGCGCCAGGGCGGAGCCGATCACCCGCCGCGTCGCCGCCGCGGTCGCCACCGCATCGAGAACCTCGCCATCCGCCGGCTGGAGGTCCGCCCCGACGAGGTGGACCACGCCGGCGATCCCGCCCTCGCCGCGCAACGCGCCCAGCAGGCCCCGCCACGCCTCCGCGTCATCGAAGGGCAGCGTCCGCACGGCCGCGTCACCCCCCGCAGCCGTTGCTGGGTCGAAGACGCGGACGACCGCGCGTCCTTGCTCCGCCAAGCCCTCGGCGACGTGCCGCGCGACCGCGCCGTCCCCGGCGCAGGCCAGGACCCAGGTGCCCGCTCCCGCCGCGGCGGGCGAGGCGGTCGCGGGAAGGGTCGCCGGAACGTCGCCCCGCTCCTTCCAGCGGACCTCGTGCAGCAGCGACGCCGCGCCGTCGCGGCCCAGCATGGCGCCCTTCTCCGTGCGCTTCAGCACCAGGCCGACCACGCGGCCGAAGGCGGCGCCGTCGGCATCGTACAGCCACAGGTCCACCACGCCGGTTTCCGCGTTGACCGCACCGCGCTGCTCGGCCTCGCACACGATGTGGGCGGGGGCGGGCGCCCAGAGTTCGAGCGCTTCCCAGGCGAAGGGGATGTAGAGCGCGTCGGCGGGCGCGTCCTCGAGCAGGGCCGCCGCTCCCACGCCGAAGCAGGCGTCGAGCACCGGCGGCAGCAGCGGGCAGGTGCCGCTTGGCAGGAAGGCGGGCGTGACGAACGTGCCGACGGCCCGGCCGCGCGCGGTGGACAGGCGTTGCAGGCCGCGCCAGCTCGCCCCCCACGCCACGCCGAGCCGGTCGAGCCACGCGTAGAACCTGGGCACGTCGAGGTCGGCCAGTCCCTCGCGACTGAACGGCGAGGGGGCGGTCGCCGGCGCGATGGTCTGCACCTGCCCCCGGGAATGATGCCGCCATGCGGCGCCGTCCTCCCCGCCGCGGCTGTACACGTCGAAGGTGCGCGTGCCGGTCGCCGTCGGGGACTGGAAGACGAGTTGCAGGTCGACGGCCTCGCCCGGCTCGCGCAGGGCGACGACCTCCCAGAACTGCATGTCGGCGACGCGGCAGGGCAGGCCGTGGGCCGCCGCTGCGAGGCAGCCGTGCGCGGCGCCCGGCAGCACCACGGCGCCGAAGACCACGTGGTCGCCGAGCCATGCCGGCGCCGTCGCCGACAGGGCCTGCGTGTAGGAGGTTTCGCCGCTCGCCAGCGTGTGTTCCGCCCCGATGAACGGGCGCGGCGCGCCGGCCTGGACCTGTCGGCCTTCCCCTGCCTCGTTCCAGTATCGCTCGCGTTGGAAGGGGTAGGTCGGCAGGTCGGGTCGCGCGAGGGGTCGCGCGGGCGCGGCGGGGGCGAAGGT
>CAXTMA010000424.1:0-2770 GCA_964245015.1 uncultured Beijerinckiaceae bacterium | reverse complement strand
GTCAGCCACGACCTGCGCACCGTGATCACCCGCTTCAAGCTCTCGCTCGCCCTGATGGAGGGCAACGAGGACTCCGACGAGATGAAGAAGGACGTCGAGGAGATGCAGCGCATGCTGGAAGGCTATCTCGCCTTCGCCCGCGGCGATGCCGGCGAGCCGGCGGTGCCGGTGGACATGCGCGAGTTCCTCGACGACATCCGCGCCGACGACGAGCGCCACGGCGAAATGCTGGAGATCGCCTTTGCCGGCGATCCCGTGGTGAGGGTGCGCCCCGACGCCTTCAAGCGCTGCGTCGGCAACCTCGTCGGCAACGCCCACCGCCACGCCGCCACCGTGGTGCTCGACGTCACCCGCGATGGCCGCTTCCTCACCATCCATGTCGACGACGACGGTCCCGGCATCCCGCCGGAAAACCGCCAGGACGTGTTCCGCCCCTTCGTCCGGCTCGACGCGGCGCGCAACCAGGACGCGGGCGGCACCGGCCTCGGCCTTTCGATCGCCCGCGACATCGCCCGCTCGCACGGCGGCGACATCACCCTGGGCGACAGTCCGCTCGGCGGTTTGCGCGCCAGCCTGCGCGTGCCGGTGTAGGTCGGGCACCGTCGAGCTTATCCGTGAAATCGAGTTCCGGGGCCTGCCCTTTCGCGCTCCCGCACGTTGCCGGCGCATCGGAACCAAACAGCTGCCCCGTCGCCTACCGATGGCAGCCCGCAACAGGAGCAGCACGTGGTTGAACGCGGCACGGTGATCGTCACGGGCGGCAGCCGGGGCATCGGCGCGGCCATCTCGAAGCGGCTTGCCGCGGACGGCTATGGCGTCGCCGTGAACTACCAGCGCAACGCGGAGGCGGCGCAGGCCCTCGTGGCCGAGATCGGACGCGGCGGCGGCCGGGCGCTGGCCGTCGGGGCCGACGTTGCCGACGAGGCGCAGGTCGCGGCCTTGTTCGAGCAGGCCGCACGGCTCGGGCCGCTCGCCGGCCTCGTCAACAACGCCGGCGTGCTGGGCGAAATGCGCCGCATCGACGAGCACGATGCGGCGAGCCTCACGGCCGTGCTCGCAACCAACGTCGTCGGCGCCGCGCTGTGCGCCAAGCACGCCGTCCGCGCGCTCTCGACCAAGCACGGCGGGCCGGGCGGGGCGATCGTCAACGTCGGCTCCATCGCCGCCACAACCGGCGGCATCGCCGGCATGGTCGCCTACGCCGCCAGCAAGGGCGCCCTGCACAGCCTCACGATCGGTCTCGCCAAGGAGGTCGCCCGCGAGGGCATCCGGGTCAATGCGGTGGCCCCGGGCATGATCGTCACCGACATGACGCAGGGCGTCGCCGCCCAGGTCGGGCCGACCGTGCCGCTCGGGCGGTGCGGCGAGCCGCATGAGATCGCCGCCGCCGTGGCGTGGCTCCTGTCGGCGGAGGCGAGCTACGCCGTGGGCACGATCCTGACGATCTCGGGCGGGCGCTAGATGGCGTGGTCAGCTCCGACGTGGCGCTCGCGCTTCTTCGCGCCCGCCGCCATCCCGACCGCGCCGCTGGCGCTCGGCCTTGCCGGGCTGATCCCGTTCTGGGCCCTGGCGCTCGGCCTTCTCGTTCACGGCGCCTTCGGTTTCCGGGTGGCCGCGCTTGACCTTGCCCTCGCGACCTACGCCGCCGTGATCGTCTCGTTCCTTGGCGGGATGCGCTGGGGCTTGGCGGTGCGCGCCGGCGACGGCGGGCTGAACTACGCCATCTCCGTGGTGCCCTCGCTCGTCGCCTGGGCGCTGCTCGCGGCCCCCGAGCCCTGGCGGCTCGCCGGCCTCGGCCTGACCGCCCTGGCGCTCGGACCGATCGACCTCGGCCTCGTGCGCTCGGGGATGGCGCCGCCCTGGTTCGGGCGCCTGCGCCTGATCCTGTCGACCGGCGCCGGCCTTGCCCTGCTGCTGGGGGCGGCGCTCGTCTAGAGCATCGAACCCTGAACCGGATCCTGTCCGATGCTCTAACTTGCTGTGCCGCATCGGATTTGTCCGAAAACCGCTGCGCACTTTTCGGTCCGATGCTCTAGAACCGCGGCAACTCGGGGAAGGCGACCTTGCCGGCATGGACGTGCATGCGGCCGAGTTCCGCGCAGCGGTGCAGGGTTGGGAACACCTTGCCCGGGTTGAGCCTGTGCTCGGGATCGAAGGCGCATTTCAGCCGCTGCTGCTGCTGCAGGTCGATGTCCGTGAACATGGTGCCCATCAGGTCGCGCTTCTCCACCCCGACGCCGTGCTCGCCGGTGAGCACGCCGCCGACCTCGACGCAGAGCCGCAGGATGTCCGAGCCGAAGGCTTCCGCCCGCTCGGTGTCGCCGGGCTTGGCCGCGTCGTAGAGGATGAGCGGATGGAGGTTGCCGTCGCCGGCGTGGAAGACGTTGGCGACGCGCAGGCCGTACTGCTCGCCGAGCCGCTCCATCCGCTCCAGCACGAGGCCGAGCTTTGATCGCGGGATGGAGCCGTCCATGCACAGGTAGTCCGGACCCACCGCGCCAACGGCCGGAAAGGCGTTCTTGCGCCCCTGCCAGAACTGCACCCGTTCGGCATCGGAGGTCGACACCTTGACCGTGCTCGCCTCGTGCCTCGCCGCGATCCCCGACACCTTCTCGATGAGATGGTCGACCTCGGAGGCCGTGCCGTCGAGCTCGACGATGACGAGGCTGCCGGCGTCGCGGGGATAGCCGCAGGGCTGGTAGTTCTCGGTGGCGACGATGGTCTTGTTGTCCATCATCTCCATGCCGCCGGGGATGATGCCGGAGCCGAT
>CAXTMA010000423.1:0-2779 GCA_964245015.1 uncultured Beijerinckiaceae bacterium | reverse complement strand
TTTCTTCACCGCGACCGCGTGCCGGCCGTGCGGCGGCCGGTGACGCGCCGTCTCGACCGCGACAGCTGGGCGGCGGGACTGGGAGCGCTGCGCGCGGCGCTCGCGATGGGCAGCGCCTGCGCGCTGTGGGTCGCGACCCGCTGGCCCAGCGGCGGCGACTTCGTGGAAGTCACCGGCATCATCTGCTGCCTTTTCGCCAGCCGCCCCGCGCCCGTCGTCAACGGCGAAAAGTTCGCCATCGGCACGGTGGCGACCGGCTGCCTCGCCCTTTGGCTCGGCTTCATCGTGCTGCCGCTGCTCAGCGGCTTCGAGTCACTGGCGGCGGTGCTGTTTCCGGTGCTGTTCGTCGGGGCGCTGGGGATCCGATCCAAGGCCCTGGCGCCTTTCTTCGTACCGCTCAACTTCTTCTTCATGAGCACGATCGCCCTGCAGAACCAGATGAGCTACGACCCGCTGGACTTCTTCAACACGGTTCCGGCGCTGGTTGCCGGGGCCCTCTACGCGGTGCTGTGGTTCCAATTGATCCCGCCGCTGTCGGACGGGTTGCGGGCGCGGCGGCTGGAACGGCGGCTCGCGGAAGGCGTGCTCGCCCGCTCGGATCAGGTCGCAGGCGGGGTGGTCGACGACGAAGCGCGGCTGCTCGGCTTCGAACGGCTCGCCAAGCTGCTGCGGCTGCGCGACGAGGCCGAAGGGCAAAGCCTCGTGGGGGCCGCGCTTGCCGGCCCGCTGGCGGCGGTCGCGTAGGATCCGACATTCAAGCCGGGGCCGGGCTCAGTTGCGCGGCGCCGCGTCGGCAGCCGTGCCGGGAGCCGGCGAGGCGACCGGGGTGGCAGAAGGCGCGGCGTGGCGCGGATGCACCTCCACCGTGGCGGTCATGCCGGCCACGAGGCGGACTCCATCCGGGACATGGTCGACGTGGACCCGCACCGGCACGCGCTGGGCGAGGCGAACCCAGGTGAAGACCGGGTTGACGTTGGCGAGCCCGGCCGCGTCCGATTGGGCATTGGGCACCATGATGCCGCGTGCCAGGCTTTCCACATGGCCGCTCACCAGCGGCGCGAAGCCGAGCAGCTTGATGGTTGCGGGATCGCCCTCGCGGATCGGCGCCACCACGGTTTCCTCGAAGTAGCCGTCGACCCAGAACGAGGAGGCGTCGATCACCGACAGCGAGCGCGCGCCCTTGTCGGCATAGTTGCCGACGCGGGTCTGCAGGTTGGTGATCCAGCCGTCCACCGGCGAGCGGATGGTTGTGCGCTCCATGTTGATGTTGGCCTGATCGAGGTCGGCGCGGCGCTGTTCCAGCACACCCTGCGCGACCTGGGCGCTGGAATCGAAGTTACCCTTTTCCTCGTTGGAGACGGCGAGGTCGGTGAGCTTCTGCCGGCGCTCGGCCAGCAACTTCTTGTTCTGGAGATCGGCGGTCGCCTGATCGAGCAGGGCATGGGCCTGTTCCACCGCGACGCGGTAGTCGCGGGGATCGATGTGCATCAGCACGTCGCCTTTGTGGACGTATTGGTTGTCGCCGACCGGCAGCTCGACGACGCGGCCGGCCACTTCCGGCGCCAGCGTCACGACGTAGACGCGAACCGTGCCATCGCGCGTCCACGGCGTTTCCATGAAGCGCTCCCACGCCGGCGTGAGCAGAACGATGGCGGCTGCGGCGGCCCCAAGGGTCACCAGCACGGGAAACAACAGCCGCCGCATGCTTGATCGACCGGCGGGCTTGGCTTCAGGCTTGCCGGTTCTGCCGTCGGTGGTCACGTCAGACATGAGATCCCCAAACGCCGACGGTCAGGATGATGGCCGACAGGACGATAAGAAAGACGGAAACGTCGAACAGGGCGGGATGCCACAGCCATTGCGTCAGGCCGCTGGCGATGAAAATGCGGCGCAGCGCCAGCCAGACGGCGAAAGCCGCAAGGATCATCGGCACCAGCGGCGAGATCACCACGCCGAAGACGTTGATGTCGGCGAAGCCCATGCACGCCCCTTTCGCCCACGAAGTGTCGAAGCCGGCCGCGTCCTCGACGCGCCCGGAAACCGGCGGCTCCGTTTCAACCGCGCGGTCTTATCCGAAAAGCCTGCGAACCCCGCGATCGTTGCAGAAGCGTGCCGGCTTGCCGGCCGCCGACGGCGATGCTTATGGTAGCGTTCTCGCTGAACTGGTATCCGACGTGTCCGCGAATTCCTTCTTCCTTGGCGGAACCGACCTTCACGGCGTCACCCTGGCCCGTGCCGACGAGCGGGACGCGCTGGGCACCTATCCTTCGCTGATCGACGAGGTGCGGACCCGCTGCGGCGCCGATGTCGCCGCGCTGTTCGCCGAGCCGGTCCGGGGCACCAACCGCGCCACCGGGCAGCCCAACGTCGCCTGGTACTGCGGCCGCGAAGGGGCCGCGTTTCCGCTGCGCCAGCTCGACGGCTCGGGGCGCGGGCCGGCGCTCGATCTTCTGCGCCAGCGCCTGCAGCGCTTTTCCACCCTGTTCGCCGATTCGCGCCACGGCGCGGTGTTCGCCTCCTGGCTGCACGTCCTGTCGCCCGACAGCGTGGTCACCGTGGCCGGGCAGCCGGTGATCCGCGACTGGGGCATGCTGCCCGACGCGGTGGCCGCCTCCGCGGAGGCCCGCGACAGCCATTTCCGCAACAACCTCGGCCAGTTCCTGCCGGCGATGCCGGTGCCGCCGTTCGGCGCGGCGGAAGCGCAGGCCTTTGCCGCCTCGATGAACCGGCATGTCGAACGCGAGATCGCACGGGCCGCGCCGCCGCCGGTCGCGCCACC
>CAXTMA010000422.1:0-2787 GCA_964245015.1 uncultured Beijerinckiaceae bacterium | reverse complement strand
CCGCTGCCTCGCCCAAGGGGGCGCCGGCGCCGCCATGCTCGATGGGTGCGCGCAGCGCCAAGAGCCCGGCCTCGGCAAGCGCCACGAAGTTGGCGTGGGGGAAGGATGCCGCGCGGTCGTGCTCGCCGGCGGTTCGGGCGAACAGGGCGGCGAGCGCGCGGGCGCGGTCGAGGGCCGATGTCGGCGGCCCGAGGCCGGCGCTCATGTGCGGCTCTCCCGTGGACGCCAGATGCGGACGGCAGCGGCATCGATCGTGCGGGGGATGAGCTTGGCCTCGTAGAAGGTGTCAGCGATCGCCTGCTGGTCGCCGAGCGCGTGGGGGTCGACCGGCTCCACATCGTAGGACCGGCGGCGGTTCACCATTCTCACCACCGCCTCCGGCACGTTGCCCCAGAGCGGCGACAGCCGCCGCGCCGCCTCGTCGGGGTTGGCGCGCACCCATGCGCCCTTGGCGACAAGCGCATCGAAGACGATCCCAACCATCTCGGGGTGCGCCTCGGCGAAGCCGTTCGTCACCGTGTAGTAGCGGTGGTACTGCGACAAGCCTGTGGCGTCGCACAGCGTGCGCGTCGGCGCCTTGCTCTCGGCGATGGCGAGGAAGGGGTCCCAGATCGCCCAGGCGTCGAGCGAGCCGCGTTCGAAGGCGGCCGCCGCGTCGGACGGCGTCAGGTAGGCCGGGCGGATGTCGGCGAAGCTGAGGCCGGCGCGCTTGAGCGCTGCCGCCAGGATGAAGTGGCAGCCCGAACCGCGGTGGACGCCGACAAGCTTGCCCTTGAGATCGGCGATCACGCGGATGGCGGACTCCTTGCGCACGATGATCGCCTCGGCCTGCGGGTTATGCACCTCGCGGGCGTAGAAGGTCAGCGGCGCCCCGGCGCTCTGCGTGAAGATCGGTACGGCGTCGGCGCAATCCGCGTGGAAGTCGCAGATGGCGGCGTCCATCTCCGTGATGACGTCGTCGAACTGCGCCCAACCGACACCGTATCCTTTGGCGGCGAAGGCGGCATCGAGTGCGCGATCCTCCTTGAGAAGGGTCAGCAGCGTCGAGGAGCGCTGGAAGGAGAAGCGCACGGTGGGCGCGGCGGCGGCCGCGGAGTGCATCCCAGCCGCGGCCAGGACCCCTGCCACCATCGTTCCGACCTTCCTCCGCGTGACGATCATGCCTCAAGCTTGCTCCGGCAACGGACGGGAGGCGGCAGGCAATGCCCGCGTCGGCGGCATGTCAAGTCACCAAAGATAAATGCTCCCTCGGGCCGGCAGGCCGGATGCGGCATCCCACGTGAGCGCTATTTTTGAAAAAAATGTTTTGCTGCTGCTTGCCAAGGTTCGCCGCGCTTGATCATGGAAACGCTGACTTCGCAGCATACCCCTGCCGCGCCAGCCGATGCCGTCCCGCGATCTAATCGCTGCAGCACTATAGCCGGTGTGGTGAAGGATTTCGGATGCCGGCCGGTCACGCTTCTGCGGCCAAGCGAGGGCCGGCGTCCGGAAGCCGCCCATGCACGAACCCGCGGGTCTGCGCGTGACGCCTACGGGGTTTTGATCGGTCCGCGATCGTGTCGACCAAGGCGCGGCGGCCGGGTAAGCCGGGGCGACATGGCTCCGCATCGGGAGTTCACGGCCGGAAGCGCGGTCGGGGCAGCCTTCGCCAGGACGGCGGCGGTGGATTCGACATGACGGCACGCGCGGTGTCCCGGCGGCCGCCCGCCGCTCTCGTCAAGCGCGAGCAGGCGGCCCTTCGAGATCGCGACCCGATGCGTGTAGCGGCTGAGGTCGGCGAGCTCGGCCTTTGGCCCGGCGAACGGCGGCTTGGCGAAGACCACCCAGCGCGTCTTCCGCGCGGGGGCGAGGTGGCGAAGGCGCGGCGGTCGGCGAGGCCGGCCCCTCGCCGAAGAACCGCGGCCGGCCGGCGTCGTGCAGCTTGATGAGCCCGGCGAGGAACAGCCGGCGGAACAGCGCGCCGAGCACCCTGACCGACAGAAGAAAGGCCGGGCGTGACGCCACCCAGCGCCGACCATCAAGCAACAGGCCGCCGCCGGGCACGATCATGTGCAGGTGCGGATGGTGGGTCAGCGCCGAGCCCCAGGTTTGCAGCACGGCGGTGAGGCCGATGCGGGCGCCGAGGTGGCGCGGGTCGGCGGCGATGGTGAGCATGGTCTGCGATGCGGCTGGGAAGAGCAGGTCGTACACCGCCGCCGTGTTGTTGAACGCGATGTCGGCGACAACGGCCGGCACGGTGAAGACCACATGAAAGGTGCCGACCGGCAGTAGGTCGGCCCGGCGCGCCGCCAGCCACTCGCGCGCCGCCGCGCCCTGGCACTTCGGGCCGTGCCGGTTGCGGCAGCTGTTGTCGGCGATGCGGGCGTGGCCGCAGTCCGCGCAGCCCTCGACGTGGCCGCCGAGCGCCGCCATCCGACAGGTCTCGACCGCCGACATCACCTTGAGCAGGTCGAGGCCGATGTGACCGGCATGGCCCGCCACGCCGGCCCGTGCCGACGGAAGACGTCGGCGACCTCGAGCCCGGTGCGCACCGCGGCTCAGCCGCCGGGGCTGCGGCCCTCCATCGGCAGCTTGAGCGCCTCGATCGGGCTTGCGACCGCGCGGATCGTCTTGGTGGCGACCCAGGCATGCAGCGCGGTGGTGTCGAGCTTGGCCGACCTTTGTCAAAGGATGGCCGAACGGGACGGGGATGGCGCACCAGGACGAGGCGCCGCGACAGGTCGGGGCGGTCCTGTTTGATCCCGGGTTTTGATGGTGCAATTTCCTCGCCGGAGTGGAAGGATGCGC
>CAXTMA010000421.1:0-2808 GCA_964245015.1 uncultured Beijerinckiaceae bacterium | reverse complement strand
GCGGCCTCCGCCGCCCGCAGCCCCGCCGCCGCGAGCCGGCCGGCAGCAACCTGCGCCGGGGCCGCCGGCGCGCCGAGCTGCCCGTTGACCGCGACCGCGTCGGACAGCCAGCGCGGCCCGGCGCCGTTGGGCCGGGGCCGCCGGCCGGTGCCGAGCGTGCCGCCGTAGGTGTCGAGGCGGCGGTAGCCCCAGTCGCCGTCCAGTTCGGCGGCGAGTCGCGCATGCAGGGCGAAGGAGCGCCGGGCGAGTGGTCCGACCGGTGTGCCGTCGCACCAGCCGGCGGCGAGAAAGCCGCCGCCCTTGCCCGAGGCGGCGCAGGCGAGGCCGCTGCGCTCGACCACGATTGAGGCGACGCCGCGGCGGGCGAGGAAATAGGCGACAGCGGCACCCACGATGCCGCCGCCGCAGATGAGAACGCGCATCAGGCCCGCTACCGTTAGAAGGATCACGCTTGCGCGTGCATGTCAGCGCGCCGGCGCGCCGTTCAAGTGCCGGCTTCATCACCGGCGTGAGCCTGGCGGGGCCTCCGTCGCCGGGCGAGATTTACCCGATGCTCGTCATGCCGCCCGTCACGCCGTAGATCTCGCCGGTGATGTAGCTCGCCTCCTGCGAGGCGAGCAGCACGTAGACCGGCGCCAGCTCGACGGGCTGGCCGGGGCGCTTGAACGGCGTCCCGCCGCCGAGCGACTCCAGCTTCTTCTTGTCGCCGTCGGCCTCCTGCAACGGCGTCCAGATCGGGCCCGGCGCCACGGCGTTGATGCGGATGCCGTGCTCCTCCATCAAGGGCTGGCTCAGCCCCTTGGTGAAGTTCGCGATCGCGGCCTTGGTAATGGCGTAGTCGAAGATCATCGGGGCCGGGCTGTAACCTTGCACGCTGGTGGTGTTGATGATCGACGCGCCCGGCTTCATGTGCGGCACCGCCGCCTTGGTGATCCAGAAGAACGAGTAGATGTTCGTCTTCATCAGCGCGTCGAAGCGCTCGCTGGTGGTGTCGAGCAGGCCGCCGGTCTTGCCCATCTTGCCGGCGTTGTTGACCAGGATGTCGAGCGAGCCAAGCTGCTCGACTGCGTCCGCCACCAGCTTCCGGCAGAACGCCTCGTCCGAGATGTCGCCCGGCAGCAGCACGGCCCTGCGCCCCGCCTCGCGGACGAGCTGCAGCACGTCCTGCGCGTCTGCCTCCTCGGCCGGCAGATAGTTGATCGCGAGATCGGCGCCCTCGCGGGCGAAGGCGATCGCGGCGGCGCGCCCGATGCCGGAGTCGGCCCCGGTCAGCAGGGCCTTGCGACCGGCGAGGCGGCCGGCGCCCTTGTAGGATGTCTCGCCGCAGTCGGGCTTCTCGCTCATCGCCTGCTGGGTGCCGGGTGCAGACTGCACCTCGCTGTCGGAGGGCGGACCCATGTACTGCTTGCGGGGGTCCTGCATCACGTAGAGGCTGTCTGACACCAAGGTTCTCCTTACCCTCGATCCGATGCGGGCCGCATCGTCTCGCCGGCGGGCCTGAAGTGGCGCAGGCTCGGGCGATATCCAGGCAGGCGCTGGTGTGCCGCACCCGATGCGGCCATCACGGCGAGCCGCCCCGCTCCCTCAGGTCCTCGTTGTGCTTGACGCGCACCCCCGGAGGGCCTGCGACGGCCGCCTCCAGCAGGGCAGCGGCGACCGCACCCGCGGGGCTGGCGCGCAGCCGGCGCGGCAGGACAGGCGCCCGGGCCCTCTTTACGCGCGCCGCCGCGCGCTCGTCGCGGCGCCCCTGCTCGCGACGCCCGTCGAGCACGCTCGGGCGGACGATCGTCAGGGACGGGAAACCGAGCGTCCGCAGCCCGGCCTCCAGCTCGCCCTTCAGGCGCGTGTAGGCGAAGGGCGAGCGCGGGTCGGCGCCGAGTGAGGAAACCAGCGCGAAGCGGGTCGCGCCATGGGCAAGCGCGCGGCGGGCAATGGCGAGCGGATAGTCGTGGTCGATCACCCGGTAGGCGGAAGGCGAGGCGGTCCTGGCGCGGGTGGTGCCGAGCGCGCTGACGACGCCGTCGACCGCCCACCAGGGAGCGGCGTCGGGCAGGGCGGAAAAATCGAGCACCACGCTTTCCAGCTTGGGGTGCGGGGCGATGAGGCGGCGGGTCAGCGCGACCACCCGGCCGACCCGTTCGTCGGCGAGCGCCTGCTCCACGACGAGCCGTCCAATGAGCCCGGTTGCGCCGGCGATCAGAAGCGTCTTCATCACGGGCCTCGCGTCTGCGATCTTGATCGGCTCAGCGCGGCGTGAAGTCCGTGTCGGCCTTCACTTGCCGGCAGTAGCCGGCCATCAGCCGCGCGCAGTCGGCGACGTCGGTCAGGCTGAGCACCTCGACGGGCGTATGCATGTAGCGCAGCGGCACGCCGAGCAGCCCCGTCGCCATGCCGGCCTGGTTGAGCTGCATGGCATTGGCGTCCGTGCCGGTCCCGCCGGCGCTGACGCTGACCTGGATGGGAATATCCGCCTCGCGTGCGGCGGCAGTGATGAGGTCGAAGGTGACGGGGTTGATGTTGGGGCCGCGCGACACGCTCGGGCCCTTCCCGATTTCGAGCTGCCCGTGCAAGGTCTTGCTGACGCCGGGGTAATCGGTGGCATGACTGACGTCGACGGCCAGCCCCGTCTGCGCCCCGATGGCGTAGCTCGCGGTCTTGGCGCCGCGAAGCCCGATCTCCTCCTGGACGGTCGCGACCGAGTAGACGCCGACATCCGGGGCGAGGCCCCCCTCCGCCTTGAGCAGGCGAAGGGTCTCGGCGACGATGAAGGTGCCCATCTTGTTGTCGAAGCCGCGCGCGGTGGCGCGG
>CAXTMA010000420.1:0-2819 GCA_964245015.1 uncultured Beijerinckiaceae bacterium | reverse complement strand
GCAGCAAGGAATCACAGCTCCTATGCGTTGGCCAGTTAACCCAAACCTGCTTAGCTTCTTGCGCGCCTCGGCTCGCGCCGCATCGGCGTCGATCGCTTCCGTGCTGCCCAGCGTGAACCGCCGCTGCTTCGTGCCCAGCCGGTACTGCGCGATCCATGTGCGCTTGCCGCCCGCCCTGATGCGGAGGCCGAAGCCTTTCAGCTTCGTGTCGAGGAAGATGGCTTCCGCCTTCCCCTCGGGGAGCGTGAGCTTGGTAGCGCCGGCCTTGGTGAGTAGCGGCATGGGTCGGGGAACACCGGAGCTGGGAAGAATATGGGAAACAGTGTCCTGCTTCCCAAAGCTTCCATTTGCGCACATTTGTGAGATGGTGTGTCGAAAACACAAGGGGCTGCTGCATCTTTTGCTGCTTCCCGATCTCTTATGCTTACTCGCTCCCGATCATTCGTAATGAGGGGGTCGGGGGTTCGAATCCCTCTTGCGGCACCAGCTAAAACAATGAGTTAGCAGCTTTTTGACCATGACCTTCGGAAGTTGCGGACCCATAGCGGACCTGCTGTAGTCGGATTGCAGCTTCGGGGTGTTGCGGCGCGCGATCTCGCCTCCACCCAATGATGTAATTGGCCAAGATCGTGTACGCCGCATTAATGAGACCACGCCGGATGCCAATGTCGCCACCCTCCATTGCGACGCTCAGAGGGCTCCCGTAGGACCGCCCGCGCCGCCATCGCTCAGCGTGATCGAGGGTGGGAACGCCTCAATGATGATGCAGCCGAGGCTGCCGGCTGTGCAGTATGGCCGCGTTACCGAGCTTGACCGGCGGAATGCGCTGCGGTGATCGCGTCAAGGAGAACAGGCTGCGCATAAAGCGCTCGCAAGGCTTCCGCCGGGATCACCACCGTGTCGGCGCAGGCCTGAACGACATGGGCAAGGTCGAACTGCACCGCTAAGCCGTTCTCCTTGGCGTCCAGCCACGCCATCATCGCCGGCGGCCCGCTGTCTGCCGACGCGACCGCCTCCCGGCACTCATCGTCCTCCGTGTCCTTCTTCGCGGCACCGGACCGCGGGCGATACGCCGCAAGGTAGAGCGCGTGGAGCACCGGCGACGACAGCGTCACCATCTTCGTCCCGTCCATGCCGTCGCTCAACGTCACTTTGCCGGTGAGCAAGGCCGGCAGCAACTTCGTCCAATCCACGGGTTGGCCGGTTTGCAGGTCGTACACGATGGCCATGGTCGACGTGTTAGGATGTGCGCCGCCGCAGAAGGCATCATCGCTGATGCTGTAGCTGAGGAAGCGCGGGCCGTGCATGGTGACGGCGACGCTGCGACTCCAGTTTGCGTCAGCGCCGGCCGGTGTACCGGCGGCATCCTTCCGGCAGTCGGCAGCAGCCTTGCGGACCTTGTCGTCCAAGCGCTTCACGGCCGCATTGATCCTGCGTTGTGCGTCATCGGCGGGGCTGGCGATGGCCGGCATGGCTCCCAAGTCGCCAACGATGTTCGCCGGCTTCGTCATGCTCACGACATCTGCGGCGAGGGCTGGGGCGCAGCAGATGAGCAGGATGATCGCGGAAGTGAGGTGGGCGAGGCGGATCATCGGCGGCATGGGCGTCCCATCAACGCCGGGTGAATACGAGGCGAGAATGCGGGCTGTCCACGGTGTAGCTTACGACGGTGCAGGAGCTGGCCGCCCGGTGCGGGCCGTAGCCTTTCAGCACGATCCGATCTCCAACCTGTTCGCCTGAGACCTCATAGCCGGCCGGTGGGCATCCTGCCTTGAAGGCAAAAGCCCGACCGATGATGCGCCCGTTTTCCAGGCCGCCCTTGAACAGGATGTCACCAGCCCTTATTCCGGCTTCGGCTAAGCCGGGGCGCGGAACGGCATAGGTTGCCTCAATCTCCCCGCGATCCACAAACCAAGCGACGGTCGATCCGTTGTGTTCGTAGAGGATGCGCTCGCCGGCGCCGGCTGGGACGGCAGCGACGGACAGCACGGCGACCATGGTCAGGCGGCTCAGTTCGCGCATTCGAGCGACCTGCGGACCACCCATCCTTCTTTGCCGGGGCCGATCGGCACGATGTGCGTCCAGGCGTTGCCGCGGGCATCGATCCTCGACTCGTCAAGCGTCAGAACCTTTGTGCCGTTCGACAAAGCGCCGACGATGGTGCCATAGGGAGCGGTCCTGACGTTCAGAGGCGTCCCGCTCAGATCCTCGACCGTGCACGTTGTTCGCCCAAGGCTTGGCGAGACGGACAGGCACAGTAGGACAAGGCTAAACGGCGGGCGCATATCGCATGCTTTGCGCGGGCCTGATCTGCCGTCAATCAGTGAAAAGGACAAGGATCAGCAACGGCGACCAGCTTGTTCAACTGGCCAAGCTGGCGACGATGAAAACGAACAGCCCGGACACCCGCACTCAAGCCGGGCAGTTCTCCGACGCCGCCCGCGAACATGGCGCGAGTCAAAGCGAGAATGCATTCGAGGGTTTGCTGCGGAAGCTGACAAAGCCGAAAGCACAGGGCTCACAAGGATAATCGACCGCTGGTAAGCAGGCCCGGGCGCTTCAGCGAGATGAGGCGGCGAAGGTAGCTCAAAACCTGGCTGGTCAGGTAGGGCTTGAGAATGCACAGGGCGTCGTGCGGCAGTTCCTCCGGCGCTGGTCGCCAATGCGCCGACGTGATCAGGATTGCGAGGGAGGTATGCGTCCGGGCAATGCGTCGGACCAGGGCGCAGTCCTGGCCGCGCTGGTGCATCCTGATCGCGGCCACCAGGACGACAACATCGGTGCCATGCTTGTCCAACGTCGCCGATGCGCCGGCAACG
>CAXTMA010000419.1:0-2846 GCA_964245015.1 uncultured Beijerinckiaceae bacterium | reverse complement strand
GCGGCGGTGGGCTGCTGACGACGAGCAGATCCCGGTGCCGTTCAGGGCGTTCCACCGGCATCCCGTGCGCAGCACGAGGAAGATCGCGTCCATCGCCGCCCGGTTGGGCTTGCGCGGGCGATGGCAGCGCAGCGGGTGCGGCGGAGGAGGCGGCAGAAGCGGCGCCATCTGCTCCCAAAGCCAGTCCGGCACGCGCCAGCCGTCGTCATCCCAATGGGACCGGTCCGGTAAGGGTGATGATCGCCGTGTCATCCATCCTACCTGGGACGCAATCCCAATCGGGATAGGTCCTTAGACCCCTATTGTCCTGAGTGTCCGAAGCCGCGCTGGCGGATGTAGCCGGCGCACTCGGCCGGGCTGAACTCCGTGAGCAGACGTTTGAAGAGCTTCCACAACGCCGGCTTGCTGCGGGCGCCGGCATCGCACAGCAGCCGCTTGAGCCTGGAAAAGGCCAGTCCGATCGGGTTCAGGTCGGGGCTGTCGGGCGGCAGCTGGAGCAACCTGGCGCCACGCGCCTCAACGGCTTCGCGTACGCGCCCTTGACCTTGCGCGAGCTGAGGTTATCGAGAACCACCGCGTCTTCCTTGGCTAGCGTCGGGGTGAGAAACGGCTCGATGTCGGCCAGGAAGGCCACGTCGTCGATCGCGCCGTCCATCACCAGCGGGGCAACAAGGCCGCCCGCGCGCAGGCCGCACACGAAGGTGGTGGTGAGCCAGTGGCCATGCGGCACGGCGGCGAGCAGGCGTCTGCCTTTTGGCGCCCAGGCACAAGTCGAAGCCATGAGGGTCGTGGCCCAGGTTTCATCGGGGAAGATCAGCCGCCGCGCGTCCAGCCTCGGTCGCTCCGCCGCAAAGGCGCGGCGTGCCTCCACCACGTCGGCGCGGTCCTGCTCGGCCGCGCGCCGTTAAATTTTTTTCCTGGGCCGGCGAAGTTCGCTGTTAGCGTTTCTGTTCCAACGCGCCGAGAGGGGCGTCCAGGTCGCGGACGAACCGGCTCCGGAGCGTCCGTGCCCGGTGGCGCCGGTCGAGGCGTCGGCGCAGGTCACGCCACCGCTTCCGGTCGGCGCCGGCGAGGTCACGCGCGGTGCGGGACAGCCGCCGTGTTGCGGTGGCCGCGATCAAGCGCACCTCGCCGCGCAGCACCAGGGCCGGCGAGGCCACCTTGCGCCACGTTGCTCTTCGTTCGTGGCAGCGCAACGAGCCCAACAGCTGCTCAAGATCGTTGTTGGTTCGCGGCAGGTTTGGCACGGCGTCGCAGGGAACAGCCCGAGCCGGTCGCTGCGGGGAACCTTGGCGAAGGGCAACGGCGGCCGCCAGCGGCCGGCGCGGTGCCGATGCTGGCGCACTGCCGCGACCAAGCCGTTGAAGCGGCGCCGGACCGTGGCGGCATCTTCGCCGCTGGGGTTGCCCGGCACCCGTGCCGCCGCGCGCACAAAGGTGTAGGCGCGCCCCACGTCAAGCCAGAGCGGCGCCGTGTGCTACAGGCCACGACCGATCAGCTGGTGCAACCGCGTGAGCGGCGCCGAGCCGCCCTCTTCGACCCGGTCCAGGCTGGCCGCCACCGCGGCCAGCCGCGCCGTGAGCCGCAGGCCCGAGGCGGCGAGCGGCGCACAATCGTCGTCGGTGATGGCGCCGCGCACCGCCGCGCAAGAGCCGCGCACCGCTGCGGCTTCGCGGTTGCTGCGTCCCTCGCCGCCCCGCTCCAGCGGCCGCACCCCGCGCACCTGCTTCTTCAGTTCTTTCTTGGCGTGCCGGTCCGCCTCGAAGACTGCCGCCTCGCGTGAGGCACGTGGAATTGGCAAAGCTGGTGCGCCCTGCCCGGGCAAGGCGGCCGCCACCGCGCGCCGGATCGAGGTCTGGCCATCGCTGACCACGCCGGCGACCGGCGCGCCCACCGCGTCCGCTACCTCGCGCAACAAAGGGGCGAGATCGTCGGCCGTGCCCGACAGCAGGCTGCGCGCCAGCAGGATTTCGCCCGACAGGCAGTCGCGCACCACCCAGGGCACCTCGTGGCTTAACTCCTGGCCCAACTGGCATTACACGCCCAGGCACGGCAGCTGGCTGAACATGGCGGACTGCGAGCTGGCCGCGCTGACCGGCCAATGCTTGGCTCGCCGGATTGCCGACAGGGCCACGCTGATCAACGAGGCCGCCGACTGGAACGCCGACCACGACGCCCGCCACGCCAAAACGAACTGGTGCTTCACGACCGACAAAGCCCGCATCAAGCTCAAGCGTCTTTACCCTCGTTTCGCGTAGCACGGCCGACTAATACTACAGCCGGGTTTCAGGTTCGGGAGCGATACGCATTCGCCGTTTCCAGTGTGCTCTTCTGGCGCGCTGCTGATGGCGTCGTCGCCAATCGCCTCGGCCAGCGGCCAGCCGTTCTTGCGCTCCAGCTGCGCCAGCAGAGCTTGCAGGTCAGCCTTCGCCCGCCGCCGCCGCTCGGCCCGGCCAAACCGCCCACCGATCCGCTCCAGCACCTCATCCAGCCCGCGTCCCCAACGCGCCACCTCCGCTCGTGTCGTCATGACGGTCGCCTCCGACCACACAACGTGCAAACCCGGCCGTAGTACTAATACTACTGCGTCAGAAAGTCATCGTCGATCTGTGTGGAGAAGCTTGTAGCGTCGTTGATCAACGATGGACCGAGCGAGCTACGATGGATTGCTGGACGCAGGAGAGTGAGGCGGCGTTTTCGGCCTACGTCGATCATTTGGTCGAGGTGATCGGCCATGCCGACCGGGTCGCTCCGCTGCGGGACTACTGCCTTGGCCTGCTGATGCCGCTGAAGCGCAAAAGCGTGGAGCCGATGGCGGCCGTGACGGCGCCGGCGCGGGTGGCGGC
>CAXTMA010000418.1:0-2875 GCA_964245015.1 uncultured Beijerinckiaceae bacterium | reverse complement strand
CTGATGCTCAGCAAAGCAATCGCCGCCTTCGACTTGGTCCGTAACAGCCTCTAGGGAATGACGCTCGTCGGTGACGCGGCACATCTGATTTCGTCATTCGGTAGCGAGGGCGTGAACCTGACACTGGCGGACGCGGTCGATCTCGTTGAGGCATTCACCTCAGGCAAGAAATGGGCAGCAATCTCGGCCTACGAGGCTTCGGTGGCAGAACGGGCAAGATCCGCGGCTGAAGGCGCCGTTGGAGGCCTGACGGGGCACTCTCAGTTGAGGGTGCCGGCCCCGTCCTGGAGCACAACCGTGAGCGCGCCGCCGTCCGACAGATCGGGGCAGCCTGCGCCGGGTGCAACACTGGCATTCAATGGACCTCCGCTTCCAGTCGGCGTATGCATGGCGCTGAACGACCGAGGTGGGCGCAATTCGTTCCGGCCTCTGCCTCAGTCGTTGGCCCCAGCTATCAAACCAGCAGCTCGTCTGGCTGCAACTCCCTTGGGGGTGTTCAGGAAGGCGATGAAGGCACGGGCTGCTTCGCTTTGTGAGCTCTTCGCTGAAACCACCGCCACCAAAGTGATCGTGCCGGCAGTGTCGGACGGCAGCAGCGGCACGCTCTTCAGGCCGCGCTTGCCGGCGATCTCACTGGTCAGCGCCAATCCCAGGCGGCTGCTCCGGCAGCCACGGGCGCGGCTCCCTCGCTGGGCGCCGTCAACACCAGCTTGCCATCGACCGCTGCGGTCAGTTCCAGCCGCCGGATGGCCGACATGAAGAAGTTCGACGATGTGATCGGCCCCCATCGGGTGGTCCGAGTTGAATGTTAGTTCATGGTCGGCCTTGGCGCCACCATGAGCAGGGCTGGCGGAGGTGGTCGGGGTTGCGCAGCCAGCCCTGCGTGGAAGCCGGGCAGGTAGACCTCGGGCGCCGGTGGTTTGTAGCCGATTGATCCGTGCGGACGCATAGTATTGTAGTGCCGTCGCCACCCCTCGATGATCACCTGTGTTTCCCGAAGCGAGTAGAAGATCTCATCATCCGGCAGTTCATCCCGGAGCCGGGCGTTGAAGAACTCGACATACCCGTTCTCCCACGGACTGCCAGGGGCAATGTACGCGGTCTTGGCACCAACGTTGCGAGTTCTTCAACGAAATCGGCGCATTTCGTCCGTCGTCTTCGGCCGCAGCTGGCCGACGAAGGACGTCCATTCCCGGACGGACAAAATGCGTCGGTCGCGCGGTGCACAGGCCGTCATGCCGTCAACGCCGCACCGAGGGCTGCACCGACGAGCGCCGCGGCCGATCCGCGGAGCATGCCGAAGTGGGAGGCATCGACGATGTGACTGCGAACCTCCCTTTCGCTGTACGCGGCCCAGTCGAACTGCTCGTCCCTGCGCAGCCCTCCGCCGTCGGGCTCCGATGCCGGCTTGGCGACGAACGCGATGATGCCGGTCCTGCATCTCGCCTCGCACCTGTACTGGTCCATCATCGGCCCGGAGCGCAGGGCCTGCTCCCGCATCTCCTCCCGGGCATGGTCGGGGAGAGGCTCGTTCAGGAAGCGTTCGATCCGCTCCAGTTCACCGCCGTCCTGCGCGGATGGTCCCGCGAGTTCCAGGGCGCGAGCGCCGGGCGTGATGCAATCAATCAGCGCCAGAAGCGACACGGCCTCGGCTTCCGCCTCCAAGCGCAGCGCGAGCGCGTGTGCGACGATGCCGCCGAGCGAAAATGCCGCGAAGCGATAGGGACCACGCGGTTGGACGGTCCGGATCGCGGTGAGGTACTGGTCGACCACTGCCTCGACCGTCGCTGCACATGTGTCCCGATGCCAGGGCGAGCGCAGCGTCCAGATCGGGACCGACCTCGGCAGGTGCTCGGCCAGTTCGGAGAACTCGACCCCGAGGCCGCCCAGTCCCGGTATGCAGAAGATCGGCGGGTCGGTCAGGGCCGTTCGGAGCGGCATGAGCGGCGAGTTTGCCGATGGTGGGGGAGCCTCGCCCTCGACTCGTTCGAACACCGCCGCCGCGAGTGCGGTGATCGTCGGCCTGTCGTAAAGCACTGTCGCCGGTAAGGGCGGGTCGAGGTGGAACTCGGTGTTGATGAGGTTGCGCAACTCGACGGCCATCAGCGAATCCATGCCGAACTCGGAGAACAGCCGGTCGATCTCCGGGGCACCGGGCAGGCGCAGCACGGCCCGGAACGCACCCTGCAGCCAGGATCGGATCCCTTCGATGTTCCTTTGCTCGACGATCGCGACGTTTCCGACGGCGGCACGGCCGGCCGGCACCTGCGTCAGGGGAGCCACGATGTCGGCGATCATGGGCGTGCGGGACGATTGCGGGTCGCGCGCGATGCGGCGCCAGTCCGCATCCAGCACGACGGCGACGGGGGCGCCCTCGCGCAGGATCTGCTCCAGGGCGCCATGGGCCCGTGCGGTGCCGAGCGCACGCAGGCCGGTCGCAGCGAGCTTCTCCTGCACCTCCCTGGTGGCTTGGCCAACGTCCCACGGTCCCCAGGCGATGCTGGCCGCCGGCAGGCCCTGCGCGCGGCGCGAGAGCGCCAGCGCGTCCAGCGCCGCGTTCGCGGCGGCATGGCTGGCCTGGCCGGGGTTGCACAAGGTCCCGGCGATGGACGAGTAGAGCACGAAGAAGTCCAGCGGCAGGCGCGCGGTCGCGCGGGGGAGGTGGAGCGCGCCGAGCAGCTTGGGCGCGAGTACGTCCGCCATGCGCGACCACGACTGCGCGCGCAGGAGGCCGTCGTCCAGGATGCCGGCGGCGTGGATGACGCCGGCGAGCGGCAGCGCCCCGCCGGCCAGTTCGGCCACGAGCGCATCGACCGCCCCCGCGTCGGACACGTCGAGCTGGCGGGCCTCGATGGCGCAGCGCGCGCCCATGCCG
>CAXTMA010000417.1:0-2909 GCA_964245015.1 uncultured Beijerinckiaceae bacterium | reverse complement strand
TCCACGAGCAGAACGCGGTCTTGGGGCGGGTCAACCGCTTCCTCGCCCGGCGCGTGCAGGCCATCGCCAAGGGCTTCGACAACCTGGCGATCACCGACCCCGGCCTCGCCGGCAAGGCCAGCCTGATCGGCAACCCCGTTCGCCCCAGCGTGCTCGCCGCCGCAACCCTGCCCTATCCCGCGAGCGAGCCGAACGGCCTCCTGCACCTCCTCGTCACCGGCGGCTCGCAGGGCGCCAGGGTGATGTCGGACGTGGTGCCGGCCGCCGTCGCGCTGCTTCCTCCCGCCGAGCGGGTTCGGCTGTCGATCGTGCAGCAGGCCCGCGGCGAGGACGAGGCGAGGGTGCGCGCGGCCTATCACGCGCTCGGCCTTGCTGCGGACGTGAAGCCCTTCTTCGCCGACCTGCCCATCCAGATCGCCCGCGCCCACCTGGTGGTGGCGCGCGCCGGCGCGTCCACCGTGTCGGAACTCGCCGTGATCGGACGCCCCTCGATCCTGGTGCCGTTCCCCCACGCCCTCGACCAGGATCAGGCGGCCAACGCCGCGCTGCTGGCGGCGACCGGGGCGGCCACGGTGATGAAGCAGGCCGGCTTTACCCCGGACTGGCTGGCCGGCGAACTGCGCCGGGCGCTGGCAGACCCGGCGGCGCTGGCGGCTCGCGCCGGCGCCGCCAAGGCGGCCGGCATCTGTGACGCGGCCGAGCGCCTCGCCGACCTCGTGGAAACGCTGATGCTGCCGGAAGCGTCGTGACAAGGATCCCGCGCCTGTTCTCCCCCGCGAGGCGGAAAGGGGAAACCGTGCGCGGCACGGCGGCGGAAACCGCCGCCGCTCGATGCGAACCGTGCGGGACTGCGGCGGCGGCGCAACACCCGCGAAGTGGACGCGACGGCAGCCCCGTCCACCACCTTCGGCGGTCCGCCTCACCCGTGCTACGCACGGGGAAGGATATCCGCACCATCCGCCGCTCTTCCCTCCAACGCCGCGCGCGACCCCACCCCGAGGCGACCTCATGAGACTGCCGACCGAGCTCGGGCCCATTCATTTCGTCGGCATCGGCGGCATCGGCATGTCCGGCATCGCCGAAGTGATGCTCAACCTCGGCTACACCGTGCAGGGTTCGGATGCGGCCGAGAACGCCAACGTGCAGCGCCTGCGCGACAAGGGCGCCACGGTCTTCATCGGCCACAACGCGTCCCACGTCGGCAACGCCGAGGTCGTGGTGGTGTCGACCGCGATCCGCCGCGACAATCCCGAGTTGGCCGCCGCCCGCGCCGCCCGCCTGCCGGTCGTGCGCCGCGCCGAAATGCTCGCCGAGCTGATGCGCCTGAAGCACTGCGTCGCCATTGCCGGCACCCACGGCAAGACCACCACCACCTCGCTCGTCGCCACCCTTCTCGACGCCGGGCAGTTCGACCCCACCGTCATCAACGGCGGCATCATCAACGCCTACGGAACCAACGCTCGGCTCGGCGGCGGCGCCTGGGCGGTTGTCGAGGCGGACGAGTCCGACGGCACCTTCCTGAAGCTGCCGGCCGACGTCACGGTTGTCACCAACATCGACCCCGAGCACCTCGACCATTTCGGCACCTTCGAGGCGATCAAGGACGCCTTCCGCACCTTTGTCGAGAACATCCCCTTCTACGGCTTCGCGGTGATGTGCCTCGACCACCCGACCGTGCAGGAGATCGTCGGCCGCATCGAGGACCGGCGCATCATCACCTACGGCGAAACCCCGCAGGCCGACGTGCAGCTCGTCGACGTCGACCTCACCGGCGGACGCTCGCGCTTCGGCCTCATCATCCGCGACCGCAAGACGCGCGGCGAAACCCGGCTCGACGGCCTGGAGCTGCCGATGCCGGGCCTGCACAACACCCTCAACGCCACCGCCGCGATCGCCGTCGCCCACGAGCTGGGCATCGGCGTCGACGCGATCCGCAAGGGACTGGCCGGCTTCGGCGGCGTCAAGCGGCGCTTCACCCGCACCGGCGAATGGAACGGCGTCACCGTGTTCGACGACTACGGCCACCACCCCGTGGAGATCGCCGCCGTGCTCAAGGCGGCGCGCGCCTCGACCCGGGGCAAGGTGGTGGCGGTGGTGCAGCCGCACCGCTACAGCCGGCTGCAGTCGCTGTTCCACGAGTTCGCCACCTGCTTCAACGACGCCGATGCCGTGCTCATCGCCGATGTCTACGCCGCCGGCGAGGCGGCGATCCCCGACATTGATCGCGACGCGCTCGTCGCCGCCATCAAGGCGCACGGGCACCGCCGCCCGCTCGCCTTGGCGAACCCCGACGACCTCCCCTACATCATCCGCTCGCTCGCCCGGCCCGGCGACTACGTGGTGTGCCTTGGCGCCGGCAACATCACGCAATGGGCCTACGCCCTGCCCGGCCAGCTCGCCATGGAGGAGGCCGTCGGGCAGCCCGACTACGGCGCGCCGGCGGAATGACGGGGCGGGCGGACCTTGCGGGCCTGCTCGCGGCCGCGCTGCCGGACCTGCGCGGCACCCTGCGCGCGCAGGTGCCGCTGGCGCCCTACACCTGGTTCAAGACGGGCGGCCCGGCGCAAGCCCTGTTCGAGCCGGCCGACGCCGACGACCTCGCCACCTTTCTCCGGCGCTGCCCGATCCACGTGCCGGTGATGGTGATCGGCGCGGGATCCAACCTGCTGGTGCGCGACGGCGGCGTCGACGGCGTGGTCGTGCGGCTGGGGCGGGCCTTCGCGACACTCTCGCTCGAGGGCACGACGATCCGCGCCGGCGCCGCCGTGCCCGACGTCAAGCTGGCCGCGCGCGCCGCCGAGGCCGGGCTGGCCGGGCTGGCCTTCCTGCGCGGCATCCCCGGCACGGTCGGCGGCGCGCTGGCGATGAACGGCGGCGCCTACGGCGGCGCCATCGCGGACGTTCTGGTC
>CAXTMA010000416.1:0-2946 GCA_964245015.1 uncultured Beijerinckiaceae bacterium | reverse complement strand
GGTGCGGGTCGAGCCGAGCGGGCCGCTGGTGGTGCGGGTCGGCGGCGCGACCGCCCTCGCCGTCGCGGCGGCGGTCGCCGGCACCGGCATCCTCCACCTCTTCGAGGGCTGGCTGCGTCCACACCTCGACAGCGGCGCCCTTGAGCCCGTGCTCGAAGACTGGTGGCAGCCCTTTTCCGGACCATTCCTGTACTATCCCGGCCGGCGCCTGCTGCCGGCGCCGCTGCGGGCGTTCGTGGATTTCGTCAGGGCCGCCGGGGGATGAAGGCTCCCGAAGCCCGATGCCTCGCTTTGGCCAGAAGCGTCGGCCAAAGTTTCGGGCGAGGCTCGGCTGCTAAGCAGGTTTCGCAAAAGCGCTCCGCGGTTTTGCGAAACCTGCGGCCTCTCAAAGAGCCCAGCGGATGAAGCGTTGGCCTGCCAACGCGAACCTGCTCAGGGCTGTTGGCGGCGGGAACGGAGGTGTGCGTGGGGATGCGGAGATCCGGCACAATGGCGAGCTTGGGGCTGGCGTTGGGATGCGCGTCCGCCGCCGCGCCGGCCGCCGCCCATCCCCACGTCTGGGTCGATGCCAAGGCCGAAATCGTGTTCAACAAGGCCGGTCTCGTCGCCGGCGTGCGCAACGAATGGGTGTTCGACGAGATGTACTCGGCCTTCGCGGTGCAGGGCCTGGAGAACGGTGCCAAGCTCGCGACCCCCGCCGAACTCGCCCCGCTGGCCAAGACCAACGTCGAATCCCTGTCCGATTTCGATTACTTCACCTTCGCCAAGGCCGGCGGCCGGAAGGTCGCCTTTGCCAAGCCGAGCGACTACTGGCTGGAGGAGCGGCCGGACAAGCGCGTCGTGCTGCACTTCACCTTGATGCTGGCCGAGCCGACCCGTACCGGGCGGGCGATGTCGCTGCAGGTCTATGACCCGACCTATTTCGTCGATTTCGAGCTGGCGCCGTCCGATCCCGTGCACCTCGTCGATGCGCCGGTCGGCTGCTCGCAATCCGTGCTCGGCGCCAATCCGCTGGTTGTTTCCGACGGCAAGGTGCTGGCCAAGGCCTTCGACACCGGCCTCGTCCCCTCCGACGACTTCGCCCTGAAGATGGCGAGCCGCATCATCGTCGCCTGTCCGTGAGGAGTCGCAGGATGCGCCCGACCTTTCTCGCCGCTCCGATGGTGGCGGCGCTTCTCCTTCTCGGCGCCGGCGCCGCGCTGGCGCAGGTGCCGCACCATGCCTTCGGCGCGCCTCATCCCTTCGCCGTCGGCGCCGGCGAGGGCGCGGTCGGCCATCAGAACGCCCTCGGCGCTTGGCTGCTCGGCTGGGAAAGCCGCTTCTACCTTTCGCTGACCCATGCCGTGCGCGCCGCCGGCACAGGTGCCGCCGGGGCGGCGGGGCTGATCGGACTGTCGTTCCTGTACGGCGTGTTCCACGCCGCCGGACCCGGCCACGGCAAGGCGGTCATCACCTCCTACATGGTGTCCAACGAGGTGGCGCTGCGACGCGGCCTGCTCATCTCGCTCTTCGCCGCCCTGCTGCAGGGTATGGTGGCCACCACCCTGGTGGGGACAGCGATCTTTGTCTTCAACGCCACCGCGCCGCGGATGACCGCCGCTTCGCGGATCGTGGAACTGGCGAGCTACGGCGGCATCGTGGTGCTCGGCCTCGCTTTGTGCTGGCGCAAGGGGCGCGCTTTGGCGCAAGCCTTCGCCGGTGTGGCTGCGCTGGCGACGCCGGTTCCCAACTGGGCCGAGCCGGCGCTCGCCATCGCCGCGCCGAACCCGGTCGCCGCGCCGAACCCGGTCGCGGTGCCGAACCCGATTGCCACGTCGCGCGCCATGCGCTTGACCCCGTCGCATCTCGCCCGTTCGCCTGTCGCCACGTCGGGCCCGAGCGGGCGCTTCCAGGCCGACGACGGGGTGATGCTGCCCGGCCACGGCGCCGACTGCGCCTGCGGCGCCCACATCCCCGACCCGGTGCGCTTCGCCACCGCCCGCTTCGATGGCAAGGCGGCCGCCCTCGCGGTGGCGACGGCGGGAGCGCGGCCGTGCTCGGGCGCGATCCTCGTCCTGGTGTTCGCCGCCTCGCAGGGCCTGTTCCCGGCCGGCGTCGCCGCGACCTTCGCCATGTCGCTGGGCACGGCCGTGACCACGGGGGCGCTCGCCATCGCGGCGGTCTTCGCCAAGGGTGCGGCCCTGCGCCTCGCCGGCCGTTCGTCGCCGCGGGCGATCCTGGTCGCCCGGCTGGTCGAGTTCGCCGCCGCCGCGGGCGTCCTGCTGTTCGGCGCCGCCCTGCTCGCCGCCTTCATCGGCGGCGTGCCCGGCCTGTCCTGACGGCACCCGGCTCCAGGTCGCACCCGGCTCCTGGTCGCAGTTGGCCGGGCGAACCAAGCCGGCCTTGCGCGATTGCACCTTGCCGATGGCCGCTCCCCCCGGAGCGAGCCCCAGACAGGGTGCAACATGCGTCTTCCCAACGACACGCTGGTCGCGGTCGCCGATGGCGAGAAATTCCATCTGTTCCGCGTCGCCGGCAACGCCGACGTGCCGGTGCTCCAGCCGGCCGGGCACCCTCACGTGGAAGGCTCCAACCACAGCGGCGGCCAGCGCCACCATTCCTCGTCGGCCGAGCCCGACGAAGGGCAGGATGCCCAGGACATGCACGCCGCCGCCACCGCCGAATGGCTGAACCGCGAGGCGATGGCCAACAAGTTCGAGCACGCCGTGGTGATCGCCCCGGCCAAGATGCTGGGCGAGTTGCGCAAGCACTACCACAAGACGCTCGCTGCCAAGATCCTGACCGAGATTTCCAAGGACATGACCGGGCAGGGCAAGGACGTCATCGCCAAGGCGATCGGGAACGCCTGATCCCGGCGCTTCAATCCTCGTGCACATCGCCCAACGGGTGGAGGTCGCGCACCATCGCCTTCATCCGCTCGTCGAGGACGTGGGTATAGATCTGGGT
>CAXTMA010000415.1:0-2988 GCA_964245015.1 uncultured Beijerinckiaceae bacterium | reverse complement strand
CCTCGATACGCCGCCTTCAAATCACCGTCGTCACCCACTTTCCCGCATAGCTCCGGACCGATCGCACAATGCGCTTGTCAACGCGATCGGCCCAAGGCAAACCTTTCACGGTGCTCCGGCAGGCAGATGCTTGCGCTGCTGCCGCTGCCACGAAACCGCCTTGCGCAGCATCTGCGAGAGCTGCTCGACCGAGTACGGCTTGTGCAGCAACTCGAAGCCGTAGGTGCCGTTCTGCGCAAGCACGTGGCTGTAGCCCGAGGTCAGCACTACCGGCAGGTCGTGGTACAGGCGACGGATCTGCTGCCCCAAGTCGATCCCGCTCATGCCCGGCATCATCACGTCGGAGAACACCACGTCGAAGCGATCAGGGTCTTTCGCCAGTTCGGCGAGTGCTGCCATGCCATCCACCGCGAGCACGGACGTGTAACCGAGGTCGCTCAAGGTCTGCACGGCGAAGGTGCCGACATCGACGTTGTCCTCGACCACCAGCACGCACGTGCCCTGTCCATCGACCAGCGCCTCGACGTCCTCGTTGGCTTGAGACTTCGAGGGCGCAGCCACACGCGGGAGATAGAACGTGAACCTGGTGCCCTCGCCCATTGTGCTCGCGACGGTGACGTCGCCGCCGGACTGCTTGGCGAACCCGAATACTTGGCTGAGGCCAAGCCCGGTGCCCTTGCCGACGCCCTTGGTGGTGAAGAACGGCTCGAAAATGCGCTCGATCATCTCGGGCGGAATGCCGGTCCCGGTGTCGCTGAGCGAGACCGCCACGTAAGGGTCGTTGATGGGCGCATGCGAGCGGATCGCCGGAATGCCCTCGACCGCCGCCACCGCGATGGTGATCCTGCCCTCGCCGCTCATCGCGTCGCGGGCGTTGACGGCGAGGTTCACGAGCGCGGTGTCGAACTGGCTGGCATCGGCGTTGACGTAGCAGGGCACGTCCGGCAGCTCGGTGACGATCTGCACGCGCGAGCCGGTCAGCGTCCGCATCATGTCGGCCAGGCCACGCACGCTGTCGCCAACGGCGAACACCTCGGGCTTGAGGGCCTGTCGTCGGGCGAAGGCGAGGAGCTGGCCGGTGAGCTTGGCCGCCCGATCCACCGTGTCGGAGATCGCACCGATGTAGCGGATGCGTCGTTCCTCGCCGAGGCTGGGTCTCTTGAGCAGGTCGGTGGACGACTTGATGACGGTGAGCAGGTTGTTGAAGTCGTGCGCCACGCCACCCGTGAGCTGGCCCACCGCCTCCATCTTCTGCGACTGACGCAGGGCTTCCTGGGCCTGCAAGAGGGCGCTCGACTGTTCCTTGTCGGCGGTGACGTCGCGCGCTGAACAGTATACTTTGCCATCATCGGGAACGCCGACCCACGACAGCCAACGCCACCCGCCATCCTTGTGCCGGTACCGGTTTTCAAAACGGAGAGCCGGCAATCCGCGCTCGACCGCATTCAACCAGACGGTTCGCGTGGCGGCCTGATCGTCGGGGTGGACGAAGGCGGTGAAGGCGGTGCTGGCGAGTTCCTTTTCGGACCAGCCGAGCGCGGTCGTCCAGGCGGGATTGAACGCCTCGAAGAAACCGTCGACGTTGATCACGACCAGGAGGTCGGGGCTGACCTGCCAGGTGCGGCCTCGCGCCAGGGCGCGTTCCGTGACCTTGCGCTCCAGGTCGGCGTTGAGGTTCTGCAGCGCAAGGGCCGTGCGGTTCTGCTCGGTGACCTCGTAGCCGCCCACGAAGATGCCGGACACCGCGCCCTCACCATCGTGGATCGGCTGATAGATGAAGTCGAAGTACCGGTCCTCGTGCTCGTTGGCGAGACGAGCCGGCATGGCGCGTGCGATGAATGGCTCGCCCGTCGCGTAGACCTCGTCGAGCTTCTCGAACAGGCCCTGCCCGGCAAGCTCCGGAAAGACCTCGCGGATGCTCCGGCCAATGAAATCCCGCGTTCCGGCGATCGCGATCAGGCTGTCGTTGACGTACTCGTAAACGTGGTCGGGCCCGGTGAGGACGCCGACGAAGCCCGGCATTTGTTGCAGGAGACGACGTTGGCGCAGTCCGGTGGCCCGCGATGCCCGCTCGGCCAGCACTTCACCGGTGACCTCGATGGCTTGGTTGAGCAGGCCGACGATGGTGCCGTCCTCGTCGCGGATCGGGCTGACGCTGTAGTTCCAGTACGTCAGCTCCGACGTGCCGTGCCGGGTCAATGGCAGTTCGAGCCGGCGCTCGAAGACGGCCTCGCCCGCGTTCATCACCGGCAGGAACGAAGGGGCGAGCCTGTCCCACACCTCGCCCCAGACCGCCGCGATAGGGCGACCGAGCGCGAGGCCATGCCGCTCGCCCAGCGCGGGAACATAGGCGTCGTTGTAGAACATGCGCAGCTCGGGCCCCCAAAGGACCGTGCCGAGCAGCGCCGAGTTGAGAACCACCGACACCATCGTCTTCAGCGTCGCGGGCCAGGTTCCGGGCGGGCCGAGCGGGGTCGCCGCCCAATCGTGAGCGCGCATCAGCCTGCCCATCTCCCCGCCGCCGGCGAGAAAGGCTGACCGCTGATCCAGGGCGTCAGGCACGAGCCGTCACGCTTTGCCCTGGCCTCGGCGACGCGGGCCTGTCTTTGTCGCGCTCAAGCAGACGCAGGGCCGCGCGCACGACTTCGCTCGCACTGGCATAGCGGCGGGACGCCACGCAGGCGCGTACAGGGCCTCCTGCTCGGGAGTGATGGAAACGGTGAGGGTTGCGCGCGCGAGCATCGACGAAGCTCTGCACACTCAGATGCCCCGCGACAAGCGGGCTGTGCCTTGCGCACGCGGGTGGCGATGCTGCGTATCGGCTGAGGCGGGCACATCGGTCCTGACCGAAGTCGAACCGTGAGAGGCATGTGATAGACGCGACCTGCCGCAACGCGGTCGCACTGGCGCCTTGCGGGCGCCCCGCGCGACCAGGCCGTCATCGCCTCGCCCACCGATCCAGGCGGCGTCCGACCCATCGGCCAAGGC
>CAXTMA010000414.1:0-2993 GCA_964245015.1 uncultured Beijerinckiaceae bacterium | reverse complement strand
GCGACGACGGCCGCCCGATCCGCTTCGGCTCGGTCGGCGGCGGCGGGCGCTACGATGGCTTGGTGGGGCGCTTCCGCGGCGACGACGTCCCGGCGACCGGGTTCTCCATCGGCGTGTCGCGGTTGCAGGCGGCGCTGGAGGCGATCGGCTCGCCGATCGTCGCCGGGGCCAAGCATCGCGGACCGGTGGTGGTGCTGGTTCTCGATCGCGGCGAGATCGCCCGCACGCAAGCGCTCGTCGCCAGCCTGCGCGTGGCCGGCATCGCCGCCGAACTCTACCTCGGCGCGGCCGGCATGAACGCGCAGCTCAAATACGCCGACAAGCGCGGCTCGATCTGCGCGGTGATCCAGGGATCCAACGAGCGCGACCATCCCGACGGCCCGCAGGTGGTTGTGCGAGACCTCGTGCTCGGCGCCGAACTCGCCAAGGCGACCAAGGACCGCGCCGACTACCTGGAACTGCGGAGCAAGGCGCAGACTGCGGTGGGGGAGGCCGACCTCGTCGCCGCCGTGCGCGCGGTGCTCGACCGGCACTGACGCGCGGTCGTCGGGCGCATCCGGCCCGGCGCCCGCTCAGTCGTCGGAGGCGAGCGACTCCAGTGGCTCGCCCATCGTGCCGTGCGCGAGGGCGAGGGGATCGCCGAGCACGCCGCCGGGCGCCTCGGAGGCATCTGGCGCCATCGACGAAGCCGGACCTTGGGCCGTGGCTTGCGTCGCCGAACCGTCGGCCACCGGGATCACCTCCACCGGCGCGGCCACCGGCGCAACCACCGGCGCAACAAAGTCGGCTCGCCGCCAAAGCTGGTCGGCGTCGCCGCCGTCCAGGCGATCGTTGGCTCCGACGAACTCGAAGCAGCGGCCGTAGGTGTCGCAGCTCGTGCGCGCCGTCGCCGGCGCGAGGCCGAGCACCAGGAGCGGCAGGGAGACCATCATCAAACGAAGCATCGGGAAGTCTCCGCTGTTGAAGCACGAGGCGTTGCGACGAGGCCGGATCTTCGGAGCCGATTCGTCAACGGTCTCCGTAGGGGTAGGGACCGCGGCCGGCGAAGTCGGGTCGGAAGGGGCGGGCGCCGTAGCGGGGGGCGAAAGCGTAGAAGGGCGGAAGGGCGCGCCGGACGGTGCGGTACGGGCGCGGCTCGTAATAGGGTCGGGGATAGATCACCGGGCGTTCCACAACCACCGGCCTTTCCACGATCACCGGCCGCTCCACGACGACCGGCCGTTCCACGATCACCGGCCGCTCCACGATGCGCGGCTCGACGATCAGCGGGCGCTCGTCGACCCGATGCTCGTAGGCCGGACGCCCGTAGGCGGCTGGTGGCGGGTAAGAATAGTCCAGATCGGCCGCCCGCGTCGCCGTTGAAGCGGCGAAGGGCAGGGCGAGAACGGCGAAAAGCGCGGCCTGTGGCAGATGTGTCATGACGACCCTCCTCAATGGGGCGGATCATCGCCGTTGCGGCCTGAATGAGGGCTGACACCGGCATCAAGCTCCCGTTCAGTAGCCGTAACCGAAGCCGTAGGGCAGCAGCGGGTAGGCCGGCGGCCCAAGCGGTCCGTTGAGGCCGGGCAGGTAGAGATAGCCGCCACCGATCGGCGGCGGGGGTGGCAGCCGGCGCAGCACCACCGGCGCCTCGACCACGATGGCGGGATCGTCAAGCACGCCGAGAACCGGCGGCGCGGCGTAGACCACCGGCGGCGCCGCGTACGGCCGATCGAGGTCGGCGGCGTGCGCGCTCGCGATCGTGGCGGCGATCAGGAGCGCCAGCGGTCCAGGTAGACGCAGAACGCGGGTCATTGCTCGCCTCCATGAACGCCGACCATGGCATCGGTGGGTTGAAGAAAAGGTAAACCCCGGGCGCTTCCGATGCGGCACGACAGGTTGAAGCATCGGACCGGATCCGGTCCGACGCTTCAAGCAGGTTTCGCAAAAGTGCCCCGCGGTTTTGCGATCAAAACCTGGGTCAAATCAAAGGGCTGAGCGGGTGAAGCGTTGGCCTGCCAAGGCGAACCTGCTTAGAAATGGTAGTTCACGCCGGCGCGGAGCAGGCTGATGTTGGCGCCGCCCGCGGTCGCGTCGCGGCTGCCGCCGAAAGTGTTGGCCGAGTTGAAGCCGTTGAACAGGTACTCGCCCTTGATCGAGATCCGGGTGGT
Source organism: uncultured Beijerinckiaceae bacterium (assembly GCA_964245015.1). GTDB lineage: Bacteria > Pseudomonadota > Alphaproteobacteria > Rhizobiales > Beijerinckiaceae > RH-AL1. Next base: position 843 of record CAXTMA010000414.1, on the reverse strand, counting down.
GACGGCGTATTCCAGGCCGAGGCCGACGGAAAAGCCGCTGAGGTAGTGCGACTGGTTGAGGACCAGGTTGGGGGCGCCGGCGAAATCCGACACCCTGCCGCTGAGCGCGGTGCCGGCATAGCCCCCGGTCGCGTAGAACAGCGCGCGGTCGTAGACGTAACCGACGCGGGCGCGCAGCGTGCCCAGGCCGTTGATCCGCCCGGAGCCCGACGCACCCGTACCGAAGTTGCCGTCGCTGCCGATCGAGCCGAAGCCGGCATCCGCCTCGCCGCCGATGAGGAGCTGGCCGGACTGGTAGTTGTAGCCGGCGGTGACGCCGCCCAGTCCGCCGATCGGGCTGTTGCCGAACAGCCGGCCGGCGCCGCCCCTGTAGCTGCCGAGGCCGAGCTCGCCGTGGATACCGGCGTAGAAGCCGGTCCAGGTGAAGATCGGGGCGGGCGCCTCGGTGGGCGAAGGCGCGTAATAGCGCGAGGGCAGATCGGCCGCCCGCAGCGGCGCCGCCGCAAGCAGGATCGGGACGGCGAGCCGCAGGGCGGCGCCGTGCCGCCGCCCGGCACGACTCGACGTGAACGCAGGGGTACGCAACATGTTAAGTCTCCCGGCAAGAACTCGTGCCGTGTTGCCCCCGGTCTAGGGTATTGAGGTTACGGGAATGCGAGGAAACGTAGTTGATCCGCATTAAGCATGCCGGGCCGCAAGTCGTGGGCACGGTGCCGGTCGGGCGTCGTCGCCTGACGCCGTTGCCTTCGCTTCCCGCCGGCGGGTGGGGATCGCCACGCGGGACGGATCGATGAGCGCGATGCGCAGCGCGCTGGTGACGGGAGCCTCGGCCCGCATCGGCCT
>CAXTMA010000413.1:0-3024 GCA_964245015.1 uncultured Beijerinckiaceae bacterium | reverse complement strand
CTGATTTGGGCGTCGATGAAGGGCTTTCGGCCCAAGGACGGCTCGGGCGAGCCACTGGCTCCCGGGCGCAACGGCGAGGGCGACTTTCAAGGCGAGCGCCGCGGCAACCACACCCACGCCAGCACCACCGATCCCCAGGCCGGGCTGTCCCGCAAAGGGCCGGGCCGCGAGGCCAAGCCGTGCGTCCTCGGCCATGCCCTGATGGAAAACCGCAGCGGTCTGGTCGTCGATGCCTGCCTGACCCGGGCGGACGGCCAAGCCGAGCGCATCGCCGCCCCGCACATGATCGAGCCGCGCGCCGACCGGCCCAAGCGCGTCACGCCGGGTGCCGACAAGGGCTACGACGCGGAGGACTTCGTCAATGAACTGCGCTTGTTCAACGTCACGCCGCATGTCGCCGCCAAGCTCAAGGGCTCCGCCATCGACGGGCGCACCACCTGCCAGGCGGGCTGCAAGGTCAGCCAGATCATCCAGCCAAGCGCATCGAGGAGGCGTTCGGCTGGATCAAGGCCGCCGCCGGCCTGCGCGAAACCAGACAACGCGGTCTGGGTCGCGTCGGCTGGCCGTTCACCTTCACCATGGCAGCCTACAACCTGATCCGGCGTCCCAAGCTGCTTGTCGCAGCCCCATGATCCAGTATTCGGCATTCCATCGGCGGCCCGAGCCGACCAGTTGAAAGAAGCGCGGCCGTACCGTCAGACTCGCTCGCAGCCAGTTCGGGACGAGATCTGCTGGTTTTTCCTCAACCTGATAGTGATGGTCTTTGTGGACTGGGACAGTCTCGCGCTGACTCGAGCCTGCACTCGATTGCCGTTTCGCCTAGAGCATCGGACCGAAAAGTGCGTAGCGGTTTTCGGACTAATCCGATGCGGCACAATAAGTTAGAGCACTGGACCGAGTCCGGTTTAGGGTCCGGTGCTCTGGCGTCGAGCAGCCGAATACTGCTCATGTACAGGCCGGTCAGCGTGGTCTCGGCTTCCGGCCCGATGTTGATTGCGCGGTGGAACGTCGTCACAAATGTTGGCGAATACAGGTCTGGCGGGAAGCTCGACGCTTGCCGGTTCTCGGCGGCGATCGCCGCCCGCACGGTATCGACCGAGTCACGCGCCAGTGCTGGCGAACCGACCAGCGTCAGCGCTGCCGAAACACGAGCTGTCGGTAGACGGGGATCATCGGCATCTTCCTTCCGTTCTCCCGGTCGAGTCAGCTCGCCATCGGTCGCTGTGATGGTGGCTGATTACCCCTGTCGCGCATCAACGATGCCATTTACACGAGATCCCGATCGACGCGGCGGAACGTCTGCTCCGCGACGGCAAAGCCGCCTTCTCGATGCGCGACCTTGCCGCCGAGGCTGGGGTCAGCTTCGCGACGCCGTTCAACCAGTTCGGAAGCAAGGCGGTGATCATGCATGCCCTATCGGCACGGCGGATCGACACGATGGCCGAGCGCTTCGCCGGGGCACTGCCAGTGTCGGACGCCGCGGGGCGCGTGCTGCTGGCCATCGATACGGCCGTCGCGGTGATGCTGGAGGAGCAAGGGATCAACAGGGCCGTGCTGGGATGGATCGGAACGGCCGGTCCGCCTCCCGGACAGGCGCGGGCGCACTCCACGGCTTTGTAGCGACTGGCGCTGGACGCCGGGATCAGGCGCTGCGCTGCCTGCTCGAACGGCTCGCCATCGCGTTCCGTGGCGCTGTCCTTCTGGACGATTGGTGAGTTGCCGGACGAGGCGCTCGGCCCGACCGCACGAGCGGTCGCGAGCACGTTGCCGCGCGGCTTCAGCGGACGGCGTCAATCCCCCCATCTGATCGTTTGATCGGCGCACGACCCATAACCTGCGTCGGCTTTTTGCGATGCCAACGCCTGCCTTCGCCCCATCTCTGAGCTTTGGAACGACGGGTTTCGGACATCCTGGTTCAGCTTCGCATCCGGCCCGGAGGTCGGGTCGGACGTTTCCTTCAACGATCGGCTCGGACGATGCACAGGTGTCGCCTGTTTTCAACGCCTCACCAAATTCGGCAGTGCTGCGATTGTGCGCCGGGTGAGCATTGGAAAGGATCACCCGGCCACACCTGGGTGGCGCGCAGTTCGAGGGAGCTTTGACAAGCATGAAGCCGACACTGATACCGGGGGCGATCGCCCTTTCCATGGCAATATCTGGGGTCGCCTCAGCGGCCGACATGCCAATGACTAGCCCGCCACCACCGCCCCTGCCGGTGGTCGATCCCATCACGGGGATCGTGACCTCGATCCTGACCCCGGTCGGGGCCGTGATCACTGGCGTGACGCAGCCGATCACGGGAGTTCTCTCGCCCCCGCCGCCTCCGGTGCCGGTTCGGTAGCATCACCGCCGTCACCGCCCGATGTAATCCGACAAGCTTGGAGCGATGGAAGATCAGCTTCGAGCGGCGAACTGATGTTCGCTGCCGGCCTCCATCCACAATGGGCCGCCCGGCTTGGTGCGGCCCATTGTGGACGTCGACGAATACATCAACTCCCTGGCAAAAGGCCGAAGTCTGTTCACGACCCAACCCGGACGATCGCTGGGCCGTCTTGCCCGAGCCAACGGACGCATGGCCTCGTTCGCAGCTTAAACGGTGCAGGCATAGCGGCACAGGTTGGGCTGGTGGCCCGATCCCTTGCACCTTCTGCCCATCACTCACCATCGGGCGCATCGCGATGCTGCCGGGCGGCGTGACGCACCAGTCCACAATGCTGGCTTGAAGCTACCGCCCTCGCAGGAAAAAGAACCAAAGCAGGATGAGAACAGGGATGGGTACGCCGATGTACCATAGCGCAGCTCCGGTCAGCATTTCGTCACTCCAGGTTGCCTCATCGCTTTCTTACAAGGAAAACAGGGTCGCCGCATAGATTTTGGAGGCTGCACGTGCGGTCGGCACGGTAGGTTGATATAGTGGCGGAGCGCATCGCCGGAATGGCGCTGTTGCCGGACGCAGCCGAGGGCGTGCTGCTAAGCAGGTTTGGGTTAACTGGCCAACGCATAGGAGCTGTGATTCCTTGCTGC
>CAXTMA010000412.1:0-3041 GCA_964245015.1 uncultured Beijerinckiaceae bacterium | reverse complement strand
GCGCGCAAGGCCGCGCGCTCCTCATCCGACCACCCCTTGACGACGTCCCACGCCGCATCGAGGGCGCTCGCATCGTAGAGCAGCCCGGCAAACAGCGCGGGGAGCGCAAGCAGGAACGGCAGCGGCCCGGCATCGGCGCCGCGCATCTCCAGGAATGTCTTGAGGCGGACTTCGGGGAAGATCGTGGACAAGTGGTTGGCCCAGTCCGACATCACCGCCCGCTCGCCCGGCCGGGCGGGATGGCGGCCGGCGAGCAGGTCGCGGAAGGAGGAACCCGCGACATCGATGTAGGCGTCGCCGCGCTTGATGAAATACATCGGCACGTCGAGGGCGTAGTCGACGTAGGCCTCGAAGCCGAACCCATCGGCGAAGGCGAAGGGCAACATGCCGGCGCGCGCGTTGTCGGTGTCCTGCCAGATGTGCGAGCGCTCCGAGAGCAGGCCGCAGGGCCGCCCGTCGAGGAAGGGCGAATTGGCGAACAGCGCGGTGGCCAGCGGCTGCAGGGCCACCGACACGCGCAGCTTCTTCACCATGTCGGCTTCGCTGGAAAAGTCGTAGTTCGCCTGCACGGTGGCCGTGCGCAGCATCATGTCGAGACCGCGCGTGCCGACCTCCGGCATGTAGCGGGCCATGATGGCGTAGCGGCTTTTGGGCATGGACGGCGTCTCGCCGCGCGTCCACTTCGGGCTGGCACCCAGGGTGAGGAAGCCGATGCCGAAGCGCTCGGCGATGGGTCGCAGGGCTGCGAAGTGGCGATCGAGTTCCGCCGCGGTGTCGTGAACGCTGTCGAGCGGCGCCCCCGAAAGCTCGAATTGCCCGCCCGGCTCGATGGAGATGGCGCCGCCGCCGGCCTCGTCGGCGAGACCGATGATGTTGGCCCCGTCGGTGATCGGCACCCAGCCCAGGCTCGCCCCCATCTCCTCAAGGAGTTGTCGGACGCCGCCGGAAGCACCCTTGCCCTCGTAGGGCACGGGACTGCCGTCGGCGAAATAGAAGCCGATCTTCTCGTGCTCGGTACCGATGCGATGGCGGCTCGCCGGCTTGCAGCCGGAGGCGAGCCACGCCACGAGGTCGTCGCGCCCGGAAATCGGGTTGGTATCCGAGACGTCGCGCGCCATCAGTCATCCCATCGCGTCGGCCCCGTGCCCCGAACCCGGGGCATCCGCTCGGCCCAACGGCAGTGCGGCTTCATAATCGGGGCGGTCGAGCCGTGCAATCTTGCCATGCAATCGGGCGGTGCCGTCGGGCCGCAGGCTCCGCCGTCGCGGCATCCCGTCATGCCGATCCCGCCGATCCCTCGCCGCCGCGCTCGTCCGTTTCGGTGGATCGGAGCGTTGCCGCGCCCGGGGATCCGTCGGGCTCCGACTTGCGCGGCCCCTCCACCAGCCGCACCACCGCGCCGCGCAAAGTGCTGATGTCCTGCTCGCTGAGGCCGATGCGGTGGAAGATGTTGCGCAGGTTGCGCTTCATCACCGGCGCCTTGGCGGCCGGGCGGAAGAAGCCGCGCCGCTCCAGCTCGTCTTCCAGGAAGGCGAAGAACGACAGCACCATTTCGCGCGGCGCGGGGGGCGAGCGCTCGGGATTGAGGAACCGGGTGACGTCGCCGGTCGAGGCCTGCATCCATTCGTAGCCGACGAGCAGCACGGCCTGGGCGAGGTTGAGCGAGGCGTAGGCCGGGTTGACGGGAAAGGTGATGATGGCGTCGGCGGTGGCGACCTCGTCGTTGTTGAGGCCGGTTCGCTCGGGGCCGAACAGGATGCCGTGGCGCTCCCCCGCGGGACGGCTCAGCATGGCGGCGGCGGTTTCCGGCATCGCCTGCGCGGGGGTGGCAACCCGCTTGTGCTGGCCGCGCTCGCGCGCCGTGGTCGCCCACACGAAGTTGAGGTCGGCGACCGCTTGCGCCAGGGTCGAATACACCTTCGCCTGGGCCAGCAGGTGCGCGGCGCCGGCCGCCGCCGCCTCGGCCGTGTCCGCATAAGGGCCCTGCGCCGGGCCGATGCGCGGCCAGCCGCCTTTGGGATCGACGAGGCGCAGGTCGGAGAGGCCGAAGTTCGCCATGGCGCGGGCGCACATGCCGATGTTGACGGCGAGCTGCGGGCGCACCAGCACCACCGCCGGGCCGCCGGTGAGCGAGTTGCGGGTGCGGTCGGTCCCGGCGCCGGTCATGCCGGGCCTGCCGTCAAAATGGCTACCCTTGATCGATCATGGGCCGATGTTATACGCCAAAACCTCAGCTGCGGCATCGTCCATGCAACATCGGGCCGGCGCGCCGGAACGCAAGCGCCGCGTGTGATGCCTGGACGCATCGCCCGGCTGCTCTCGGCCCGCATTCCATCGGGCACGTCACCAAGCGGAAGGCATCGAGCATGGACAGGATCAAGGTCGCGAACCCGGTCGTCGAGCTCGACGGCGACGAGATGACCCGGATCATCTGGCACTATATCCGCGACAAGCTGATTCACCCCTACCTCGACATCAATCTTCACTATTACGACCTCAGCGTCGAGAACCGCGACGCAACCAACGACCAGGTGACCTTCGACGCCGCCACCGCGATCAGGACGCACGGCGTCGGCGTGAAATGCGCCACCATCACGCCCGACGAGGCGCGCGTCAAAGAATTCAACCTCAAGCACATGTGGCGCTCGCCCAACGGCACCATCCGCAACATCCTGGGCGGGGTGATCTTTCGCGAGCCGATCATCTGCCGCAACGTGCCGCGTCTGGTTCCGGGCTGGACGCAGCCGATCGTGGTCGGCCGCCACGCCTTCGGCGACCAATACCGGGCCAGCGCCATCCGCGTGCCCGGCAAGGGCCGCCTCACCCTGCGCTTCGAGGGCGAGGACGGGCAAGTGATCGAGAAGGAGGTCTTCGAGTTCCCCGACGCCGGCGTCGCCATGTCGATGTACAACCTCGACGGCTCCATCCGCGACTTCGCCCGCGCCTCGCTGAACTATGGTCTGGCCCGCAAGTATCCGGTCTATCTCTCGACCAAGAACACCATCCTCAAGATCTACGACGGCCGCTTCAAGGACATCTTC
>CAXTMA010000411.1:0-3054 GCA_964245015.1 uncultured Beijerinckiaceae bacterium | reverse complement strand
GCTCGGCGACCAGCGGCTCCGCCGATACCTCGCGCCAGCGGGCGGGATCGTCGCGGGCAAGGTCGAGCAGCGAGCGGGAAAAGCCCGCGCCATCGCCAGCCCTGGCCTGCCCCCGCAGCCGGGCGAGCGAACGGGAGCCGAGCCGATGCCCGAGCGGGCGGCGCCCCGTCAGGGCGAAGCCGATCAGCGCCGCCGTCCAGGCAAAGGCGGCGCCCCCCGCCGCCAGCGGGCCGGCCGACAGCGGCCCGACGCTCTGACGCGCCTCGTGCGAGGGATGCACCAGCGTGCCGACCAGTGCCACCCATTGCTCGGGCAGGGCGCTGTCGCGCAGGCGCCGCGTTCGCGTATCGAACCATGCGACGTGCACCGCCGGCATCTTGGCCGGCGAGACGGACACGGGGCGAAGATCCCAGATGTAGGTCCCGCGCGCGATCGGACCTTCCTCGCTCAGGATCGTTTCGCGCGTCACCGGCCCGCGAAAGGCGATGGTGCCGGGCACCTCCATGGTCGGCGGCGGCGGCAGCCGGTCGCCAGTGAGGCCGAGCGCTTCAACCGTGATGGTGCGCCGCGCCAGGGTGCCGGGCTTGATCTCGTCGGGCTGCTGCGACCAGGTTTCCGTCAGGGACAGCGAGGCGGCGGGAAGCCACCAGCTGTCGGGCGGGATCATCGCCGTGTAGTTCTGGATGTCGACATAGACCGGCTTGGAGGTGAAGTCGGTCTCCACCCGCCGGTTGTCGGCTGTCGCGACCGTGACGTGGCGGGTGAACGGTTCGATGATGAGCCGCCCCGCCGTGGTGGGAAAGATGGCGAGGTCGCGCTCGACGCCGGCGACGCGGAAGCCGTCGATCATCGCCTCCACGGGCTGGTCGCGGCCGAGCTGCTGCCAGGAAAAGTTGAGCAGCGGCGGCTGCCCGATGCGGTCGAGCACCACGTCGGCGTGGATGAACGAACGCATCCGCAGCAGGATCATCTCGCCGACGTAGGGCTTGTCCTTGGGCAGATCGAGGATGACCTCGACCCGGCCGATCGAAGGGTCGATCGCCGGCCCGGGGGGCTGGGCGGGATCGGCCAGAACGGGGGCGACCAAACCGGGAGCGATCAGGGCATTCGCGCCGAGCCAAGCCGCCAGCAGACAAACCGCGAGCCGGGCGCCGATCCGCCCCCGCGCAACGGGGGAGGGAAACCGCGCGACGCGCGGTGGAGGGCGCAGCCGTTGCGCCCATCGTTGTCTGAAAGGCGGGATGTCGGCGAAGCCCCAGCGCCGGCCGCGAGGCGCGGCAGCCTCCCGCACCGCTTGCGCCGCTCCCCTTTCCTCTGGCTTGGCGCAGGGGAGGATGCGCGCGGCGTCCGCCGTGTCCGCCTTGAAGAAGCGTCCCATCAGTCGTCGCCCCCGGCACCGGCTTCGCGGTCGGCCTGTTCGCGGCGGCGCTTCTGCTCGGCGCGGATCTGCAGCTTCAGGTAGCTGCCGGGGTTGTCGGTGACGGTTTGCAGCCATTCCACGGTTGGCTGCACGTTGAGCTGGGTGAAGGTCGGGCTGTATTTGCGCTGATTGATGGCGAGCTGGGCGGTGATGGCATCGGCCATGTCGCCGCCCGAGCGGCCGCGCCCCGAGGCTTGACCGGCCGATCCGCTGGCCTTTTCGGAATTGTCGCCGCTCGCCGCCTGCTGTCCCTTGCCGATCTTGGCCACCTTGCTGCCGCCCTGGGTGGAAGCGTTGGTGGAGCCCTCCTTGTTGCCGGTGTAGCCGATGCCGGTCGAAGCCGTGTCGCCGTTCTGATCGCCGGAGCCGCCGTGCCGACGCTCCTTGTTGGCGCGGGCGTTGGCATTGCCGGCGGCATCGCCCGCGGCCTGCGCCGCAGTGTCGAGGATCTGTTCCACGATCGCCTTGTTGTGGCGGGCGTCCTCGTCCTCGGGGTCGGCCTGCAGGGCGTCGTCGTAGGCGTCGAGCGCCTGGGCGTAGAGCCCGGCCTTCGTCAGCGCGACCCCCCGGTTGTAGCTGTTGGCCGGGCCCGAGCCGAAGCTGGCGGCGGCGGCGCGGTAGTCGCCGTCGCGGGCAAGGGCGTAGCCGCGCCAGCCGGCATCGCGCATCAGGGCGGCGCCGAGCTTTTCGAAGCCGAAGGCGAACAGGGCATGGCCGAGCAGCGGCGGCCCGGCCAGAACAAGCGCGCCGCAGGGCACGAGGAGCAGGAGCGCGGCGACCAGCTTCCTCATCGGCTTACTCCTTCAGGCCTTGGCCGCCTTGCGGAAGCCGAGCAGCAGCGGCACCGCGGCCACGACCATGAGGAGGCGGCCGAGGTCGCGCCAATTCAACGCGTTGACCAAGCTGGAACCGGTGCGGTCGATGGCGCGATCGGCCAGCGTGTCGAGCAGGCGCTGGGGATGCAGCATGTCGACGGCGAAGCCGCCGCCGGCCGCGGTCACCGCCGAGACCTGCCCGGCCAAACGGCTGTCGGTGCGGCTGTCGGTGCGGCCCGGCACCGTCGCGATCACGGTATAAACGTGCCGTCCTGCCGCGGCGAGGGCGGCGGCGGCGCGGATGGTGGCGGTGCCCTCCAGGCCGCCGCCGGCGGTGATCAGCACCACGTCGCCCGAGATGATGTGCGCCTCGTCCAGCAGGCGGCCGGCGATCCGCAGGGCCTTGTCCGGCCGCGAGCCGGGATCGGGCACGGTTGAGTCGTCGAGGGCGAACAGGTCGGTGTCGATGGCGCCGGTGAAGTCGGTCAGCGAACTGGCGACGTAGGCATCGCCGGCGTAGACGACGAGCGCGGCCTGGCGCGCCCCGAGGTGGCCCAGCACATCATGGGCGGCGCTGGCCGCTTCGCGGATCAAACCGCCGTCGGCCATCCGCTGCGAAACGTCCATCACGATCACGGTGGCGTCGAGATTGCGCAGCCGGTCGCCGTCGTGGCGCCGCACGGCCGGGCCGGCCAGCGCCAGAACCGCCGCCACCAGCGTGAGCAGGACGGCCGGCGTGCGCGCCCGCATCGCCGCATCGGCGCCCCCGCGCGCGACCATGGCGGCCATCGGGCTGCAGCTGAACGCCGGCGCCAACCT
>CAXTMA010000410.1:0-3068 GCA_964245015.1 uncultured Beijerinckiaceae bacterium | reverse complement strand
CATCCTGGGCACCGTCTGCGCCTGAACACCCCGGAATGGGCGTGGGTAATTACGCTTGCGAACTGATCAACGGGTGACATATCTCTGATTTTGAAGCTCGAATAGATTTATTCTTTGTTGCTAAGCCAATAGCTGACGGAGATACTGAAGCGCTCCGCCCGGATCGACTTCAGAACTTCGAGGTACTGCAGCTTGTTCAACGCCCACTGAGTTTGCCAGGATGGAACCAGATTGCCAGCCGGAGCGATGGAGGGCTTGAAGATCCTAGTGTACGTCGCCTCAGGCTGAGAAGCCAGCGAGTACAGTTGATTGAAGCCAACCGCTGTAGCGAAGAGACCAGGGTGCTTGTAGTCAGTGCTGTAGCTGAACAGCAATGAGGTGCCCTTGTGCTCCGGCGCTCCAACGGCGCCATTTCTGCTGTTCTTGATAGCGAATACTCGACTGGCGGATAGTCGCATCTGCAATCTATCGTCGTTTGTCCCAGCAGTCGTTTCGAGGTATAGATTGCAGCCAACGCCAGGTAGACCATACCCATTATCTTTAATGAACCTAGCATCAAACAATGAAGCGTGACGATCGACTGATGCCGTTGCCGCATCGCGCAGCAGGTTAGGATCATGAGGGTAAGTTGCGTAGGAAATCTCCACCCCCCGGTAGTTCGAAAGCTTCTTCTGATACGACATACTTGTGTCTGCTGCGACGAGTAGATGCCGATTACTTAGCCACGCGACGCCATGAGAATAGTCCGTCCCTGCTTCGAGGAAGGTATGTCGGGCTTTACCTGGAACTTCTGATTGGCGTCGAAGTGCGAGTGTCTCCCAACTCGCTTCATCGCAGCCGCTGGTGTAACGCTCGATGACCCATGCTCCATCTGGGGATGGAAGAGACTCCACAAGACGATCGCAATGATCCGAGCGCAGGTAGGCGATCAGCGCGGCCCCCGCGCCAACGACAAGCACGCCGAACAAGGCCAAGCCCACCAACGTGTATGCCGTTCGACGCAAAAGAGCGCGCAAGAATGCCATGCGCGGACCATGCGCTTCATCTTTTCCGCTCTGTCAACCCTCTTACGATCTTCATCGCAGTTCAGTAGTAAGTCCCGCAGTTCAACCCAACAGGATACACTCTGATAGGAATTGTAGTGGTCTGGAATGATTCTTACACCATGGACGCGCGGTTCCTTCTAGACGTTGCTCATCACAGCTAATCCAGTTCGTCTCACGGGGCTCTTGGCTTCTGTCCGTGGTCGGCTCGCGGCCGCCACATGATCGCGTTCCGATGAGAGACGAGCCTATATGCGACAGCGGGCTTGGCCATGGGCCAGCACAGCCGTCATTCCGGCTTCACCTCCCGCCCGTCCCCGTGAGGACGACACATCGAGGTCAGGCGCGCCCGACCTCAATCCCTTGATGCTGTCGTGACTGTGATAGGATTACGCGACCGCCGCCGGCGCCTCCTTGCTCCAGCGGAAGGTGGTCCCGTCCACCCACATCCGGTGCATCACCACCGCCATCTTGCGCGCCAGCGCCACCGTCGCCCGCTTGCTGCCCTGGCGCTGCGCCACTTTGGTCGCCCACGCCTTCAGCGCGGACCAGCGCTTCACCCGGTGCAGCATCACGTGCGCCGCCTCGAACAAGGCCGAGCGCGCCGACGCGTCGCCCGTCTTGGTGATCCGCCCGTTGCGGTCGAGCTGCCCCGACTGGTGCTTGCGCGGCACCATGCCCAGCATCGCTCCGACCGAGCGCGACTTGGCGAAGCGGCCCGGGTCCTCGATGCTGGCGATGTACGTCAGCCCGACCACGGCGCCGACGCCGGGCACCGTCATCAGCCGTCGGCACACCTCGTGCTCGCGGGCGACCGTCAGCACCATGCGGTTCAGCTTGTCGAGCGACAGCAGCATAGCCGCGTGCGCCAGCAGCAGCACGTCCAGGATCGCGGCCACGCGCGGCAGGCCGGTGGTCAGCTCGCGGACGCGTTCGCCGAAGGTGCGCCGCTTCGACGTGCCGAGCTTGATGCCAAACAGGTGCAGCGAGCCCCGGACCTGGTTCTCCATGTCGCCGATCTTCAGCACCAGCGTCTTGCGGGTGGTCAGCAGGGTGCGCAGCTCCATCGTGCTCCGTGCCTTGACGTGCACCTGCCGGAACCAGCCCGTGCGCAGCATCTGGGCGAGGCCGCGGGCATCGTTGCGATCCGTCTTGTGCGTCATCGCCACCATCGCGGCGCGGGCATGACGCGCGTCCATGCAGACCACGCCGGGGACGCCGAGCTCGGTCATCTCCTCGGCCAGCCAGCCGGCCAGCGCGCCCGTCTCCAGCCCGACGCGGGCGAGCGGCAGACCGAGGGCGCCGAGCCACGTCGCGATCGCCTCGGGCTCGCTGGCCACCTTGGCTTCCTTGATGATCTTCCCCTCCTCGTCGACGACGCACACCGACGTGTCGGCCAGCGAGACGTCCAGACCGGCGTAGTAGCGCATGACATCGGCTCCCGGGTTGCAGGCCCGTGCCGAATGTCGGCGGACCTGGTTGACCTCGGGCAGCGTGCCACAGCCGCGATGCGGCAGGACTGGCGACGGCCCGATTACCCGATCTGTTCGATAGCCCGGACCAGCGAGGCCAAGGCGCTCGGCATCCGCATGGGCCACCCCTTCTTCCAGATCCGCGACCTGTGCCGGCGCGAGGGCGTCAGGGTGTTCTCGTCGAACTACGCGCTCTACGGCGCCATGTCGGCGCGGATGAACACCATCTATGACCGCTTCAGCCGCGAGGTGGAGGTGTACTCGATTGACGAGAGCTTCCTCGACCTTGCCGACGTCGAGCCGCAACACAGGATCGAGCTCGGCCGCAACCTGCGGGCGACGGTGAAGACTTGGACAGGGCTGCCGACCTGTGTCGGCATCGGGCCGACGAAGACGCTGGCCAAGCTCGCCAACCACCTCGCCAAGACGCATCCCGAGTTGGGCGGCGTATGCGACCTGACCGAGCTACACGAACGCGAGCGCTGGATGCGGGTCACGGCGCTGGACGAGGTGTGGGGCATCGGCCCGGCCTCACAGGCCAGGCTGCGCGCGA
>CAXTMA010000409.1:0-3109 GCA_964245015.1 uncultured Beijerinckiaceae bacterium | reverse complement strand
GCGTCGAGCACCTCGCCGTAGATGTCGATCTGCAACTGTCCGGCGGCGGCGTTGCCGACGCGCACCGGCCTGGAGTTTTCGTAGCCGGCGAGCGTCGCCACCTCCATCTCGGGGATGCGCTGCTCGCCGCCGATGCCGTACATGATCTGGATCTGCGAGGGATCGCCGCCGATCGAGTTGAGCAGCCAGCGCCGCCAGCGCTTGGCCTCGTCCATGTAGCCGCCGTTCATCAGGGCGAGCAGGGTCAGCGTGGCGTCGCGCAGCCAGCAGTACCGGTAATCCCAGTTGCGCTCGCCGCCGAGCTCTTCCGGCAGCGAGGTCGTCGGCGCGGCAACAATGGCACCAGAGGGCTGGTAGATCAGGGCACGCAGCACCATCAGCGAGCGCAGCACCGTTTCGCGATAGGGACCGGCGGCATTGGACAGGCCGGTCCAGCTCGACCACCTCGCCTCCGTCTGCTTGAGCGCGGCCGCCGCATCGATCGGGTCCGGCACCTTCTGGAAGGAAAGGTGATAGCTCAGCACGAAGCTCTGCGTTTCCCCTGCGGCGACGATGAACTCGGCACCGTGGCGCATGTCGGCGGCGACCAGCTTCATCTCGGAGCGCAGGATCAGCGCATCCGGGCCGACCACGGCGCGCAGGTTGTCGGCCTTGTCCCGCCGCACCCAAGGGACCGCCGCGCCGTAGTTCGGGCGGATGAGGATTTCCGTGGTGAAGCGCAGGGTGCCACGCAAGCCGCGCACGAGGCGCACGAAATGGCACTGCGGGCGCGTGTCGGGCAGGAAGTCGATGACCATTGCCGCGCCTTCGGCCGTTTCGTATCGCGTTTCCAGGATCATCGTGTGATCGCGGTATTCGCGCCGGATCGACGCCTCCGGATCGCTCGCCCGCAGCAGCCAGCGCCCGTTGTTCTCGTCGCCGAGCAGGCGGGCGAAGCAGGAGGGCGAGTCGAAGCGCGGCCAGCACAGCCAGTCGACCGAGCCGTCGATCCCGATCAGCGCCGCGGTCTGGCAGTCGCCGATCATGGCGTAGTCTTCGATCTTCAACGACACGTTCACCCCCGTTCCCGCCTGACAGCCCTGCGGTGAATGCGGCGCCTTACGCCCATAGGCTCAGGAACGTCATGATGCAGCGAGCGTTTCACCTGCAACCGAGGGAACCACGATCCTGGCGGTCGGAGCCAGGGTTTCGGAGTCGTCCATGCGTTTCGCCACAGGATTGATCGTCGGCATCATTCTGACGATCGGGGCCGCCTACGTCGTCGATACGCTGCACAGCGCCCCCGGCCCCGAAAGCAGGGACGCGCGCCACATGGTCAACTGGGATGTCGTCAACGACAACATGCGCGACCTTTCAACCAGCGTGCAGAACGGCTGGCACAGGCTCGTCGGCGACGCCAAGAAGCTCGACAAGCAGACCGGCGCCTGATCGCCTCTACAGGAAGGATTGCGGGTCGATGTCGTAGCCGACCCTGATCCCGGCGCGGGCCGGCGGCGCGGCCTCGGCGAGCGCGCGCAGAAAGCCCTGGACGTCGCTGCGGCGCGGCGCCTTGACCAGCAACCGGAAGCGGTGGCGCCCGGCCACCAGCCCGATGGGCGCTTCCGCCGGGCCGAGCAGCACGGTGTCGTCGCGCGCCGGCAGGCCACCGGCGGCGGCGAGCTGCCAGCGCTCCGAAGCCGGCAGGCGGAAGGCCGCCAGCGCCAGCGCCCGCGCATGGGCCTGGGTGGCGGAAAAGTCCGGCCCCGACACGATGATCGCCGCCAGCCGGCCGAACGGCGGCAGCCCGGCGCGGGCGCGCTGGCGGGTTTCCTCGGCATAGAAGCGCTCGGCGTCGCCCGACAAAAGCGCCCGGATCACGGGATGCTCGGGCTGCCACGTTTGCAGCAGCGCCCGGCCCGGACGCTCGAAGCGCCCGGCGCGCCCGGTGACCTGCTGCAGGAGCTGAAAGGTGCGTTCGGCCGCGCGCGGGTCGCCGGAGGACAGGCTGATGTCGGCGTCGATCACGCCCACGAGCGTCAGCAGCGGGAAGTTGTGCCCCTTGGCGACGAGCTGGGTGCCGATGACGATGTCGCACTCGCCATCGGCCACCGCGTCCAGCTCGCCGCGCAGCCTGTCGGCGCCGCCGAGGTCCGACGACAGCACCAGCGCGCGCGCCTGCGGGAACACGTCGGCCACCTCTTCGGCGAGGCGCTCCACGCCGGGGCCGCAGGGGACGAGCGCGCCGGCCGCCTCGCACTGCGGGCAGCTCGCCGGGCGGCGCTCGGAATGGCCGCAGTGGTGGCAGAGCAGGGCATGGCGGAAGCGGTGCTCGACCAGCCAGGACGCGCAGTTGGGGCAGCCGAAGCGGTGCCCGCAGGCCCGGCAAAGGGTGAGCGGCGCGTAGCCACGGCGATTGAGGAACAGCAGCGCCTGCTCGCCGCGCGCCATTGTTTCGAGAACGGCGCGCTCCAGCGTCGGCGCGATGAAACGCCCGCGCGGCGGCGGATCGCGCTTGAGATCGATGGCCGCCACCGCAGGCATCGGCCGTTCGCCGTAGCGACCGGCCAGCACGAGGTGGCGATACCGGCCGTTCTTGGCGTTGGTCTGCGTTTCCAGCGACGGCGTCGCCGAGGCCAGCACCACCGGCGCGTCTTCGATGCGTCCGCGCACGACCGCCATGTCGCGGGCGTGGTAGGTGACGCCGTCCTCCTGCTTGTAGGCCGCCTCGTGCTCCTCGTCGACGACGATGAGGCCGAGGTCCTTGAAGGGCAGGAAGAGGGCTGAGCGCGCGCCGACCACCGCCGCCGCCTCGCCGCTGGCGACGGCGTGCCAAACGAGGGCGCGGCGTCGCCCGCCCACCGCCGAATGCCATTCGACCGGGCGGGTGCCGAAGCGGGCGGCGAAGCGGTCGAGGAAGGCGGCGGTGAGCGCGATCTCCGGCAGCAGGACCAACGCCTGCCGGCCCTGTCGCAACGCTTCCGCGACCGCCTCGAAGTACACTTCCGTCTTGCCAGAGCCGGTGACGCCCTGAAGAAGGATCACGTCCGCCTTCTTCGCCGCCACGGCGTCGGCCAAGGCATGGGCGGCATTCGCCTGATCGGGCGAAAGACGGGGCTGCGCGTGGTCGGGC
>CAXTMA010000408.1:0-3121 GCA_964245015.1 uncultured Beijerinckiaceae bacterium | reverse complement strand
CGTCATCGAGGCTTGGGGGTTCCGCTACGTCACCAACTGGGTCTGGGGCAAGGACCGCGCCGGTACCGGCTATTGGAACCGGAACCGGCACGAGCATCTGCTGCTCGGCACGCGCGGGCACGTGCCGTGCCCCGAGCCGGGCACGCAATGGGACTCGCTGCTCACAGCGCCACGCCGCGCCCATTCCGCCAAGCCGGCAATCTTCGCCGAGATGATCGAGGCCTACTTTCCCAACCTGCCGAAGATCGAGCTGAACCGCCGCGGCCCGCCGCGGCCGGGCTGGGACGCGTGGGGCAACGAGGCCGAGCTGGGAGAGGCCGCATGACCCCTCCCCGCTCCCGACGCTTCCGGGCGGCGCCCGTGAAGCGGCGTCGCAGTATGCGGCGCAGCGGGTGCAACGCGCACGTCCGCGCGGCCGTCGACTACCTCCGCCGGTGCGGCGCCGATGACATCGAGCTGCATGGCGGCACCCGGGCCCGCATCACCTGGACGGTCGGCGGCCGCACCATGTCGATCAGCCTGACCGCCGCCCCTGGCGACCCGACGCCGCGCGCCAACCTCGCCCGGCAGTTGATCCGCCGGCGCTACGCCGCAGCTGGCATCGAGGTCGGGGCATGACGCGCCCTGCGGCCTCACTCGCCCCGGGCGATCTTCTCCCGCGCGGCGGTGGCCAGGTAGGACGACCGCGTCGCCCCGAGCCGCTTCGCCGCGCCGTCAATGGCATCGAGCAGACCGGCGTCGAACGACAGGTTGGCGCGCACCGTGCGACCGCTGTCGCGCAGCAGCGGGACCTGGATGAAGCTGACGGGGCCGATGGCCCCGATCGTCTCCTTGACCTCCTCGTCGGCCAGCAACTGGTCCATCGTGCGCGCGACGGGCAGACCCACGCCCTGATCGAGCGTGGCATCGACCCACAGACGAACGGATTCGACGCTCATCTCGAACAGGTCGTCCATGGTCTTGCCGCCCGACGTGCAGCCGGGAAGGTCGGGGAAGGTCACCCCCCATCCCTCGCCGCCCTTGTCGACGAGGCCGATGTAGAAACGCGCCATAGCTGCCCTCCCTCAGATCCATCCGGCTTTTTTGGCGACATCGCGCGCCACACCCGGCGACACCGTGCGGTGCCGCGGCACCGCGATCGTCACGCCTGGCCGGGCCGGGTTCTTGAACACCCCGTGCCGACCACCGTCCGTCTCCGTCCAGCCTTCGCTCGCGAGGCGGCGAGCGATCTTGAGGCGGTTGGTTTCGTTCGGCATCGACGCGTCTCCAATGTGCAAATATTTGCACATTGGCCCGATCGCGTCAAGTTGATATGCGCAACATTTTGCGCATCCTTCCCCCGGCCTCCCGAACGCCCTTCCCTCCATCGTTGACCATCAGTGCGGACCGCATGAGTGAAGCTGTCGCGTTCCCCCTTTATCAGCGGCCGAATGCCCGCGATCTCACCGACATGCACATGCCGATGCTGGACGGGATCAGGGCACGCGCGTGCCTGTCCGCCCAGCAGCTCGGCGTCTGGTTCAGCCTGCGGCTGCACCTCTGGGAATACGGCGAGCTGCCGCCGCCGACCACGCCGGCCAACATCAAGTTCCTCGCCGGGCTCGGCGGCGTCACCGTGCGGACGTTCCGCAACTTCATGTCCGCGCTGGTGCCGCACTTCGACGTCGACGAGCACTACCGATGGCACCTGCGCGACATGGACGTGGAACGCAACCGCCGCCTCGATCTGCGGCCGGACGAGCGCGTGCCCTCCGCCGAGCTTCTGCCGCCGCCGGAACAACGCGAGATCGATCCTGTCAAGAGCAGGAGCGGGACGGCCGGAGGCAAGGCCAGCGGCGCGGCTCGCCGGGAAAAGCGCGACCTGCGCCTGCTCCAGGGCGGCCGCGAGGGCAACCTGGCGCCTTCGGACCTGTCACCCGATGATGCCTCCTTGATCACGGAGGGAGGAGATGCGCCCTCCCCCATCGAAGCAGAAGGCGAAGCAAAAAACGAAGCAAACAGCGGCGGGATCGAAGCAGCCGAGGAAGCAGCAGGAGAAGCAAACGGCGAAGCACCCGCTTCAGTCGCGACCAACCAACCAACCCATTCTGATCTCAAGTTGAAACAAGAGCCTAATGGTGGGTTGGTTGGTCGCGAGCGTGCGAACTCTCCCGGGCAGAGCGAAGCACCGGGTGAAGCAAACGGAGGAAGCAAAGCCGAAGCGGACGCTTCGGGGAATCCGCCTACGGCATCCCCGACCCAACTAGGCGACGTCGCCATCGTCGATGCTGTGGTCCGCGCCTGCGGCGGCAAGGTGAAGAAGGGTGAAGCCTATCGCTTTCTGCCGGCCTACCGGCGCGACGTGGCGCCGGAGGTCGATTTCTTTGAGGACGTGGTGCCCGTGCTCAAGCGGTTCGCCGGCCGCATGCCCCGTGTCGACAACTGGGCTTGCAAGCCGATCCTCGACGATGCCCGCGATCGCGCCCTGAGCCGCCGCGCTGCGGCCGCCTCCGGTTCACCTGCCGGTGGACGTCAGGTCCGCATCTACAAAGGCACGCCGGAGGGCGATGCCTACCTCGCGCGCGTCGGTCACGGCGTCAAAAATCCTTTCCCGGCGGAGGATGGCGAAAGGCGGTATCGGGTCGAGATCGTACCCGGCCCGGACTGATCGTGGGCAGCGCTGCGCCACTCGCCTCCCCGCGCGCCGCATGGCGATGATGGTGCGTTCCTGCTATGTCCGGCTATGGACGCCCCGAGCCTGCCTTGGACGCGTAGTCGGGTCGAGGCGCGTCTCGTGGCCGCCTTCCGCGCCATGCCGAACTGCCCGGTCTACGGAGTCGGCAGCCGGTTGCGTGCGGCCGCCACGGGCCGCCGGACGGCAATGACGGACGTGCTGGAATGGGCGGCGCTCCTTGCCGGCGATCCCGACGGCCGCACATACCTGCGGGCCTGGGCGCGCTGCCGAGCGACGCGGGAAACCTTCGCGGCGCTGGTCCGGGGGCGGGGCTGGGCCCCGGCGACAGCCGAGCGCGGCCGCCGGCGCGCTGCCGACACCATCGCGCGAGGGCTGAACGGTGGCATGCTGCCGAGCTAGACTCTTCGGCCTGTCACGACGGCTTGACACTGATAAAACCCGCGTTGG
>CAXTMA010000407.1:0-3132 GCA_964245015.1 uncultured Beijerinckiaceae bacterium | reverse complement strand
CTAGAGCTGGTCGCCTACAACTGTCCGCTCATGCGGCCGGGCGCTAAGCCGCGAAAGTACGTGGCGCGGTGCGGGATCCGCTTTACCGATCTCGATGGCCGGCGCGGGCCACCGCCGGATAACCCGCCGTTCATGATGAAGCTGCGCGTAGTGGGCGGGCGAGACGCCGATGATGACGGCTGACGGTTAAGATGCCCTGGGCCACAGCGTGCACAGGTGTCGGGGGGATCGCGTGTAGCGGTCCCCCGCTACCAGGGTTTCTCAACTTCGCCCTCACTGCCGGGAACGCTTGGCGAACACCGTTCGGGACTCTTTCGGGACTTTCTGCGCCGATCTGTGCAGTTCCCGTCGCAAATGCGCTGTTCCGTTCCGTTTTACGGGAGCGGCTAAGACCGCCGCAAAGAGCAGGAACACAGCATTTACACTAACTTGGTTGGTGCCGGTTGCAGGAATCGAACCCGCGACCTACTGATTACAAATCAGTTGCTCTACCGACTGAGCTAAACCGGCCCTGACGTACATGGCTTCGCGATCGTCCGGGGTGTGTTCTCCTGGTAGGCCCGTGCGGCGCTTGCAGAAATTCCGATCACCAGCCGATCGTCCGCGACATGCTTCCTGTCTGATACTCACATCGTTCCCTGTCTCCCGGCTGTTGGATGCCAAGATTGCGGGACGCGAAGCCGCATGCGTATCATGCCGTGCCGGAGGCGCCAATGCTCGCAATCCGACACCTGGCGGAAGCCGCGTTTTCTTTAACCTGCTATGAGGCACTCACCGGTGGCGGTACGGTCGGGGAGGACGCCGGCGCGGATCCACGTCCGCGCGGTCTCGATTGCGTGCGGGGCCAACGCGGTGTTGCGCGGGGCGGCTCGCGCACAGCTGTGATCCCGCCCGACCGGCCCAACGGATCGGCTGCGCCATCGTCGCAGATGCGCTACGCTGCCGAAAAGCAGGCGTCATGCCCATCCGCCGCATCACCTTTGCCGACCTCCGCGCCGCCCTGGCCGCCGGGCTTGCCGATTTCAGGGCCAGGCCGAGTCACGCCGTTTTTCTCTGCGCCATCTATCCCGTGGTCGGGATCATCCTGGTGCGCGCGACGGTGCGGGGCGGTGTCCTGCCGCTGCTGTTTCCGCTGGTTGCCGGCTTCGCCATCCTCGCGCCCCTCGCCGCCGTCACCACATGCGAGGTCAGCCGACGGCGCGAAGTCGGCGCCGCCAGCACCTGGCGGGATATCGGCCGCATCGTCGGGCTGCACGCGATGCCGCAGGTCGCCGAACTGGCCGTCCTTCTTCTTGTCATCTTCGTCGCCTGGCTCGACACGGCGCAGGCGATCTTCGTCGCAACGCTCGGGCCGCAGGACCCGATGTCGTTGAGCGAGTTCGCACATGCCGCTCTGCTGACGACGAAAGGAAGGGAGTTGATCGCGCTTGGCGGTCTCGTCGGCTCCGGCTTCGCCACGCTGGCCTTCACGCTCGCGGTCGTTTCGTTTCCGATGCTCATCGACCGGCGGGTCAGCCTGTTCACGGCCATCGCCACCTCCGTGCGCTGCGTGGCGGCCAACCCGCTGGTTCTGGCCGCCTGGGGCTTGATCCTCACGCTTGCGCTGGCGGCGGGCATGGCGCTGCTGTTCGCCGGCCTCGCCGTGGTGCTGCCCGTTCTCGGTCATGCGAGCTGGCACCTGTACCGCGCATTGGTGCCGCCGGAAGAAACCCCGCCGGCTGTGATCGCCGCCCGGCCCCAGCTGGTCAGCTGACGCCGGTCGCTTGAAGCCGGTCACTCGCGGCCGACCTCCCCAGCATTGCCGGCGAGGATCTACTGCTTGATCTTGACGCTGAGGCTGTTGAACATCGCGGCCACGTCGGTAGGGTGCTGTCGCCCTCCGGCGACGCCCACAGCGTGACCACCACGAATTCGTCGTGCGGACCCACCGGACCGATCTCGACGTAGAGCAACACCGTCGGATTTCCTTCCAGGTCGCCTGAGCGAAATCGAGCTTGACGTGATCGTTACCGGCGATCTTGCCGGTCGTCCTGGTCGGATCGCCGGTTACGACCTTCTGCTCATCCCAATGCTTCTCGTGCTCGGCGACGAGGACGTCGGATTCGTTGCCGGTGTATGTTTTGAACCAAATGAAGGCTTCGTCGTCGGGGGTCTTGGTCTCGGTGCCCCGCTCGTCGTCGGAGGCGGTCAAGCTGGAGGGCAGCTCGATCGAGATGTCGTTGATGGCGACCGGCTTGGCGAAGGCGGAAAAATGCCGAACAGCGAAAGGGCGACCGCGCAGGAGCGAAGAAAGACCAGATGATGACGCAACGAAGACTCCGGTCCGTTCGAGTTGTTCGAACGGCCAACGTCGATACAATGTTTGCACACCGGCGAGACTTGGAGCACACCACTTATGCATGCCTGATGAAGGAGGCGATCGCGACCGGTCGCCATGGTCCCTTGCCTGCCCCCAGCGTCCAACGCCAAGGGACCGCCGAAGAACACGATGCGGGCAGTGACGCTGGCGAGCAGGCCCGCTGAAGGTTTGGTCGGCGGCGGCCTTGGCCACCCCCCGCGAGTCGGCGCGGGTTTATGTTCGGGAAGATCGTAACGGGAGACATTTGCCCCTCGTTCGGTGACCTGCCCGCCGCTCGGGGAACAACGAGGGGCGCTGCGTGCGAGCTCCGACATTGGGATCGATCGCCGGGCCTTCCGTCGAACATGGTTCGAAAATCTGCTCCGCGATGATGGACGCGCCGCCGGCTCGGCCTTAAGTCCCGGTCTCCTTCCCCCGCCGAAGGGTTTCCATGGCCGACCCCATCACCAACGAGCTCGCCGCCGCCGCGCTCGCATTTCACCGCGAGCCGCGCCCCGGCAAGCTCGAAATCCAGGCCACCAAGCCGCTCGCCACGCAGCGCGACCTCGCGCTCGCCTATTCGCCCGGTGTCGCCGCCGCCTGCCTCGCCATCGCCGCCGACCCGGCCGAGGCCGACGTGATGACCATCCGCCAGAACCTCGTCGCCGTGCTGTCCAACGGCACGGCCGTGCTGGGTCTGGGCAACATCGGTCCGCTCGCCTCCAAGCCGGTGATGGAAGGCAAGGCGGTGCTGTTCAAGAAGTTCGCCGGCATCGACGTGTTCGACATCGAGG
>CAXTMA010000406.1:0-3134 GCA_964245015.1 uncultured Beijerinckiaceae bacterium | reverse complement strand
GGCGGCTGCTCGCCGCGGCGCCCGGGCCCAAGCACAAGGCGGCGCTCGGCACCGCTTATGGCGCCGGGCTACGGGTGTCGGAGGTGGCCGCGCTGAAGGTCGACAACATCGACAGCACCCGCATGCTGATCCGTGTCGAGCAGGGCAAGGGGCGCAAGGACCGCAACGCGATGCTGTCGCCGCAGCTCCTCGAGCTGTTGCGGCTGTGGTGGCGCGAAGGCAGGCGCCGCGGCGTGATGCTGCCGCACGGCTGGCTGTTCCCCGGCCGCAACGCGCTGGAGCCGATCTCCGCCCGGCAGCTCAACCGCGCCGTTCACGAAGCCGCGGAGGTGGCCGGCATCCGCAAGCGGGTCAGCCCGCACACGCTGCGCCACAGCTTCGCGACGCACCTGCTGGAGCAGGACGTCGACATCCGCGTCATCCAGGTGCTGCTCGGCCATGCCAAGCTCGACACCACCGCGCTGTACGCCCGCGTTGCCACCCGCACGATCCGCGCGGTCACAAGCCCGATCGAGGCGCTCAGGTCGCTGATGGAGGGCCACAGCCCCGGCGGCTGAGCCTGCGGTGCGATCCACGCTGGAGGTCGCCGACGTCTTTCGTCGGCACGGGCAAGCGTACCGGGCCACCCATGCCGGTCATCTCAGCCTCGCGCAGCTCAAGGTGATGTCGGCGGTCGAGAACTGCCGCACCGCGGCGCTGGGCGGCCACGTCGAGGGCTGCGCCGACTGCGGCCATGTCCGCGTCGCCTACAACAGCTGCCGCAACCGGCACTGCCCGAAGTGTCAGGGTGCCGCTGCGCGCGAGTGGCTGGCGGCACGCCAAGCCGACCTGCTGCCGGTCGGGTACTTCCACGTGGTGTTTACGCTGCCGGCTCCCGTCGCCGACATCGCCTTCAGCAACAAGGCGGCGGTCTACGATCTGCTGTTCCGCGCAGCCTCGGAGACCATGCTGACCATTGCCGCCGACCCGCGCCACCTCGGCGCCCGCATCGGCCTCACCGCCGTGCTCCACACCTGGGGCTCGGCGCTGACGCACCATCCGCACCTCCACATGATCGTGCCCGGCGGCGGCCTGTCGCCCGACGGCCAACGCTGGGTGTCGTCGCGGCCGGCCTTCCTGCTGCCCGTCAGGGTGCTCGGCACCCTGTTCCGCCGGCTGTTCCTCGCCGGGCTCATCAGGCTGCACGACGCCGGCCAACTGCGGTTCTTCGGCGAGAGGGCCGGTCTCGCCAACCGCCACGCCTTCCTGCGCCACCTCGCCCCCGTCCGGAGGGTGCGCTGGGTGGTTTTCGCCAAGCCGCCCTTCGCCGGCCCGGAGGCCGTGCTCGCCGACCTCGGCCGCTACACGCACCGCGTCGCCATCGCCAACCGCCGCCTGCTCGCGCTTGACGAGAACGGCGTCACCTTCCGGGTCAAGGACTATCGGCGCGAAGGTGCCGCGCGCCATCGCACCATGACGCTCGCCCCCGGCGAGTCCATCCGGCGCTTCCTGTTGCACGTGTTGCCCAAGGGCTTTCACCGCATCCGGCACTACGGCCTGCTCGCCAGCGCCGGGCGCCAAGCCAACCTGGCGCGGGCCAGAAACCTGCTCGCCGCTCCAACACCGGCCACGCCACCGCCGGCCGAGGCGGACGAGCCTGCGTCCTCACCGCAACCGCGCCCGCCATGCCCCTGCTGCGGCGGCCGCATGGTCATCGTCGCCGTGTTCACCGGCGCGGCGCAACCCCGCGCGCCACCGACCTCGTCCGCCTTCGCCCGGGAGTGCACGACGTGATCCGGCCCGTCCCGATCCGACCCCTCGCCGCAGCTATGCCGCCGCGGTCGCCGGGCACTTGTGCGCCCCGTCAGGCCGAGCACCCCCTCATGGCCTTGCTGAAGACCCGATCGGGCGTGCTTCGGGCAGGGAACAACGGCCCCGGAGGCGTTGCGGTGCGTGTCTCACCCCCGCCAAGCCCCGCGCGGAACGGCGAGCCAGCAGGCAAATCTCCATAGCTTCGGCGCGCAGACCCGCGGGTTCGTGCTTGGGCGGCTTCCGGACGCCGGCCCTCGCTTGGCCGCAGCATCGTTGCCGGCCGGCATCCGGAAACCTTCACCAAGCCGGTCGTCCAAAGGGCCGGAGATGCTTCTCCGAAGCAGACTCCGCGCAAGCTACTGCCCAAATCTGCTGCGGAGCGGTTATCCTCTGCCGCCAGCAGCATGACGGGGCTTATCAGGGTCTCAACGTTGGGGATCGGCATGATGCAACCTTAGCGCGTTCCACGTCCCGCACTGAACAGGGAAGAGCATGCTGACCGATCGCTTTGACGACGCCCTCGCCTTCGCCGCCCGGCTGCATCGCGCGCAGACCCGCAAGGGCACGGCGATACCCTACGTGTCGCACCTCCTCGCCGTCTGCGCGCTGGTGCTGGAAAACGGCGGCGACGAGGATGCCGCCATCGGTGCGCTGCTGCACGATGCCGCCGAGGACCAGGACGGCCAACCTACGCTGGACATCATCCGCGCCCGCTACGGCGAGGCGGTCGCCGCCATCGTCGCCGACTGCACCGACGCCTGGGGCGAGCCGAAGCCGCCGTGGCGCGAGCGCAAGGAGGCCTACATCGCCGCGCTGCCGGGCAAGGCCGATGCCTCGCTGCTGGTGTCGCTCGCCGATAAGACCCACAACATCAGCGCCATCGCGAGCGACTACCGCGTGCTCGGCGAGGCGCTGTGGCCACGCTTCACCGGCAAACGCGAGGGCACGCTGTGGTACTACCGCTCGCTCGCTGACGTCTTCCTGGAAGTGCAGCCGGGCCGCTTGGCCGAGGCCTTCGCGGCCGAGGTCGCGGCATTGGTCGCCGCCGCGGCCTGACCGGTCCGCTGGCGCTTCCGACCACCAGAGACGAGCGCATTGGCGCGCCGCACGATGCGGAGGATCAGGCCGGACACGAAGGCGTCGAGCAGCGCGGCATCGTAGAAGCGGTCCTGACGGATGCACTTGGTCGAGAGTTGGAAGAGCTGCTCGGCGGTGGCGTGGGCCAGCCTTTCTCACCCGAGCTTCTTATTCCAAGTCTGCTTCTATCGCGAGCAGCGCCTCGGCGAGGTCGAGCGCGTCGTCCGGCCAGTACGTCGCCGGCCTGGGCTGGGCCGCGCCCGTCA
>CAXTMA010000405.1:0-3152 GCA_964245015.1 uncultured Beijerinckiaceae bacterium | reverse complement strand
CCGGTCGACGGCGCGCCGCTGAACGTCGTGGACGAGGCGGGCGGGGCGCTCGGGATCGTCTCCGCCGACCGGGCGCGTCACCCCTATCGCGACGACGGCCCCCTCGCCACCGCCGTGGCCGGCGACTTCATTGGGGCGCCAACGGGTGAATTGCTGACTCCCGCCGCAGTGCCGGTCACCGACAGGGGCAGCCAACGCTGCTGAAGGACCGCTGTCTCATCCATCCGTGCCCGAAGCCGCCATTCCGGTTTCGGCCAGGTCGTTACCAATAGAGCAGCCGAACGGTCCTGCGCCCATGCTGGTAGCTCAAGCTGTTCGTGACCTCTCCCAAGAGCGGGCAAGGATCAATGACGCTCGGATGTCCAACTTGCATCTAGCGTGAACCGCGGCCCAGCGCAGCACCGGCGACGGCAGGATGGCGACGCACCGCCTGATCACGTGGCACAGAGGCCGGCGCACGGACGCGCAGCGTTTCCTCGGCTCCACCTCATGGCTATAGCTCCATCTCCCCGCCGGACCCGAGCCCGGCCGATGAAAGAGATCCGGTGGCAACGACGATCCCCGTCCTGCTGACGCACAGCGGCAAGTTCCACTGCGACGACGTCCTCGCCTATGCGATCCTCAGGCTCGCGCTCGGCTTGGAGGCGGCCGGACGCGATCACCGGCTGGCCCGCACGCGCGACAGGGCCGAGATCGCTGCCGCTGACATCGTGTTCGACGTCGGCGGCATCCACGATGCCGCCACGAGCCGCTTCGACCATCATCAGCGCGGCGCGCCGGTGCGGGGCGACGATGGCGTGCCCTTCAGTGCCGCAGGCCTCGTCTGGCAGGTCCACGGCACCGCCGCCGTCGAGGCGCTGCTGGCGCCGGGCGAGGCGGGCGACGCTGCGGCGATCGCCGCCGTCATCGACGACACGGTGATCCGGCGCGTCGACATGCTCGACAACGGCGTCGGCGAGCCCGGCGGCGCGCTCGAGTTGTCGTCGCTCGTCGCCGACTTCAACGGCACATGGGACAGCGATCGCGACGCCGCTGCGGAGGATGCCGCCTTTGTCGCGGCGGCCGACATGGTGCGCGACGTGCTGCACCGCCGCATCGCGCGCGTCCGCGCCGGGCTCGCGGCGGAGGCCCTCGTGCTTGCGGCGCACGCGCGCTCCGCCGACCCCCGCATCCTGGAACTCGACCGCAACATGCCGTGGCAGGAGGCGGTGTTCGCGCACGGCCTCGACGTCGTCTACGCCGTTTATCCCGTGCCCGGCGGCAACTGGATGGTCGGCGCCATGCCACCGGACCGGCAATCCTTCGCGCAGCGGCTGCCGCTGCCCGCCGCCTGGGCCGGCCTGCAGGACGAGACCCTGGCGGCGGCGTCGGGCATCGAGGACGCCGTCTTCGTCCACGCCAAGCGCTTCGTCGCCGCGGCGCGCTCGCGCGCCGGCGCGATGGCGATGGCCAGGGCGGCGATCTGGTCCTTGCTCGATCAGGGCGACGCCGGGGACACCGCTGGAGGCGTCGTGGCGCAGGCCGGCACGCCGGCGCCGCAGCCGATCTCGCTGATCATCACCCGGGCGCAGCGGGTCCAGCTGCGCGAGCGCGGCTACAGCGACGAGGCGATCCACGCGATGACGCCGGCGCAGGCGCACGGGTACCTCGGCTGCCGCTGATCCCAAAGCCACTGATCCCGCGGCCGCATCAGGTCGAGGCAACGGCGGCGATTTTCGCGGCACGGTCGGCGGGCAGGCCCGGCTTCTTGACCGGCGACATGACCGGGCTCGGCAAGACGCTGGCGGCGTGGTGCGCCGTGGCCGCGATGCCGGATCGTGACGTGCTGATCGTCTGCCCCAAGGGCGCGACCCCGCAGTGGCGGCGCACCATCGCCCTCGCCGGCCTGCCGGAGAAGGCCGTGACGCTGATCAACTACGAGCGTTGCAAGTCGCTGATGGCCCTTGTCGATCTGCACGATCACGCGGCCGCCGGGACCGTTGGTCGGGCTGATCTCCTCGGGGTGTGCTCGGCCCGTCGCGGCGGTGTCGCGCCACGGCGTGGCAAGCCCGGCGCCTTCGTCCCACTCTTGCGCGAAGGGTGACCGGCAGACGGCGCCGATGACGCAGACTGACGCGGTGCGCTGGTCATGCGGCGCGGCGCCGTGTGCCCCAGTGCGAGTGCAATCCTCTTGCGAGCGCGTCACGGCGTGGAGATTGCAAATGGCAGACACCGGGCGACGGTTCGCCTTCGGCGGTCTTACTTCAGGCCGAGCAGTTCGACGTCGAAGATCAAGGTTGCGTCAGGCGGAATGACGCCGCCGGCGCCTCTTGAGCCGTAGCCGAGGTCCGGTGGGATGAGCAGCGTTCGCTTCCCGCCGACATGCATGGTGGCGACGCCGTCATCCCAACCCTTGATGACCTGACCGACGCCGATCTTGAAAGAGAATGGCTGGTTCCGGTCGCGAGAGCTGTCGAATTTCTTGCCGCGCTGGCCATTGTCGTCGAGCCAACCTGTGTACTGGACCGTGACGGTCTGTCCCGTCTTCGGCTCCGGTCCCGTTCCGACCACCTCGTCATGGTACTTGAGCCCGGATGATCCGAGCGCCGCGAAATCCTGGGCCATGGCACTGGTGGTCATCAGCATAACTCCGGTGATCAGGAAGCATGTGCGCAGCATGGGACCTTCCTTGGCGGATGCCGCTTCGGCGGCTTGCGCGGGCAGTTCACACACGCCTTAGCATCTTCTCGGATCAAAGCTCGAACGTCACTGGCGTCTCGCCAAGCGCCCCCAGACCACGGCATTCCCGAGTTCATCGATGATCGGATCTCTTCCACACCCGTCGCAGCCCGCGCCTTGATCGCTCTGCCGAGCAGGGCCATGAAGCATAACGACGTGCAGGTGCTGTATCCCGACTGCAGCCTGCTCCCCTCTGGCGCGAGGCTTTGCATCGACGTGGTCATCGAAGAACTTGGATGACGATCCTCCCCCCATGATCAGCACTTTAGAAGCAGAACCTCAGCGCCGCGGGGACGCCTAGTTACACTCACATCCAATCGCGTCCGGAAGCAGCCATTCTCCGTCCGGCAGAGCCTCGGCGCGAAGCTACACCGGCTTTGCGCCCACCTAAGTCGTTCAGGTCAGAAGGTGGCGTGCTCGAAAGCAGACATGGA
>CAXTMA010000404.1:0-3165 GCA_964245015.1 uncultured Beijerinckiaceae bacterium | reverse complement strand
CGGCCCTGGTCGGCGCCGGCCCCGGCGCAAAGCAGGTCCGCAGCGCCTCAACCCCGCCCCGCATGAACGTGCCCCGCCAGAACCGAACCGTGTCCTGGCGCACCCCGAACGCCTCGGCGCAGCAGGCGCTGGTCCAGCCCGACGCCGTCAGCAGCACCGCCCGCGCCCGGTCCGCCTCGGCGCGATCACGCGACTGGCTCAGCTCAGTCAAGGCCGCACGCTGTTTCTCATTGACCACCACGGGCGACTTGCCGGCCATCTTCCCGCTCCTTCATCGAGCAGAACGGAATCACAACGCCCATGCGTTGGCCAGACAAACCGAACCTGCTTAGTCGTGTCGACCCTTCTCGCGGCGGCGCGCTTTGCGATGATGACCGCGCCGCTCGGGTTCGCAGGTCTCTGCGTCGGCTTGTTGGTGACCGGGGTCGGCTCGGCTCGTCATTCTGGCTAACGCGCTCCTGCGTGATGGCCGCGCTCGGACGCCCAAACCCGCTTGATCAAGACGGATACTCTAGAAGCCAGCCTTGACGCGTGACGCGGTAACGCCTTGAGGCCTTCGACAAGCTGCAGCCCGTGGCGCCCGGATCGTGCGGTATTGGGATCCGGGCGTGATCATGCTCTGCGAGCGCCTTGATACTCTGCGTCCATCATTTCTGGGTTCAAGACACGGCATGCAGGGATACCTCGCTGAAGAACAGCTTCAGCCGATCCGCCGTCCATTGAGGATTGTCATGGGCGAAGGTGTGTCCGCTGGCGGGGACCAGGTCCGCCTCCACATGCTCCGCGATCCGGCGAACGCCGTCGAGCAATGCAGCCTGCGGGAGACCCTTGTCGCCGTTGAGGACGAGCACGGGCATGGGAAGCCTGGCGGTCAACTCGGCGCGGTTCGCTTGGCCGTCCTGCAGCAGGGGTCCGTAGTGCTGGAAGCCGCCCTTCAGCCCGCGCGGGCCCGTGTAGTGCGGCAGGTAGGTCGCCGCGGCCACGGCCTCTGCGTCCGGCGCCATCGACATCATCTTGTAGAATGGCATGAGGTAGGCCGCTTCCTTGTCTTGGGTCAGGAAGCTGGCGAGGTCCGCCTGCATGTGGAAGCCAAAGTGCCAGTAACCGCCGGTGGCCGGGTTCATCAGCTCCTCTAGGCCGAAACCCGGAAGCAGCGACTCCGCCAGCACCAGCCGCTCCACCTCGCCAGGATGACGCGAGGCGTAGGCATAGGCGACCATGGTCCCAATGTCGGCGCCGACCAGGCGGATGGGGCCGAGCCCGAGCGCCTGCACCACCGCGCGCACGTCCTGCGCAACATTAGTCTTTGCGAAGGTGTCGTTGGCGGCCGGGGCGGAGTCGCCCATGCCGCGAAGGTCGGGCGCCAGCACGGTGTAGCCAGCCTCGGCCAGGCGCGGCATCAATTTGCGCCACGTCTCCCAGCTGTAGGGGAAGCCATGCAGCAGAACGACTGCAGGACCTTGTCCGCCGATCACGTAGTGCAGGCGCGTGCCGTTCACATCTGCGTAGCGATGCGTAAAGTCCTCTAGTCGATCCACGGCGCTGTCGGGCTCAGGCGCGACGCGGGCGGCCGCCGTGGCGTCGGAAGTGCTCACGACGCAGCTTCGAACATGACGCTGCGCAGGCTGCGGGGCCTGCCGCCGCAGAGCTTCTTCACGTCGCCGGTGACGATGTCGTAGGCGCCGTCGGCCTCGGCCGCCTGCAGCGACACGACGGCGTCCACGACGAAGGGCGGCAGCCCGGCCTGGCACATGGCGGCGCGAAGCGCGTCTTCGGTCATCACCTGGAAGGCGACCGGCTTACCGGCGTGTTCAGCGACGAGCGCAGCGCGCTCGGCCCCGCTGATGCGGGCCGGGCCCGACAGGTTGTAGGTCGCCCCTGCATGCCCCTCGCCGACCAGGGCGCCGGCGCAGGCGGCGGCCACATCCTCGCGCGAGACGAAGGCGACTCGGTTCTCGGCCAAGCCCGGAAGGTGGCCGAGCGCGGCCGCCATGCCGGCCTGTTCGGCGAAGGTCTCGGCGAAGTAGTTCATCCGCAGGATGGTCCATGCCGCGACCTCGCTGCGCAGCAGGCGGCGCTCCCCGGCCCAGTAGGCCGCTCCGAGCGCCGGCTCTGCCTTCTCGCGCGTGCCGGTGGCGGAGAGCAGGAAGACGTGGCCGACCCCGGCCGCAACGGCCGCATCCACAGCTGCGGTGATCTGTGCGCCGCGGACGCCCGGGCGCAGGTCGGCGCCGGGGATCAGCAGCAGGCGGTCGAGCCCGGCATAGGCCGTTTCCAGCGTCTCGGGCCGGTCGTAGTCGCCGAGCCGCGCCTCTACCGGACCTCCGACAGCTTCGGGTGCGCGCGTGATGGCGACCACCTCGTCGCGGGTGCTGCGCTCGCCCAACTCTCGCACCACCGCGCGGCCGAGCTGGCCCCCGGCTCCACTGACACCGATCTTCATCGTGCAATCCACTGCTAGGCACAAGTTGTGCGCTATGATGTGAATGGACTTAGAAGAGACTGCAAGAACGCATCGGAAGGGTCATTACGATCACCGATGTGCCCGTGGAGAGCTGGAGATGACCGCTGTGGACCCCCGTCTTGGTGTAACTGATCCGGATTCCTCCGTCCGCGAGGACTGCCGCGGACTGGCCCAGATCATCGATCGGGTGGGCGACAAGTGGACGGTGATGGTGGTAGGCCACCTGTCCGATCATCAGGTCTTGCGCTTCAACGCGCTCATGCGGCTGATCCCGGGGGTCTCTCACCGCATGCTGACCCTGACCCTGCGCGGGTTGGAGCGCGACGGCCTGGTCAGCCGCACCGCCTACGCCACGGTCCCGCCGCGGGTGGACTACGCGTTGACCGAGCTCGGACGCTCCCTGACGGATCCTCTCGCGCTCCTGGCCGGCTGGGCCAGCGCTCGCCGCGCCGAGATCGAGGCCGCGCGTTGCGCCTACGACGCTAGGCCCAAGGCGGCGGCTTGATCGCTCGCCGTCAGCGAACGAGCGGCACCACCTTCGCGCCCAGCAGTTCGATGGCGCGGAGCATGGCGGGCGGATCGTCGGCGGCGGAGCTCATCTGCAGGTTCACCCGGGACACGCCGCCCAGCTCGTCGCTGAGCTGGCGCAGCTTGGCCGCCACCACCGCCGGATCGCCGATCAGATAAGGTCCGTCCGGGGC
>CAXTMA010000403.1:0-3191 GCA_964245015.1 uncultured Beijerinckiaceae bacterium | reverse complement strand
TGCGCGCCAGCGTGGCATGGGTGCGCTCGCGGGTGTTGCCGCCGGCGCCGTAGGTGACGGACACGAAGTGCGGGTTGAGCGGCGCCAGCCGGCTCACCGACGACCACAGCGTGTCCTCCATTTCCGCCGTGTTGGGCGGAAAGAACTCGAAGGACACGTTGAAGCGCGGACGGTGGCCGCGGCTCAGGCGCTGCGTGGCGACGGGCTGCATCAGGCGATTTCCTTCAACGTGAGCGGCAGGAGATCGGACTGCAGGCGCCGGTCCTGCCCCATCCAGATCGAAACGGTGAGCGAGCCGGCGCCATCGGGCGCAAGGTCGCGGGTGAGAACGACGTCGAGGCCGGCCTCGATCATCAGACCGGAAATATCCTCGCGGGCGAAGCCGAGCCGGCGGTGGGCATGGGCGACCCGCAGTGTTTCCTCCTCGTGCGGGGCGAAATCGATGACGAGCAGCCGACCCTGCGGCCGCAGGGTGCGGGCGGCTTCCCGGATCGCGCGCGCGGGATCATCGAGATAGTGCAGCACCTGGTGCACCACGACGAGGTCGAAGCCGTCGCGCTCGGCCGGCAGGGCGAACATGTCGCCCTGGCGCAGCTGGGTGTTGCGCAGCCGCGCGCGCTCCAGCCGGGCGCGCGCCATGCCCAGCATCTGCGGCGACTGGTCGATGCCCAGCGCCCGCGTCGCCAGCGGAGCGAGGAGTTCCAGCATGCGGCCGGTGCCGGTGCCGATATCGAGCAGCGCGCCGAGCGGCCTCGACCCGACCGCCTCGCGGATCGCCGCCTCGACCTTCTCCTCGGCGACGTGCATGGCCCGTACCTCGTCCCAGTTCGCGGCATGGCTTTCGAAGTACCGGGCGGCCTGCGCGCTTCGCGCCCGCCTCACCTCGTCGAGACGCGCCCTGTCGGCGAGCAGCACCGGCTCGTCGGCGGCGACCGAGCCGACGATCTCGCGCGCGAGCTGCGCCATGCGGCCGGTCTGCGCCATCAGCAGGAACACCCAGGCGCCCTCGCGATGACGCTCGATCAGGCCGGCCTCGACCAGCAGCTTGAGATGGCGGGAAATGCGCGGCTGCGATTGCCCGAGGATGGTGACGAGCTCGCTCACGGTCAGTTCCGCGTCGTGAAGAAGGGCCAACAGGCGCAACCGGGTCGGCTCGCCGGCGGCGGCCAGGGCGAGCAGAACATCGTCGAAACGGGCGGGATCGCCGGTCAGCATCTGATCCTTGAACATTCCGACAGATATAAAGATATCTTTATGTC
Organism: uncultured Beijerinckiaceae bacterium; assembly: GCA_964245015.1. Classification (GTDB taxonomy): domain Bacteria; phylum Pseudomonadota; class Alphaproteobacteria; order Rhizobiales; family Beijerinckiaceae; genus RH-AL1. The sequence goes on along the minus strand of CAXTMA010000403.1, from coordinate 1,932 downwards.
TGTCAAAGGCTATCTTCAGCCCGGTCTAGACTTTGCGCGTTGTCACCGCATTGCTGCCGGTCCCGAGCGAGGCGGCGGCATAGGCGCCCACGGGGTCGAGGGACGGCGCTGCCTCCGACAGCGCGCCGGAGACTTCGACCGCGATGCGCGTGCCGCGCCGCATCTCCACGAAGGATGCGGGAATGGCGTCGAGATGCCTGCCCGGCCGGGATGACGGCTCGTGCCGCGCGGCACGGAAGGTGGCTGTCACCGCCTCGGCCGCGTTGCTGCCGCAGGCGACCACGATCTGGCCGCCGGTCAAGGCGCAGAGGTGGCCGATCATGGCCTCGCGGCTGTCCTCGCCGACCAGCACGGCCGAAACCCGCTTGCCGCAGGTGGCAAGGTCGTGGACCGGCAGCGCGAAGCCCTTGCCGTCGGTCACGACCAGGATGTCGGTGACCGACGCCTCGGTCGCGGCCTGGGCGACCGCGAGGCCGATCTCGGTGCCGCCGGCGGGCGTGCCGATCCTGTCGAGCAGAGCGAGCGCCTCCCTGCGATTGCCCTCGCCGAGGCGCTGGACCGTGTTCTTGAACTGCCAGAGCACGAAACGGTCGCCGGGGTTTGCAGCCTCCAACGCATCGCGCAGGGCGAGGCGGGACGCGTCCAGCACGCTGCGTCCGCCTCGGTCCCCGCTCTCGATCGGCGCGCCGGTCGAGCCCGAGCGGTCGACGAGGATGGCGAGGGTGAGATCGCCAGCCGTCGCGGCCGGAGCGAAGGCGATCGTGACCGCGCGCTCGTCGGCGAGGCTGCCCGTGACGGGAGCCGCATCGAGGCCCGTGAAGGCCAGGTCGACGGGTCGATCCAGGGCCATCATCGATGCACCATTTAACAGCGTGCCGCCGCGCAGATGCGCGAGGCCCCGGGCCAGCTCGATCCTGAGCGAGGCTGCGGGCACGGGAACGCCGCCGACGAGGAAGTCATCGGCCGGATCGAGCCGGCTGCGCCCATAAACCTCGCCGACCGTCGTCGGAATGCGCAGCGAAGGCGCTTCACCATGGCACGACAGGGGCTTCGACCACACCGTCTCGACCACGACCTCTGCGCCCGGCGCGATGGGGCCGATCGACAGGACGTGAACGCCCTTCAGCGCCTCCTCGTGCAGGACCGCGGTCCTGCCCTCGATGATCGCGCCCTCACAGGCGGCGCGCGGCCGTCTTGACCATGGCGACGCCGGCGAGCTCGCGACCCTCGATGCGGACCTTGAGGCCGTGAACGACGGCGTCGACCGGCACCGGCCAGGTCAAGATCGCCTCGATGGCGCGATCCTCCGCGTTGCGGAACAGGCGTGGTGACGGTGGCGAGAAGGCCGCGCAGCGCGACGACGATCGCCATGGAGGCGAGCGGGACGGGTCGGCGGCATCCCTGGCGCCTTCCTTTAAGCGGCGAAACGGGTCGCCGGCCGGCACGTGCGGGCTGCTGGCGGGCGTCGGACGGCGACCCAAGAGGGTCCTCATTGTCTGGGTCGAGGTGCTCAGGGACATGCGGTTTCCTCGGCCATGCTGGAATGGCGCTCGCCGGTGGCGTCGGCGAGCGCGTTGACCAGGGCGCGCTCGAAGACGGCGAGCAGCGCCGGCAGGTCCGCTTCGCGCAGGCCGCGAAGGGCAGCCCCGCGGGTCAGGCGCAGCTCGAAACGATCGTCGCGGAAGAGCACGGTGCCGGAGCGGTGAGCGAACCGGCGTCAGCGGCTTCGTTCGATCCGCGCTCTCCTCAATCTGAGGCTTCTCGATCCGACCACTGCGTCTCAACGAAGCGTTCGGACGTGGCCGGAGTCGGGCCAGAGATTGCTGGACCGGCGAACGGCATCAATTGCGAAGCTTGCGCTTCCTTGCCTCGTGGTCCGTAAGCGGTGTTTTCAGGCCACGGCTTTGAGCACTGGCGTAGCCGGATAGGTCC
>CAXTMA010000402.1:0-3220 GCA_964245015.1 uncultured Beijerinckiaceae bacterium | reverse complement strand
GGACATGGGAGCGCCGGGCTCCGCCACCAGAGCGAAGCGGGCGTTGGTGCCGCCGATGTCGCCGACGAGAAGCGGATGGGGGAACAAGGCGGCAATCTCCTCGCCGGCCGCGCGGGCCTCGGCCTTTGTTCTACAAGAAGTGCGGCAATGCGCCACTGGAGCATCGGAGCGAAGAGTGCGCTGCGGTTTCGGTCGATCCCGCAAGCCGCTGCCCCCCGCGGAAGAACAGGACGGCCGCCGTGCACGTTTCGGTCCGCTGCTCGGGGCGCCTCAAAAACCGCGCCGCGCGGTGGCGCGCCGTGGTAAGGGCCGATGCGCCATTCCCGGCCGCGATTAGCCAAAGCCCATGTCGAACCAGACGCCCGACCTTTCCCTCCTCGAACGCCGCGCCCTCGACGCGGTCGCCGCCGCGACGGATGAAGCCGCGCTCGATGCCGTGCGGGTTGCGACGCTGGGCAAGAAGGGCTCGATCTCGGCGCTGCTGTCGACGCTGGGCAAGATGGCGCCGGAGGAGCGGCGCGAGCGGGGCGCGGCCATCAACGCGCTCAAGGACAAGGTCGCCGGCGCCTTCGAAATGCGTCGCGACATCCTGAAGGAGGCGGCGCTGGACGCCCGTCTCGCCGCCGAAGTCCTGGACGTCAGCCTGACCGTGCGCGCCGGCCCGCTGGAGCTTGGGCGCATCCACCCGATCACCCAGGTGACCGACGAACTGTCGGTGATCTTCGCCGCCATGGGCTTCACGATCGCCGAAGGGCCGGACATCGAGACCGACGAGCTGAACTTCACCAAGCTGAACTTCCCCGCGGACCATCCCGCCCGCGACATGCACGACACCTTCTTCTTCCCCAAAGGCCCCGACGGGACAGCCAAGCTGCTGCGCACCCACACCAGCCCGGTGCAGGTGCGGACCATGCTGGCCCAAGCGCCACCGATCCGGGTGATCTGCCCCGGCCGGACCTACCGCTGCGACAGCGACCAGACGCACACGCCGATGTTCCACCAGGTCGAAGGATTGGTGATCGATCGGACGGCCAACCTCGGGCACCTGAAATGGGTGCTGCAGGAGTTCCTGCGCGCCTTCTTCGAGGTGCCGGTGGTGGAGATGCGCTTCCGCCCGAGCTACTTCCCCTTCACCGAGCCCTCGATGGAGGTCGACCTCCGCTGCTCGCGCCGCGACGGCGAGATCCGCTTCGGCGAGGGCGAGGACTGGCTGGAGATCCTGGGCTGCGGCATGGTCCACCCCAACGTGCTGGGGAATTGCGGCATCGATCCCGAAACCTACCAGGGCTTCGCCTGGGGCATCGGCATCGACCGCATCGCCATGCTGAAATACGGCATGCCGGACCTGCGCGCCTTCTTCGAAAGCGACATCCGCTGGCTCCGGCACTACGGCTTCCGCCCGCTCGACGTGCCCAGCCTGATCGGGGGGTTGACGAGGTAAGGCCGGCAATGATCGCTCGTGCCGTCCTCGCCCGGAGACCTGAAGCGTGCGGGTGGGCGTAGGGCTGAACGGCATGGGCGCGGACGTTGTCACCCGCTGCAGGGCGGCCACCGCCCCGCCCAGGGCGCGGCTTCTTCGAGCTGCGAGGCGAGGCGGATCAGGGTGGCCTCGTCGCCGAAGCGTCCGACGAACTGCACCCCGACCGGCAGCGCCGGCGTGCCCGCACGCGGCGCGGACATCGCCAGCGGCACCGACATGCTCGGCGTGTGGGTGAGGTTGCTGAGCTGGGTGAAGGGGGTGCGGATCAGGCTGTCGCGGGCCAGGGTTTCGAGCACGCCGGTCTTCAGCATCAGGCCGGCCCCGTGCAGCGCGTTCACCACCGCGAGGGCGCGACGCTGGCCGGCCGGCAGGTCGAGTTCGCCGATCCGCGCGGGCGGCGCCGCGACCGTGGGCAACAGGAAAAGGTCGTAGCTCCGGTGAAAGGCGCCGAGCGCGCGGGCGAAGCCGTTCCAAGCGTGGCGGGCGGTGACGTAGGCGGCGGCCGGCAGCGCCCGTCCCAGCGAGGCGAGCAGCCTGGTTTCCAGCTCGAAGCCGCGCCGGTCGGCGGCGGTGCCGACCTCCCACGCGACCTGACCGAGGTAAAGGGTGAGATAGCTGCTCGCCAGCGCCGCCCCGTCGATGGCGGGCGCGGCCGGCTCGACGATGTGGCCGAGGCTTTCCAGCAGGTGGGCGGCGTCGGTGACGGCGGCGGCGCAGTCGGGATCAACGGCGCTGCCGAGCGGCGAAACGGTGCTGAAGCCGATCCGCAGCCGGCCCGGTGACCGGCCGACCTCCGCGGCGAAGGGCGTCGCCGGAGCGGCCAGCGGGAACGGGTCGCCCGGCTCGGGCCCGGCGAGCACGTCGAGCATGCGCGCGGTGTCGCGCACCGACCGGGTCAGCACGCCGCTCTCCGCCGCCCCGTCCCAGTGCAGGCCGCCGGCCGGCCCGAAGGAGATGCGCCCGCTCGACGGTTTCAAGCCGAACAGGCCGCAGAACGAGGCGGGGATGCGGATCGAGCCGCCGCCGTCGCTGGCCCCGGCCATCGCCACGATCCCGGCCGCCACCGCCGCCGCCGAACCGCCCGAGCTGCCGCCTGGCGTCCGCGCGCGATCCCACGGGTTGAGCGAAGGTCCCCACAGCCGGCTCTCGGTGACGGCGCGCAGACCGAGTTCCGGCGTCGCCGTGCGCCCGAACACGACGAGGCCGGCGTCGAGGCAGCGGCGGGTGTAGTGGCTGTGTTCGCCGGGGATCCTGTTGCGGAACGCCGCCGCGCCGGCCGTGCTGGGCTGGTCGGCGAACTCCTGCGCCAAGTCCTTGAGAAGGAACGGCACGCCGGCGAAGACACCCGACAGCGGTCCGACAGCCCGCCGGCGCGCCAAGTCGTCGAAGCGGATCGGGATGATGGCTCCCAGGCCGGCGGCGTCCGCCGCCGCGATCGCCCTTTCCAGCAGTTCGGAAGGGTGGAGGTCGCCGCGGGCGACCAGTTCGGCCTGGGCGGTCGCGTCGAGGCGCGTGATGTCGTCGTGCACGTCGCCTCGCCGAATGGATCCACGGGACAACGCGCCGCCGCCGGATCGGCTCACGCTTCCGGCGAAAGAAGGATCCCCGCCGGCGCCTCGCCCAGCGCCGGAGTCAGCGGTAGGCCCGGAGAAAGAAAAGGGTGGTCAGGGCGGCGGCGAGCGCCAGGGTGGCGAGCCGGACCGCGACGGGCGGCAACCGCCGGCCGAGGCGGGCCCCGCC
>CAXTMA010000401.1:0-3236 GCA_964245015.1 uncultured Beijerinckiaceae bacterium | reverse complement strand
CCGGAGCGCCGCCGTCAACCAGTTTCGCGGCGGCCGCGATGATCGTAACAAATGTAATATTCCTTATGACCCTGCGCTGTTGCACCACGTCTTGCAAGCAGACAAATGCCTCGCCTGCGAAGACAGGTATGTTTATTCCCATGCATAACTTTCGTCACCACCAACTATACCGAAATCGCGAATCCGCCCCATATGGAGCTTACCATTGGCTCACATTCATGGGCGCCGGTGGCTGAGAGTTCCTATGTGCTCCCGCCTGCAACGGGGAGAATGCGATGGCTCGCTTCTTCTTCAGCATTCACAATGGCGGCATCATGCGGGATGGAGAGGGTGCCGAGCTGCCCGACGTCGAGGCGGCCTGTGCCGAGGCAATCAGGGCGCTTCCCGAGATCGCGGCCGACGAGATCCCGCGCAATGGCGATCAGCAGCATTTCGCCATCGTCGTCAGGGACGAGGACGGCAGGGCGGTCTACACCGCGACGCTGACTTACCTGGGTCTTCGGCTGCAGGGTTGAGCCGGCAGCGCCGGTCACCGCCCACACGCGACGCCCTCGCCTGACGCCCTGCACCCGAGCGGCGGAGCTGTGATCGCGCGAGGGGCGTGAGGCGGTAGTGGGTCATTCTGAAATCTGCCCCGGTCGATGGCGAGGCGGCTCGGCGCATAGTCGCGGAATCACGGCTCGATAGGAAGCGGGCAGACGTAGCGGCTTGATCCTCGCTGTTCGTATCCTCGCGACGATCGTGATCCTCATCGCTTGGATTGCCTTACCCTTGCTTGGCGACATGGGATCTAAGCAGCCCCTGGCGAAGTGCCCAACACGCGCCGATTTCGCTTGGCATTCAATATGCCGATCGCTTCGTGAATGGCTGCATCCAAGTCGTCAGGTCCGGCGAAGGTGCGGTTCGCGAGGTGATGGCGTTTCAGGTCGCGCCAGCTGCGCTCAACGGCGTTGAGCTCAGGCGCGTACTTCGGCAGCCACTCCACCGTCAGCCAATGCGGCCGCCCGGCCAGGGCGGCATGGCTCGCCTCGCGGGTGTGAATGGCCCCGTTGTCGAGCACCAGCGCCACGGGCTTGGCATCGCGTCCGGGCTTGGGGCCGGTGCGTCGGTCGACTTCCAGCAGCAGCCCGGCAAAGTCGCTGCTGCGCTTGGTCCGGGAGGTGTGGACGACGAGGTCGCGCCACGCCTAACATTACAGAAGCATTCCTGGGCAATCTCCGACTCGCTGCGCCGCCGTGGGTCGGAGGACGCGGCATGGCGGGAGCATCGTTCGAGGCGACGCTGGATCTGTGGGCGTCGGCGCTTCGCGACGTGAAAACGCGCCTGCGGCCGCTTTTCACGCAGGAGCGGGTCGCCGTCTCGGCAGGGCAGTTCCTTGATGGCGTGCTCGGTGGCGAGCGGCGCAAAACGGGATGGGCGCGGGCCGAGGCGGCCGGCGATGCCGGGCCATGGCGCCAGCAGGCCATCCCGGGACCGGTGGGACGCGGATGCGCCGCATCGCCCGCCACCTGCGATCCGGCGGTACGATGGCGTTCGACATCGTTATCGGCTTCTGACGACGCCACGTCCGTCATCGATGAGGGAGGTGGCGAGGTGTTGCACCCAGCCTCGCCCATGGGATTCCTATGGGGACCACCACCGGACCCACTCGAGATCATATGTGCCGGATGCGACGTATCGAGATGCCGACCAACGCCTCACTGAGACGACGCGATGCATCTCGCCATGATCGTCATCAAATCTGCCTTCCTGATGGTGCTGCTCCGGGTGGCTTACCGAAGACGCGATCCGAAGCCGATCAGGATGGTTTCGACGGGCCGTCGGGTCGGTGGCCATACGCCCGATCATCGTCCCACGGACACTCCAAGCCGGTGATGCGGGGACCGACCCCCTGACCATGATGCCGTGGCCCGACGACCGACCATCGGAGGTGGCGCGCGACCCCGTCTCCCGCGCAACTTGGTTGCGGTCGGAGCGGTCCTGGTCGTGATCGCGGCTGGCTCCGAGGCCATCCCCGCCGACCCGACCGAGCTTGCCTTCACCCGCACCTTCAGGAGGGTCGACCATGCGCCGGGTGAACCGGTCCGGCCGGGAGGTCCACCTCGAGATCCCCGCAGCCACCAGCGCCGACCGTCTGCAAGTCAGCGTCGACACCGTGGCGCTGCCGCAGAACATGCGGGTGCCGAGCCACGACGGGGAGGTCCATCGAGCTGCGCACCACCATCGCCGCCGAACTGCGCCGGCTGCTTGGGGTCGATCTTGTCGACCGGCAGATCACCGGCTTCCGCGTCAGCCCGGAATACGAGCGCGCCCTCAACGAGATCACGCTCGCCAACACGGCCCCACCGATGCGCCGCCGCAGGCGCGCGTCGAGGCGGCCGGGAGGGCTGCGGCCAGGTGATGACCGCCGACACGATACCGCGGAGAAGCGGCCAGCCGCTGCATCGATCGCGCTGCATTTCTTCTGAAGGCGGCAGGCCGGCCATCCCGCAACCCCTTTCGCCAGGACCACCCCCGAGATGACGCTCTACGATAGGATCATGGGATCCCGCCTCGCCACCGCCGACGAGGCCAAGCAGACCGTCGGCCCGCTCGCCGGCATCCCCATGCTCGGGCTGGACGCCCTGTCCTCGGCCGCCTACGGGCCGGAGGCGGCGCTGGCGATCATGCTCGGCCTCGGTTCGCTCGGCGCGGGCTACATCGTGCCGATCACCGCGATCGTGGTGGCGCTGCTGTTGATCGTGTTCTTCTCCTACCGCCAGACCATCCCGGCCTATCCCAACGGGGGCGGCTCCTACACCGTGGCGCGAGAGAACCTCGGGCAGCGCTTCGGCCTGCTCGCCGCCGCCTCGCTGATGGTCGACTACATCCTCAACGTCGCCGTCGGCATCGCCGCCGGCATCGGCGCGCTGATGTCCGCGGTGCCGGCGCTGCACCCCTACGTCCTGCCGCTCTGCCTCGGCGTGCTGCTCGTCATCACCCTGGTCAACCTGCATGGCGTGCGCGAGTCCGGGGTCGCCTTTCTGCTGCCGACCTATTTGTTCGTCGGCACGCTCGGCTTCGTGATCGTCGTCGGCCTCGTCAAGGCGGCGCTCGCCGGCGGCAGCCCGGTGCCGGTGGAAGCGCCGCCGGACGTGCCCGCCATCGACGCCGGCGTCGGCTTCTGGCTGCTGCTGCGCGCCTTCGCCAACGGCTGCACGGCGATGACCGGCGTCGAGGCGATCTCCAACGGCATC
>CAXTMA010000400.1:0-3250 GCA_964245015.1 uncultured Beijerinckiaceae bacterium | reverse complement strand
ACGAAGGCCTTGATCGCGGCGGCGTTGGCCGTCGGCTTGGTGTACCAGAAACCGATGAGGAGGTAGGAGGCGAGGCCGACGCCTTCCCAGCCGAAGAACATCTGGACGAGATTGTCGGCGGTCACCAGCATCAGCATGGTGAAGGTGAACAGGCTGAGATAGGCGAAGAAACGCGGCCGCGACGGATCGTCCGACATGTAGCCGACCGAGTACAGGTGGACGAGGGCCGACACGGTCGTGACCACCACCAGCATCACGGCGGTGAGCGCGTCGACCCGCAAGGCCCAGTCGACCTTCAGCGTGCCGACCGTGAACCAGTTCGAGATCAGCGACACGGTCTCGGGCTGGCCGCCGAGAGCATACTGGAAGAAGATCACCCACGAGAATAGGGCGGCGATCATCAGGAACGAGGTGGTGACGACCTCGCAGGCACGGTCGCCGAGGCGGCTGCCGCCGAAGCCGGCGATGAGGAAACCCAGGAGCGGCAGCCCGACGACGAGGGTGATCATGCCGTTAGCCCTTCATCGAATTGATGTCTTCGACCGCGATCGTGCCGCTGTTGCGATAATAGGTCACGAGGATCGCGAGGCCGATCGCCGCCTCGGCCGCCGCCACCGTGAGGATGAACAGGGCGAAGACCTGGCCGGCGAGGTCGTGGAGGAAGGAGGAAAAGGCGACGAGGTTGATGTTGACCGACAGCAGGATCAGTTCGACCGACATCAGGATGATGATGATGTTCTTGCGGTTGAGGATGATGCCGGCGATGCCGAGCGTGAACACGATCGCGGCGACGGTGAGGTATTGACCCAGTCCGATCATGGCATCCATCCCGGCGCCGGGAGCCTCGCGGCGCCAGCGCTCAAGCGTCGACACCCTGGCGGGAGGCGACCTTGCGCATCTCGATCACCGCCGACGAGCGGGCGTTCTGCTCGGGGATCGATTGCCGCTTGACATCCGGCTTGTGGCGCAGCGTCAGGACGATCGCTCCGATCATCGCCGTCAGAAGCACCAGCCCGGCCGCCTGGAAGAGCACGAAATACTGCGTGTAGATGACATTGCCGAGCGCCACCGTGTTGGGCAGCGCCGGCGCTTGGCTCGCCGCCTGATCGAGAGAGCCTTGGCCGATGGTGTAGGAGCCGACGACGAAGCCGAGTTCCACCACGACGATGACGCCGACCAGCGCGCCGACGGTCAGGTACTTGAGGAAGCCCTGGCGCAGTTCGGCGAAGTCGACGTCGAGCATCATCACCACGAACAGGAACAGCACGGCCACCGCGCCGACGTAGACGACGACCAGGATCATCGCCAGGAACTCGGCTTCCAGCAGCAGGAACAGCCCGGCCGCGTTGACGAAGGCCAGGATCAGGAAGAGCACGGAATGCACCGGGTTCTTCGAGGCGATCACCATCAACGACGAGGCGATGAGGATTGTCGAGAACAGGTAGAAGAACAGCGGCGTGGCGCCCATTAGACCGTGATCCCCGACGAGAGCGTCCCCACGCTCCGGCCCGCGAGCCCTGCGGCGGTGCCGGTCCGGCCGATGCGACCCGACATCAGCGGTATGGCGCGTCGAGCGCGAGATTGCGAGCGATTTCCCGCTCCCAGCGATCGCCGTTCTCCAGCAGGCGCTCCTTGTTGTAGTACAACTCCTCGCGCGTTTCCGTCGAATATTCCGCGTTCGGCCCTTCCACGATGGCATCCACCGGGCAGGCTTCCTGGCAGTAGCCGCAGTAGATGCACTTCACCATGTCGATGTCGTACCGGGTCGTGCGGCGGGTGCCGTCGTTGCGGCGCGGGCCGGCCTCGATCGTGATGGCCTGGGCCGGGCAGATCGCCTCGCACAGCTTGCAGGCGATGCATCGTTCCTCGCCGTTGGGGTAGCGGCGCAACGCGTGCTCGCCGCGATAGCGCGGCGATTGCGGCGAGCGTTCGTGAGGGTAGTTCAACGTCGCCTTGGGCTTGAAGAAATAGCGCATGGAAAGGCCGAAAGCGGCGACGAACTCCTTGAGGAGCAGCTGCTTGGCGGCTTGGTCGAGTCTCATGACGGCAACGTCCTTGTGATCATCGCGCCGGATCAATGCGCCATCACGCCGCCGAGGCCGGTGAACTCCAGCACTCCGGCGACGATCACGACCATGGCCAGCGACAGGGGGAGAAACACCTTCCACCCCAGGCGCATCAACTGGTCGTAGCGGTAACGCGGCACGAACGCCTTCACCATGGAGAACATGAAGAAGACGAGGAAAAGCTTGAGCAGGAACCAGATCACGCCGGGCACCCAGGTGAACGGCGCGAAGGGAATGGGCGACAGCCAGCCGCCCATGAACAGGATGACCTGAAGCGCCGCCATCGTCATCATCGCCACGTACTCGGCGAGCATGAACAGCATGTAGGGGCTGGACGAGTATTCCACCATGAAGCCGGCGACGAGTTCCGACTCGGCTTCGACGAGATCGAAGGGCGGTCGGTTGCACTCGGCCAGGGCCGAGACGAAGAAGATCACGAACATCGGAAAGAGCGGGATCCAGTACCAGCCGAGGATCCCGAAGCGGGTATCCTGCGCCTGCACGATCTCCGACAGGTTGAGCGTCCCGGCGATCAGAAGCACGCTGACGATGACGAAGCCGATCGACACCTCGTAGGACACCATCTGCGCGGCCGAGCGCAGGGCCGACAGGAACGGGTACTTCGAGTTCGAAGCCCAGCCGCCCATGATGACGCCGTAAACCGACAGCGACGAGATCGCGAAGATGTAGAGCGTGCCGACGTTGATGTTGCTGATTGCCCAGCCGTTCGCCACGGGAATCACCGCCCAGGCGGCCAAGGCCAGCATGCCCATCACGAAGGGCGCCAGCAGGAACACGCCCTTGTTGGCGCCGGCCGGGATGATCGGCTCCTTCAGCACGAACTTGAGAAGGTCGGCGAAGGACTGCAGGAGTCCCCACGGTCCGACGACGTTGGGACCGCGGCGCAACTGCACGGCCGCCCAGATCTTGCGGTCGGCGTAAAGGATGTAGGCGATGCCGACGAGCAGAACGACCAGCATCACCACGCTCTTCAAGAGCGCCAGGAGGACTTCAACGAAGGCGTGCATGGTCGCTCCTGTCGCAGGGCGGGGTGCAGCGGGTCATCGTCACTCCGCCGCGACCTGGAACTGGCCCTGCGCCGCCTTGATCCGGTTCGCAGCCAGCGCCGAGGCTTCCGCCATCGTGCGCGACGAGCGGGCGATGGCGTTGGTCTGGTAGAAGTC
>CAXTMA010000399.1:2857-3257 GCA_964245015.1 uncultured Beijerinckiaceae bacterium | reverse complement strand
GGCCGGCAGGCCGCGCGGGACGTCGTTGCTGCCGGCCGACACGATCAGCACGTCGGCGCCGCCCGGGCGTGCCCGCGCCACCACGGCCGCCGCGGGGATGCCCACCTTGGCATCCGTGCCGCACCCGCGCAGCACCTGGCCGAGGCCGAGCGCGATGCAATCGCCGGCGATGCGGCACGAGGCCAGGGCCGGCTGCGCCGCGCCGAGGAGGCCGGCGAGAAGAAGAGGCTTGATCATGATGTTCTCACGCTCCTGAACTTGAGGCTGCCGAGCCGCCAAAGGCCGGCGAGGACGTTCTCGAAGTCTTCCTGGTCGTCGAGGAAGCGGCACACGAAGGCGTAGGTGAAATCGGCGGTGACGGCGGTGCCGGCCGGCGGCGCGGTGGCGAAGGCGAGCGCGT
>CAXTMA010000399.1:0-2847 GCA_964245015.1 uncultured Beijerinckiaceae bacterium | reverse complement strand
CGCGGCGGGCTGCGCGGTGCCGGCGAGATAAACGGCGCCGAGGCTCGTCACCCAGCCGACCGGCTCGGCGACGCCGCCGATCGCGCGGGCGAAGGTGAAGCTCGTCGTGACGCCATCGCCGGTGCCGAGGAACTGGGCGGTGGCGCTGTTGTCGGTCGGATCGCTGTAGAGGAAGGTGCCGAACTGGCCTTGGGCTGCGAGAAAGAAGCCGAGCAGGGTCTGCAGCGAGGTGCCGCCGAGGCCGGGAAAGCCGGTCGATGCCAAACCGTCGAACGTCAGCTCGAATTCGTAGAGCGTCGCGGCGTAGTTGGCCCGGCGCACCTCGCGGCCGGACACGTGCGAGGCCACGCGGGTCGAGAAGCTCGGCCGCTTGTGCACGGACCAGCCCTGGCCGGGCAGGATCGGGAAGGACGGCGGGCTCGCCATCAGCCGGCCACGCTCAGCAGCGTCACCGTTCGCGTCTGCCAAAGCCGCGCCATGAATTCCTCCAGGTCGAGATGATCGTCGGCGAAGCGGCACAGCAGCGTCGCGCCCTGGCCGAGTTCGGGCGGCACGGCGACGAGCACGAGCCCGTCCTGCCCCTGAGCCGCGACGAAGGTCGAGGCCAGCGCCTGCAGCTCCCCGGCCGCATCGGCGCGCAGCCAGTCGAAGCTGAGTTCGATGCGCCAGCGCAGCGATGCGCGGCGGGCGGCGCGGCTGTCGCGCCCGGAAACGTGGGCTGCCGCCTGCGTCGCGAAGATCGGCCGGTAGCGCGCCGACGGAGCTTGGCCGGCGAGGGCGGGAAACCCGGGAATGCTGCTCGGCGGCGGCGGTGGCGGGTCGGCCGGGGTCGGCGCGACGAACGGCCCCTTGCCGCCGATCCAGGTGCCGGCTGCCCAGTTCCCGGCGTCGCCCCAAACGGAACCGAACTGGGGAAACGCCGGAAACGGCCGCGCGTCCCAGTTCCACGCCGACATGAAGGCCGGCTCGATCATCTTCACGCCAGCCGGCGAGACGGCGTTGTTGCCGTCGGTGGTCCAGTATTCGGTGACGGCCTGCAGCGCGAGCTGCTGCAGCGCGTCGTCGCGCAGCGGCGCCCAGCCATCTCCCTCCGTTGTCCGCCAAACCGACCAGAACGGCGTGACGCTTTCGCTCGACTTCGGGTCGAAGAAGACGTTGGGCTGGTTGGTGCAGCGATCGGTGGAGGGAAAACCGACCTCGGCGAAGGTGATCGGCTTGGACTGCGCGATCCACTGGGTCGGTGGACCGCGCGGGATTTGCCCCTGTCCGTCGCCGCTATCGTAGACCGGGCGGTGCGGATTGTTCCACCACCAACGCAGCATCTTGTTGGCGAGGAGCTGCTGCCCCGCCAGGTAGGGCGAGCGCGCCTGGGCGAGGCGGTCGCCCTGCGGCCGCGACACCGCCAGCTCCGAGCCGCCGGGGTCGGCGCCGCGGCCGTCGTTGTTGGAATCGTAATAGAACCAGCTGTATTTCTCGCCGCCCTCGATGTTGGCCTTCAGGTAGGCCTTCGAGTGCAGGGCGGGAGCTCCGGTCAGGCCGAGGCCGCTCATCTGCGTCGCCGTCGGCGGCCAGTTCGCGGGCGCCGGCACCTGCCAGTTCGCCGCGTCGAGGCCGCCGCCGCCGGTGGTCCAGTCCGACAGCGGCAGGTAATTGTCGAAGCTGACCAGGTCGATCGCCGGCGAGGCGTACAGGCTGTCGAGATGCGGCCACACGCCGCCGGGATGTTGGGCGCCCATCCACGCCGACCAGTCGGCGGAATAGGCGATGAGGTTGTGCAGGTTGCCGGCGTCCCGCGCCAGGCCGGCGCCGTCGAAGACGCCGCGCACGTCGCCGGCGAGCTGCGCGAGGCCGGCGACGAAGGGATAGTCCCAGGTCGCGCAGCCGTTGGCGAGGGTTCCGGTGGGGGTCCAGGCCGGGCCGCGCAGGCTTTCCAGCCCGCGCAGCTCCGAGCCGATGAGGAACAGGTCGACGCCGCCGGCCACCACGCACAGGTTGGCGTAGTGCAGGATCATCCGGCGATAGGTGTAGTCGGTCGGCGAACCGCCGTAGGCAACCGTCAGGTTGGTCGCGTCGCGGGTGAACTGCGCGGCGGCGGCCTGCCCGAGGAAGCCCGTCGCCGCCGCGCCGGCGGCAGCGGACACGTCCGCCCCGGCGAAGCCGATGCGCCCGCGCCAGGGGTAGCCCGCGCAGTCCATCAGCAGGAAGGGGTAGAACACCACCCGCAGGCCGCGCGCCTTGAGATCGCGGAGGCAGCGCACCACGCTGCCGTCGGCCGGCGTGCCGCCGTAGGTGAAGCTGCCGCCTGACTCCGAGATCGGGATGAGGCCGGGCGAGCCTTGCGTCAGCCCGGAGCAGCGCCACGGGTCTGGTCTCCAGGCGCCGTTGACCAGGGCGTCCGACGAGCCGCCGATGTAGGTGGTCGAGGGATAGACCTTGCATTGGGTCGCGTCGGTCGCCGAGCCGAACCAGGCGACAACCAGCGCCACGGTGGTGCACTCGGGGTGCTGGGCCTGGAGCTGGTCGAGCGAAAGGCTGTAGTCCGTGCATGAGCCGCCCGGGGCGGCGATGAGGTTGGCGACCACCGGCGCCGTTTGCGTCACCTGCTGGGAGCGATGCGGGATCGTGTCGTAGACCCACTCGCCGGAGGCCGGCAGGAGGTTGACCCCGGATAGGTTGACCATCGCTGGGGATCAAACGCCGACCGGGCCGCGCAGCTTGCTCAGGCCGAGGTGCGAGCCCGAGCGCAGGCCATCGTTGATGGCGCCGAGGATGTGCCTGGAATTGTCGGAAAAGAAGCGGCGGACATCGCGGGAGTCCATCGCGGTGACATGGAAATGGGCGTGGCTG
>CAXTMA010000398.1:0-3260 GCA_964245015.1 uncultured Beijerinckiaceae bacterium | reverse complement strand
ACCAGGGCGTGGCCGACTTCACCACCCTGCTGCAGAACGCGCAGACGGTGCTCACGGCCGAGCAGCAGCTGGCGCAGAGCACCACCAACATCTCCACCGACCTCGTGGCCCTGTACAAGGCGCTGGGCGGCGGCTGGGAGCTGACATACCCCGACCCACACGCGCTGCCGCCTCGCGAACAGGTGCCGTTCACCCTGGCCGTCGCGCCCGGCGCGGGGTCGCCGCTGCAGCCCTGACGGCAGCCCCGGACGGCAGCCTTGGATGACGCGTTCGCGGCCGCGATCAGCCGATGGCGGCCGGCTCCGTGCGGAACGCCGCCGAGAACAGGGCCCTGGTGTAAACCTCGCGCGGCGCGGCGAAGATCGCCGCCGCCGGTCCGGCCTCCACCACCACGCCCTCGCGCATCACGATGATGTCGTTGGCCAGCGCCCGCACCACCCGCAGATCGTGGGAGATGAAGAGGTAGGCGAGCCTGCGGCGCTGCTGGATCGCGCGCAGCAGGTCCACGATCTGCACCTGCACGGACATGTCGAGGGCCGACGTGGGCTCGTCGAGGACGAGGAAGGCCGGCTCCAGCACGATGGCGCGGGCGATCGCGATGCGCTGGCGCTGCCCGCCGGAGAACTCGTGGGGGTATCGGTCCAGCGCCGAGGGATCGAGCCCGGTTTCGGCGAGCGCGGCGGCGACGACCTCGCGGCGGCGGGCGGTGCCGAGGTCCGGCCGGGCCAGCGCCAGCCCCTCGCCGACGATGTCGACGACCGGCAGGCGCGGCGACAGCGATCCGTAGGGGTCCTGGAAGACGACCTGCATGTGGCGGCGCAGCGGACGCATCGCCGACGCCCCGAGCGTGTCGATCGGGCGGCCGAGATAGCAGATGCGCCCCCTTGAGGCGATCAGCCGGAGGATGGCCAGCCCGAGCGTGGTCTTGCCCGAGCCGGACTCGCCGACGACGCCGAGCGTCTGCCCCTCGCGCACGGCGAGGCTGACGCCGTCCACAGCCTTGACCGCCCCGACCTCGCGGCGCAGCAGCCCGGCCCGGACGGGGAAATGCACCTTGAGGTCGTCGGCGCTCACCACGGTGGCGGCTGCGGCGTCGGCGGACGGCGCCGAGCCCTTCGGCTCGGCAGCGAGCAACGCCCTGGTATAGGGGTGCCGGGGATCGGCGAAGATCTGCGCCACGGGTCCGCTTTCGACGATCAGGCCGCGCTGCATCACCGCGACGTCGTCGGCAAGGCCGCGCACGATGGCGAGGTCGTGGGTGATGAACAGCATCGCCATGCCGTGGCGGGCCTGCAGGTCGCGCAGCAGGGCCAGGATCTGCGCCTGAACGGTGACGTCGAGGGCGGTCGTCGGCTCGTCGGCGATGAACAGGTCGGGTCGGTTGGCCAAGGCCATGGCGATCATCACGCGCTGGCGCTGGCCGCCGGACAGCTGGTGGGGATAGGCGCCGAGGCGGCCGGCGGGATCGCGGATGCCGACCTCCTTCAGCAGTTCCAGCGTGCGCGCACGCCGCGCGGCCCGGCCGCGCATGCCGTGCACGGCGAGCATCTCGCCGACCTGCCGCTCGATCGTGTGCAGCGGGTTGAGCGAGGTCATCGGCTCCTGGAACACCATGGTCACGGTTGAGCCGCGCAGCCCGCGCAGGCTCGCCTCGTCGGCGGCGAGCACGTCGGTGCCGCCAAGATGAATCGAACCGCCGACGCGTGTGCCGGCCGGCAGCAGGCGCGGGATGGCCAGCGCCGTGACCGACTTGCCGGAGCCGGACTCGCCGACGAGCGCGAGGGTGCGGCCCTTGGCCAGATCAAAGGAAACGCCGCACACGGCCTGCGTGCCGCCCGCCGCGGGGAAGCCGACGGTGAGGTCGCGGACGGCGAGGAGCGGGGTCACTCCAGAGTCTTGCGCGGGTCAAAGGCGTCGCGCGCGCCTTCGCCAATGAAGACGAGCAGGATCAGCAGGAGGCCGGTCGCCGAGAAGCCGGACACGGCCAGCCACCAGGCTTCGCGATGGCTTTGCGCCTCCTGCAGCAGTTCGCCCAGAGAGGCGGCGCCGGGCGGCTGGCCGAGGCCGAGGAAGTCGAGCGCGGTCAGCGCCGTCACGGAGGCGCTCATGATGAAGGGCAGCAGCGTCAGCGTCGCCACGGTGGCGTTGGGCAGCATGTGGCGCCAGATGATCTGCGCGTTGCTGAGGCCGAGCGCGCGGGCGGCGCGCACGTATTCGAAGTTGCGGGCGCGCAGGAACTCGGCGCGCACCACGCCCACCAGATGCACCCAGTTGAACAGGAGCAGCACGAGCAGCAGGGACGTGAGGCTCGGCGCGATGAAGGAGGCGATGATGATGAGTACGTAAAGGCTCGGCAGCGCCGACCAGATCTCGATGACGCGCTGCGCCAGCAGATCGGTGAGGCCGCCGAAATAGCCCTGCACCGCGCCGGCGGCGACGCCGATGATCGAGGACAGGAAGGTGAGGGCGAAGCCGAACAGGATGGAGATGCGGGTTCCGTAGATCACCCGGGCGAGCACGTCGCGCGAGCCGCCGTCGGTGCCAAGCCAGTCCGTTTCCACGGCCGCGCAGCCGGCCGCCGGGCTGGCGCCGGCCCGCACCGCGCCCTCCTCGCATTGCGTCTTCGTCAGCGCCCAGGTCGGCTTCGTCGGCGCGGCGGTCGCGGCAGTGTAGTTCGGCGTGCCGTAGGAGAACCGGATCGGCGGCCAGATCATCCAGCCGTGGGCATCGACCTCGTCGGCGACCGCCTTGTTGCGGTAGTCGGCGGGTGCGAACAGGAAGCCGCCGAACCTGTCCTCGCCGTAGTCCCTGACGATCGGCGACAGCCACTCGCCCTTATAGGAGATCAAGATCGGCCGGTCGTTGGCGATGAACTCGGCGAACAGCGAGGCGGTGAAGATGATCGCGAACAAGATCAGCGACCAGTACCCGCGGCGATGGCGGCGGAAGACGGCGAGGCGGCGCCGGTTGATCGGCGACAAGGCCCATGAGCGAGCCGAAGCCCGCGCGGCCGGCGCGATCTCACCGATCCCGGTGCCCCCGACCCGTGTCGGCGCTTCAACCATCGCTCGCCATCACGCCATTTGCCACCCGATCCTGCGCCATCAGATCTGGCGCCGCTCGAAGTCGATGCGCGGATCGATCCAGGTGTAGGTCAGGTCGGAGACGAGGTTCACCAGCAGGCCGATCAGCGCGAAGATGTAGATGTTGGCGAAGACGATGGGGTAGTCGCGGTTGATGACCGCGTCGTAGGACATGCG
>CAXTMA010000397.1:0-3322 GCA_964245015.1 uncultured Beijerinckiaceae bacterium | reverse complement strand
CGGTATCGCGTGCCGGCCGGCCTCGATGTCGTCGCCGCGCCGGGCACGCAGGCGATCATCGGCCGCCTGCCCCTGCTTGCGGGCGACGGCTCCAGCGACGTGCGCCTGCTCGGGCCGACCTACGGGGAGTTCGAGCGGGTGTTCCGGGAAGAGGGCGCGCAGGTCAGGATCGTCGCCGCCGCCGCCGAGCTGGCCGGCGCCGATGTCGCGGTCGCGGTCAACCCCAACAATCCCGACGGCCGCTTCACCCGACCGGCCGAACTTCTGGAGCTGGTCTCGCGCGTGGGCACCCTGGTGGTGGACGAAGCCTTCGCCGACGCGCTGCCGCCGGACGCGAGCCTCGTCCCGCGGCTGCCGCCGGCTGGAGGGCAAACGCGGGTGATCGTGCTGCGCTCGTTCGGCAAGATCTACGGTCTGGCCGGACTGCGGCTCGGCTTCGCCGTGATGCCGGGCGGCGCCGCCCTTCGCCGGATGCTCGGACCCTGGCCGGTCAGCGGTCCCGCCATCGCGATCGGAGTCCAGGCGCTCGCCGACGAAGCCTGGCTGGCGTCGACGCGGGACCGGCTGCGCGCGGATGGTACGCGGCTCGATGTCCTTCTGGAGCGGGTCGGGCTGAGAGTGATCGGCGGCACGCCGCTGTTCCGGCTGGTCGGCCACCCTGCCGCGCCGGCGCTGTTCCGCAAGTTGGCGCGGCAGGGAATCCTGGTCCGATCCTTCGCCGCGGAGCGCGGCTGGCTCCGGTTCGGCCTGCCCGGCTGCGAGAACGACTGGGTGCGGCTGGAACAAGCGCTGGCGCTCTTCCGCTGACGTTCCCGGCGGATGCGCGGCAGGTGCGCGAAGCTCGACCTGAGCAGCCCTGCGAAAGCGGGCCTAGGCGAGGGCCGCCTTGCGATCGGCCTGTTTGCCATCGGCGGACTTGGGCCGCAGGCGCACCACCACGTCGATGGCGGCGATCTCCATGCCCTCGGGCAGGTCGGGAACGACGGTTCGATCGATGGACAGGGCGGGAATGTCGATCAGCAGGTTGCGGTCTTCCAGCAGGAAGTGATGGTGGTCGCTGACGTTGGTGTCGTAATACACCTTGGTGCCGTCGACCGCGACCTCGCGCAGAAGGCCGGCCTCCGTGAACACATGCAGGCCGTTGTAGACGGTCGCCAGCGACACCGGCACGCGGAGTTCCTGCGCTTCCTCGTAGAGTTTTTCAGCGGTGAGGTGGCGGTCCCCCTTGGCGAACAGCAGCAGGCCCAACGCCATGCGCTGGCGAGTCGGGCGCAGGCCGGCGTCCTTGAGCTTGGCGCGCAGGGCGTGCACCGGGCAGCCGGCCATCATGGCATCGAAACGTGCAGCCGACGCGACTGGCGACCCCGCCTCCTGAGGCTTCGAAGCCTTTCTGAACTCGCTCATCACGTCCTTCTTCTTGGCGCCACACAGGCGCTTCCTGGCGCGATACGAATGGCGCGTATCGGGTGCGCGACACGGTTTCGCGCCGAAACGCGCCGACGACGTCCGCTGAGCGGGGACGCGCATCCCCACCCGAACGAGTACGACATCGTTCCTACAGGATCGGGCGGCGCCTTCGCAAGCGGAGTTGCGATCTATATGGGGCTGCGCCAAGCCGCCGCCAAATCATGTCGGCACCGATCGAGCCGCTGCTGGTCAAATCTCGGCTGGTCAAGTCTCGGCTGGTCAAGTCTCGGCTGGTCAAGTCTCGGGCGTGCCGCGCGACCCCGTTGCGCAAAGGTGCCGGGGGATGCGGCTTCCGGTCGGCGGAGGCCTGTGTTAAGAGCGCCCGCCCGCTCAGGCGAGACAGCATTGCAAGACGGCATTGAATGTCACCTTCGGCTGCCGCCGCGCGTATGGGACCGGTAGCCGCGGACTCGATGGGCAGTCGACGAGCCGAGAGACAAGCCACAAGAGGAGCTAGCGCCGCTCCAGCTTGCATTACGACCACCTTCTCGCCTGCGCGCGCGGCGACCTGTTTGTTCCCGGCAAGGCGCAGCTGCCGCTGCCGCCGATGCTGATGTTCGACCGGATCGCGGAAATCTCGGAGAACGGCGGCGCCGCCGGCAAGGGGCACGTGCGCGCCGAGTTCGACATCCGGCCGGACCTTTGGTTCTTCGGTTGCCACTTCAAGAACGACCCGGTGATGCCCGGCTGCCTCGGCCTCGACGCCCTTTGGCAGCTGCTCGGCTTCTATCTCGGCTGGCTCGACCTGCCCGGACGCGGCCGGGCGATCGGCGTCGGCGAGGTCAAGCTGACCGGCCAGGTGCTGCCAACGGTCAAGCGCATCATCTACGGCGTCGACCTCAAGCGCGTGTTCCGGCGCAAGCTCGTGCTCGGCCTTGCCGACGGCTGGCTGGAAGCCGACGGCACCCGCATCTACCAGGCGAACGATCTGCGGGTCGGCCTGTTTCAAACGGACCCGGTCGCGGTTTGACACCGGCCGGCGTCCAACCGGCCGGCTTGACCCTCGAACGAAAGCCCGCCGGCTTTACGGGTCGCGCGGCGGAGCGGAGAACGGCATGAAACGCGTGGTCGTCACCGGCATGGGGATCATCTCCCCCATCGGTAACTCGACGCAGGAGGTGTTGGCGTCGCTTCGTGAGGCGAAGTCCGGCATTTCGCGCGCCGAGCCCTTCGCGGACCTCGGCTTCCGCTCGCAGGTCCAGGGCATGCCGGCCGAAACCGCAGCCGTCGACCGTCGCGCCGCCCGCTTCCACGGCGGCGGCTCCGCCTGGGCGCACCTGGCGATGGAACAGGCGATCGCCGACGCCGGCCTCGCCCCCGACGAGGTGTCCCATCCCCGCACCGGCATCGTGATGGGATCGGGCGGCCCTTCGACCCGCACCATCGTGGAAGCGGCCGACATCGCCCGCGCCAAAGGTCCCAAGCGGGTCGGTCCCTTCGCCGTGCCCAAGGCGATGAGTTCCACCGCCTCGGCGACGCTCGCCACCTGGTTCAAGATCAAGGGGGCGAACTATTCCATCTCCTCGGCCTGCGCCACCTCCAACCATTGCATCGGCAACGCCGCCGAGATGATCGCCTGGGGCAAGCAGGACGTGATGTTCGCCGGCGGCTGCGAGGAGCTGGACTGGACGCTTTCCGTGCTGTTCGATGCGATGGGCGCGATGTCCTCGAACTTCAACGACACGCCGGCTGTGGCCTCGCGCGCCTTCGACCGCAACCGCGACGGCTTCGTCATCGCCGGCGGCGCCGGCGTGCTGGTGCTGGAAGAATACCGGCGGGCGAAGGCGCGCGGCGCCCGCATCTACGGCGAGGTCGCCGGCTACGGCCTGACCTCCGACGGCTACGACATGGTCGC
>CAXTMA010000396.1:0-3372 GCA_964245015.1 uncultured Beijerinckiaceae bacterium | reverse complement strand
ACCAAGACGACGCTGACCACGGACGTGATCTACGGCAACGGCCTGCGCGACGGCTTCGCCAACACCGGCCGGGTGCCGGACTACGCCTCCTGGAACCTCGGCCTGCTGCAGGATTTCCAGCTGTCGCCCTCGGCCAAGCCGACGACCTTCCGCTTCGCCGTGGTCAACATGCTCGACCACACCTACGAGATCCGCGACGGTTCGGGTATCGGCGTGTTCGCGCCGCAGTACGGGCAGCGACGCGGGTTCTTCGCCAGCCTCAGCCAGCGCTTCTGATTGCCCGGCGACGGGAACGGGCCTGGGAACTGGAACGAGGCGCGCGACCGGCGGACGTTTTTCGTCGAACCGAGGTCGCCCGGTCTCGATATCCTGCGCTACGGCCTTGCGATGCTGGTCGTCGCGGCGGTCGCGTCCGCCCTGATCTACCAGTTGAGCCGGGGCACCTCCAACGACGAGGCGTCGGAGGTGGACAGGGCCGTGATGGTTGATCTGCCGTCGGCGGCGGCGTCACCGGCCAGCGACGCGCCCGAAGGGCCGGAGCAGCATGCCGCGCAGGCCTCGGTGGCGCAGCAGGTGCCCGATCAGGTCAGGCCGGCCGATCCGCTCAAGCCTGACCGGAAGCCAACACCTGTCGGGGAACCCAAGCCGGCGCCTGAGCCACCGCCGGTGATGCCCGATCCCGCCGCCGTGCTGGACCGCAAGCAGGAGGCGGCCCCGCCCAACCCGGTCGTCGCGCCGGCGACCCAGGCGCAGGAGGAGCGCGCGCCGAACGGCTCCGATGCGCCAAGCCCGACGCGCACGATCGACAGCGGCGACGAGGGCCGGCCGCACGCCTCCAAACACGCGATCACCCTATGGCAACGCTCGCTGATGCGACGGATCGAAGACGCCAAACGCAGGTTCGCCGGCGAGGCGCAAGCCGCTGGAACGGTGAAAATCGCGTTCTCGATCGGGCGCCGCGGTGAACTCGCCTCCGAGCGGGTGTTGTTGAGTTCCGGCTCCGCCGCGCTCGACCGTGCGGCCCTGTTGCTCATCAAGGACGCCGCGCCCTTTCCGGCACCGCCGGCTGGCTTGCAAGACAAGCAGGTGTCCTTCGTCATGCCGATCCACTTTCGTTAGCGTGCCGCCCCTGTGAAGCGCTTTGTGGAAGCAAGCCCGATGCGCTGAGCGACGACGAACAGGTCGCCTTGCAGGCGGCGGCGAGGAACCTGCCGGCCTATCGATGCACGCTTCATGGGCATGAGGATCTGATCTGCTGGGCCGTGCTCATCCCATCGCGCGCGGACTTGCCGAGGCTCACGGATCACCGCTGTGGCGCCGATGACGGGCCGTTTGACGCCGTCACCCTGCTTGCTGACCCCTGATTGCTGACACGGCCGCTCCTTGCCGCTGCTGTGCAGGCGCGGCGGAAGGCCGAGCCATGCCGCCGACTGCCGGCCGGATCGGAACAGGGCCGGCGCGAACGCCGCGGTGGCGCTGATCGGTGCGAGAGCCGAAATCGTGATGATCTGGCCGCTCGCGGCATTCTGGACGCCGAGGTCATGCGCGGATTTCCGGGCGCCACGGTCAGCAGGGCTCAACGGCGTGATGAGGCCGGGGCGATCGACAGACAGCCTGCGATCATGGCAGGACGGATGGCGGCTTTCGATAGCGTATGCCGACGAGGCTGTTCAAGCTCAGCAGCATTCCAGCGAGCAACGTACCAAGTTCCGCGACTATGATCTTATAACCGGATGTTCCCGCAAACGCGAACAGGAGCAAAGAGCTGGCGATCAGCAAGACCCCTCCGAAGACTGGCCGACGCGAGCCAAGGAGTGATCCGCCGATGGTAAGAACAGGTACGCAGAGTCCGGCAAGGATGAGCAGCGCGACGCCGATGACGTTTTCCGGTGGATGACCGAACTGCAGCAAAGAGTTTACCAGTACAGTGGCGATGATGAATTCGCAGATACCGATGATAACGCCAAGCGCAACTGCAATCGCTCGCACAATCGTCAAGGTATCACCGACGTATCCGCGAGCCGATTGTCCTGACTTGCCTGACGTACCCGCTTTCCTCCCGGATTCGGCCGTAAGGACAAGCCGGGACGGGCGAGTAGATCGGCTGATGAGTGAGCCTGGAGCCTGGGCGCATCTGCCCCGGCGTCGCGCTCGCCGCAAGGCTTTCGCTCAGCAGAAGGCTCACGGTCAGTCCACAGATCGCGGCAGCCTTTGCCCAGGCCGGTAGGGGTGCGCTCATCATCGAGCGCCGAGGTCTCGACACAAGGTAGCACCAATGGTGTCCTCGCGTTATTCAAGGAAAACATCCGCGTTGCCGGTGTGGATTGATGCCGTTCTTTCGAAACTCCGGGCATCGCCAGCGAAATCGGAGCAGTCGAGAACGAGCGATCGCGAACCCACACCGGCCGTCGCCGGTCCTGCAAGAAAGAGCAGGGGTGGTCACCATCCAACACAGACGGAACTTCCGCAGGTATGACATGGCACCTTGCTTTGCCGCCATCAAACCACCCGTGCGCCGCTCGCCTCATGGTATCTTAGATTGAAGCGTGGGCGTGGCCAACGCCGGTACAGTCATCATTAAGTGCTACGCCCAGGCATCGCCGACTTCATGTGATATCATCCACCATCGCTGATACTACGCGCATTGTCGTGCTTGGGTCATGTAAATCTTCAAATCTACTCTGCGTCGGTCTCGTCACCGAAAGTCTAAGAGACCGGAGGCTGGCGAACGAGGTATCAGAGACATAGACGTGAAGGGTCGAGGCTCCAGCCTGTGGGATCGACGGTGTTCCGGGTACTTGTTCTCTGTCTGATGGCCTACGCGACGGCGATGACACCGTGCGAGGCAGGATGTCTCCGCTTCAGCCCCATCACGGGAGGATCTCTAGCCGGTCACCATCCGGTCGCGCCCAGTCCCTGTAACTTCGGGCCGCCGCAGCCACCGCGCTACCGGCCGACCGGTCCGCGAGGACCAAGTGTTTACAGGCGTTGACGCTCGCCAAAGATGCCTCTCGCCGTCCGCCGCTCCACGCCTCGGATCACTCACAACTGCGGTTCGTTGCCACCATTCGGGCAAAGCACCCGCCGCCTGCCGGGCACATAGCCGCAGATCCTTCGGTCAACTCCCGATCGTGCCGTTCGCGCGCAGCAGCGATCTCGCTTGACAGCACCGGACCCTCAGCCGGATCCGGTCCGATGTTCTGACTGGCTGTGCCGCGTCGGATGTGTCCGAAACCGCTGCGCACTTTCGTCTCGAAGCCTTGGCTGGGATTGCCCCGCTTTGGTGGACACCGATGATGCTTTCGCACGAGGTGTTTCCCGATGCCCAAAACACGTCCACCCTACGCGCCGGAGTTTCGGCAGCAGATCGTC
>CAXTMA010000395.1:0-3414 GCA_964245015.1 uncultured Beijerinckiaceae bacterium | reverse complement strand
GGGCTCGCCTTCGTGCCGGGCGCGGCGGCCGCGCGCAGGCTCGACGTGGCCCTGGCCGCCCCCGAAACGATCGAGCCCAAGACGGCGCTCGCCGTCGATGTCGGCGTGACCGGGGCGGCGCCGGGCGAAAAGGTCAACCTCACGCTGGCCGCCGTGGACGAGGCGGTGCTGCGCATGACCGCCTTCGCCACCCCCGACCCGGTCGAGCACTTCCTCGGCCGGCGCCGGCCGGGCTTCGAGCTGCGCGACGTCTACAACCAGATCATCGACCCGGCCGGCAACCCCGGCCGGCTGGTGGAGGGCGGCGACGGCAACAGCAACGTCAACACCGGCGGCCTCGACGTGAAGACCTTCAAGACGGTGGCCCTGTTCACCGGCCCGGTGACCGTCGGCGCCGACGGCCACGCCCGCGTCGCGCTCGACGTGCCCGACTTTTCCGGGCGGCTGCGCCTGATGGCGGTGGCCTGGAGCGCCGACCGCTTCGGCCAAGCCGAGCGCCCGGTGACGGTGCGCCCGTCCCTGCTGGCCGAACTGACCCTGCCGCGCTTCCTCGCCCCCGGCGACACGGTGCGCGCCCGCCTCATGCTGACCGACCTCGACGCGCCGGAAGGAACCTACACCGTGGCCCTGTCGACCAGCGGCGCGGTGTCGGTCGACGAGGCCGACACGTCGTTCAAGGACCTCAAGCGCGACAAGCGCCGCAGCGTCGACCGGACCCTGACGGCGTCAGCCGTGCCGGGCGTCGGCCGCCTGCGCCTCGCGGTGTCGGCCGCCGACGGCACGGTGGTGGCCGAGCGCGATTTCGAGATCTCCGTGCGCACGCCCAATGCCTACGCGACGACGCGGCAGATCCTGCAGCTGGCGCCGGGCGGCCGCTTGTCGCTCGACGACGCGCTCGGACGCGACCTCGTGCCGGGCACGGCTAAGCTCGACGTGACCGCGTCGAGCGTGCCGGCGATCGACGTCGCCGGCCTCCTCGCCGACCTCCGGCACTATCCCTACGGCTGCGCCGAGCAGACGATCAGCCGGGCCTTTCCCGAACTGTTCGTGTCGCGGCTCGGCGGCGGCCTGCCGGCGCCCACGCCCGATGCCGTGACCGGACAGGGTGCGGTCGCCCGGCTCGTCTCGCTGCAGGCCGAGGACGGCTCGTTCGGCTATTGGACCTCGTTCGACACCGGCAACTTCTGGCTCACCGCCTATGCCGTGGACTTCATGCAGCACGCCCGCGCCGCCGGGCTCGCCGTGCCCGACGCGATGGAGACGCGGGCGACGAACTGGCTCGCCAGCCATTTCGCCTCGGCCGATCCCGACCCCCGCGAGGTGGCCGGCGCGACCTATGCCGCCATCGTGCTGTCGCGCGCCAACAAGCTTGACCTATCGCAGCTGCGCTACGTGGCGGCGCGGGTGCGCGGCTTCCTGCCCTCCGACGTGGCGCGGGTGCAGCTCGCCTCGGCGCTGGCCCGCGCCGGCGAGCGCGACACGTCGGCCGACATCCTCGCCGCGCCGCTCGTCGCCCGCGACCCGCGCATCTGGCTCAACGACTACGGCAGCCGCCTGCGCGATCAGGCGATGACGCTGTCGCTGATGGCCGAGGAGAAGCTGGTTTCACCCAAGGTGCTGTTCGCCAGAGCCCTCGACCTCGCCCGCGCCACCGGCGGCAAGACCTATCTGTCGACGCAGGAGCAGGCCTGGCTGCTGCGCGTCGCCTACGACCTCGCCGGAACGGCGCCGCTCGACGTGACGCTCGACGGCAAGGCGAATACGCCCGGCGCGACGAGCCTGCACGCGACGCTGCCGCTCAGCCGGACGACGGCATCCCGGCTCAACAACCGCGGGCGCGAAGCCGCCTACGTGGCGCTGGCCACCACCGGCATCCCGGCCGGCGCGCAGCCCCCGGAAAGCAACGGCTTCACCGTGACGCGGGACTATTTCAAGCTCGACGGCACGCCGGCCAGCCTCGCCGACCTCCACCAGAACGACGAGCTGGTGATCGTGGTCGGCGGCGCGATGACGGAGACGATCCAGCGCAAGGTTCTGGCGGTCGACATGCTGCCGGCCGGCCTGGAACCGGAAACGATCGGCCTCGCCACCTCGCGCGAGGACGGCCAGTTCGGCTGGCTGAAGGACCTGACCGAGCCGACCTTCTTCGCGCTTCGCGACGACCGATACCTCGCCGGCATCGATCTGCAGGCCGATTCGCCCCGCTTCAAGTTCGCCTATGTCGTGCGCGCCGTGTCGCCCGGCACCTTCGCCAACCCCGGCCCCCAGATCGAGGACATGTACGCGCCGACCTTCCACGCGCGGGGGCCGGCCGGCACGCTGGTTGTGCAGGCGGCGAGGGCTGCCAAGGTCGACGGCCAGCCGGCGAACTCCGAGCCGTAGGCATGGTCCGGCAAGGTCGCGCCGCGTTCAAACCGGATCATGGGCTTGAGACGGAAGCCTGGGCAGAGCGCCTTGCCGCCGCCCCTACTCCCTCGTGCGCGACGTGGGGGAAAGGGTTCGCCGCAGGTGGTGGTTGCCGCTCGCTCGATGCGGTTCGCCGCGGCTCGCAGTCGCGCCTTCGCGGACAAAGGAGAGCGCCGGCATCCCCCTCCGGCCCGCCGCGCGTGCTTTCCGGTTCCAACCAGACGTGAAGCGGCGCCTGCGAGCGGTCGTTGTCGCTTTGGCCTCGTTGGCCGGGCTCGGCGCCGGAGCGGCGGCGCTGGATCAGCTGTGCCCGCCCGACCTGTCCCGCCTCGCCCCCTCGCCGGTCGTCGTCGACCGCCACGGCACCATTCTGCGCGCCTTTCCCACCGCCGACGGGCAATGGCGCCTCGCGACCGACCCGGCCGACGTGTCGCCGAACTACCTCCGCCTGCTTCTCCTGACGGAGGACAAGCGCTTCTGGCATCACCCCGGCGTCGATCCCCTGGCCCTGCTGCGGGCGCTGGGGCAATTCGTCACCCGCGGACGGGTGGTGTCGGGCGGCTCGACCCTGACCATGCAGCTGGTGCGCCTGCTGGAGCCCCACCCGCGCACCCTGCGATCCAAGCTGATCGAGATCTGCCGCGCGCTGCAGATCGAGGAGCGGATGAGCAAGGCGGCCATCCTGCGCGCCTACCTCACCCTGACCCCGATGGGCGGCAACCTCGAAGGGGTGCGCGCCGGCAGCCTCGCCTGGTTCGGGGTCGAGCCGCGCGCGCTCGGCGAGGCACAAGCGGCGCTGCTCGTGGCCCTGCCGCAGGCGCCGCGCGGCACGCGCCCCGACCTCCACCCCGACCGGGCCAGGGCCGCCCGCACAAGGGTGCTCGCCCGTGCCGTCCGCGACGGCGTGATCGCCGCCGCCGCGCTGCCCGGCGAGAACGCCTCGCCGATGCCCGCGAGGCGCCGGCCGCTGCCGATGCTGGCGCCGCATCTGACCGAGCGCCTCGTGGC
>CAXTMA010000394.1:0-3414 GCA_964245015.1 uncultured Beijerinckiaceae bacterium | reverse complement strand
CGCCGACACGGGCAGCACCGGCGAGCCGGCGAGGCTGGTCGCGGCCAGCGCCGCCTCGACGGCGGCAACGACGGCGGCGACGCGGGCGCCATCGACCTTGTCGACCTTGCTGACCACGGCGACGCCGCGTTGGAGGCCGAGCAGGTCGAGAATGGCGAGGTGCTCGCGGGTTTGCGGCATCACGCCGTCGTCGGCGGCCACCACCAGCATCACGAAGCCGACGCCGGTGGCGCCGGCGAGCATCGTACGGACCAGCTTTTCATGGCCGGGTACGTCGACGAAGGAGAGCACGGGGCCGTCGTCGCTCACCCGGCCGTAGGCGAAGCCGAGGTCGACGGTGATGCCGCGACGCTTCTCCTCCGGCAGCCGGTCGGCGTCGACGCCGGTCAGGGCCTTCACCAGCGCCGTCTTGCCGTGGTCGATATGGCCGGCTGTGGCGACGATCATGTTTCACGCAGTTGCATGCCGACGCGGCGCGACCGGTTCGGAGTTGGGTCTGCGGAGACATGGGATGGTTGGCCCGGTTACACCACCGGGCCGGCCTCATCGCTTCGAGTGTGTCGCCCGGTCCTTGGTCGCGTCAGCCCTTGACCACGGTTTCCGCCAGTTCCGACATGCAGGTGTCGTAGGGCGTGAAGCCGACGCGGTTCGAGACGGCGAACAACGTGTAGGGCGAGTACAAGAACAGCGCCTTGGCGTTGTCGTGGCAGTACCGCTCGACCTCCTTCACCACCTCCTCCTGGTCGGGCTGCCTCACCGTCTTCAGGAGCTTGTCATAGAGCGCGTCGAAGGCCGGATCCTCCGGCGCCATGCGCAGGATGCCGCCCTTGCCGAAGAATTCGCGGTGGACGACACCCACCGGATATTGCGGCGACCAGTCGAAGTACCATTCGAGCTTGACGTCCCAGCCATCGGGCGGCGGGTCCTTGGTGATCACGGCCTTGCCGTTGAGGCCGACCTTGCCGAGATCCTTGATGATCTCGTCCACGACCCGGGCGTAGGTCGGCGAGGCGACGATGACGACGTCCTGTCCCTTGATGCCGCCCTGCTCGATGAGCTTGGCGGCCGTGCCGAGGTCCTGGGCGTAGGCCTTGAGCGCGGCGTCGCACCCGTAGCGCCCGTCCTGGATGAACACCGGCATGATCTCGCCGTAACCATAGGCGCCCTCTTTGAGGATGCGCGGTCGGTCGAGGGCGAGGTTCAGCGCCTTTCGCAGGTCCGGAAGGACCCAGGGCGACTTCGGCTTGTTTTCGTTGAAGACGCCGGCGAGCACGGTTTTCGACCGCTTGGTCTGGACCGCCGCCTTGTCAGATTTGAACGCATGCGCCGCATCGGGAACGAGGTCGAATACCACGTCGATGCGCCCGTCGCCGGCTGCGACCGACCTGATCGCCTCGACCTTGTCGATGGCGTTGTCGTAGACGATGCGGACGCTCGGCTTGCGGGCCGGATTCCAATACGTCTCGTTGGGCTCCATCACCACTTCGTCGGTGCGCTTGGTGATCGTCGAGTAGCCTTCGGTCAGCACGAACGGACCGGTCCCCCACGGACCAGGAGCGTCGATGACTCACCAGTGGCCTTCGGCCGAGCCGGTTTCGGGATCGCGAAAACCCCACTCGATCCAGAAGCGCGTCGAGGGCAGGTGCATGCCGCGCAGCTTCATCAGGGCGGCCGAGTCCTTGCCGGGGAACTTCATGCGGATCGTCTTGTCGTCCACCACCTCGCAGGTGACATCCTTGGCGAAGTTCAGGAAGGCGCCCGGCGGATGCGGGTTGTCCCACTCCTGCACCTTGTCGAAGCCGAGCTTGAACATGTGAGCGTCGTAGGGCTCGCCGTCCTGATAGACGGCACGGCGCATGCCCATCTCCAGCGTCTCGTCGTCGACCCAGGTGAAGTGCGTGGCGAGCGAGGGCTGGCCGAGGCCGGCGTGGTCGACGCGGTTGGGCTCCTCCATGGTGTTCCAGGTGATCGACAGCCAGTTGACCGGCGACGGATCGACGACCCTCACCGTATTGTGAGGCCCCCATTTCGGCGGTGCGCCGCTGACTTCGGATTGCGTCATGTGATCTCCCCGACAGGTGCCTTGGGACGCAACGGATCGCGCCAAACGTTGCAACGCCACGCCTCGCGTCAGGTTCGCCTCCTCCCTTCGTCACACATGGCGTCCGGCCGGTGCCTTTCAGGTCAGGCGCGCCGTCGCCCGATCGGCGGCGGCGATGGTCGCGAGTCTCGCCGCATCGAGCTGCCGGCCAGCCGTGTCGGTCACCGTCACGGGATGGCCCGATCGTTCGAGTTCGCGGAGATAGGCGTAGGCCCGCGCGGCGGATGGCGTGCCGTGGGCAAGCGTTGCGGTTCGCACGATAAACATCGGGGCTCCCGAACTTAACGCACGGTGACCCGGCAACGGTTAACGATCGGTGAAGACATCGAAGGTGCGTGAAACGCGGAGGCCCCGGCCGGGATGCCGGGGCCTCATTGATGACGCTCGCGGTTGCGACGGCGGCGAGTCCTATTCCGCCGCGATCGCGCTCGGGCCGGTGGTGGCCGCCGGCTCGCCCGAGCCGGTGTGCGCCTCGTGGTCGTGGGCGAACTGGTGCATGGTGTTGTCGATGCCGGCCGCCTTCAGCGCCGCTTCGCCGGCGAAGTACTCCTTGTGGTCGTCGCCGATGTCGGAGCCGGCCATGTTCTGATGGCGCACGCAGGCCACGCCTTCGCGGATCTCCTTGCGCTGCACGTCGAGCACGTAGCCGAGCATGCCCTGCGGCCCGAAGTACTCCTTGGCGAGGTGATCCATGGAGAGCGCCTCGGTGTGGTAGGTCGGCAGGGTGATGAGGTGGTGGAACACCCCCGCCCGCTTCGCCGCATCGGCCTGGAAGGTGCGGATGCGCGCGTCCGCCTCGGTGGCCAGCTCGGTCGAATCGTACTTGGCCGACATCAGCCCCTTGCGGTCATAGGCGGAAACATCCTTGCCCGCCTCGGCCCAGGCGTCGAACACCTGCTGGCGGAAGTTCAGCGTCCAGTTGAACGAGGGCGAATTGTTGTAGACGAGCTTGGCGTTGGGGATCACGGCGCGGACGCGATCCACCATCACCGCGACCTGCTCGACGTGGGGCCTTTCCGTCTCGATCCACAGGAGGTCGGCGCCGTTCTGCAGCGAAGTGATGCTGTCGAGCACGCAGCGGTCGACGCCGGTGCCGGAGCGGAACTGGTAAAGGTTGGACGGCAGGCGCCTGGGGCGGACCAGCTTGCCGTCGCGGTTGAGCACCACGTCGCCGTTGCGCGCCGTTTCGGGGGTGATCTCCTCGCAGTCGAGGAAGGAGTTGTACTGGTCGCCAAGGTCGCCCGGGGTGCGGCTCACCGCGATCTGCTTGGTCAGGCCGGCGCCGAGCGAGTCGGTGCGGGTGACGATGACGC
>CAXTMA010000393.1:0-3430 GCA_964245015.1 uncultured Beijerinckiaceae bacterium | reverse complement strand
GTTGAAGCTTGACCCGGCGCCGCTCAAGCCGCTGCCGCCGCGTCCGGCGCCGGGTCAAGCTTCAACGGCGCCGGGTCTGCCGGCGCGCCCCGCGCCCGCTTCTCCCGAAGCGCTCGGCGGCAAGCCGGCGATGCTTCCGCGCGCCACGACGTCGGAGGCCAAGGCGTCGGGTGCGGAGGTGCCGGAGGCCAAGGCGCCGGATGCCAAGGCGCCGGATGCCAGGGCGCCGGATGCGGAAACGCCCCTTACCGACGCGCCGCTGGTCGCCCCCGCCGTGGGCGGGATCCCCGATGCGATCGGCCAGGCCGTCTCGCCGGCCTCGCTCGACAACCCGCCGCCGACCGGCGAAAGCTCCCTGCGCCCGCGCCCCGAAGGGCAGCGCCCGTTCGCGCCGCAGCCGCCGGCGAGCGAAGGCAGCCGCCGCCCGGTGTGGATCATCCCCGTCGGCGTCGGCCTCATCGTGCTCGCTGTGGCTGTCGCCGCCTACAAGCTGCGCGACACCCGTCCGAGCACCGCCAAGGTCAAGCCGACGGAGCAGACCGCGCAGGGCGACAGCGGGAAGATCGCCGAGCGCGTCGGCTCGCCGGGATCGGACGAGGCGAACGGTGTTCCCGTCGACCGCACGCCGAAACCGGCGGCCTCCGGCGAAACCCCCGCCGCCGCTCCGACGACCCAGGAGGCGGCACGTGCCAATCCCGAGCTGCCGGTGGCGCAGCGCGCCGCGCTGCTCGTCGAGGCGCCCGACGAACCCAACAAGGTGAAGACCTTTCTCGGTTCCGTTGTTTGGAAGCTCAACAACCTCAATGCCGGGCCGAGCGAGGGGGGCAGCCTTGCCGTCGAGGCCGATGTCGATCTTCCCGACGACAAGATGAAGGCGGTGGTCACCTTTGAAAAGAACACCGACCCTTCGCTGCCGGCCTCGCACACCATCAAGGTTCGCTTCACCATGCAGCCGGGCAGCATCAGCGGCGACGTGCAGCAGATCAGCGTTCCCCAGCTTCGCCAGGAAGACTCGCCCAGCGGCGAGGCGCTCGCCGGCGTCACCGTGCCGGTGGTGCAGAACTCCTTCCTCGTCGGCCTGAGCCCCGGCAACGCCGAGACGGTCAACATCAAGCAGCTCAAGGATCTGCAATGGATCGACGTGCCCATGCTGCTGAGCAGCGGCAAGATCGCCAAGCTGACCTTTGAGAAGGGCACGCCGGGCGAACGCGACCTCAACGACGCGATCGCCGCCTGGCAGAAATCCTGATCGCCTATTTGCCGGCGAAGAGCAGCACGGCGGCCACGCCGTTGTAGAGCGAATGAAAGGTGATGGAGGCGGCGAGGCTGCCGGTGCGCTGGCGGATGTACCCGAGCGCCAAGCCGACGGGAAACACGGCCAGGGCGTAAAGGTGGGTCGATTCCCAGTGCGCCAGCGCGAACACCGCCGACGAGACCAGGATGCCGAACGGCACGCCGATGATCCCGCGCAGGCTGGTGTAGATCCAGCCTCGGAAGAGCAATTCTTCCGTCACCGGCGCGAACAGCGTCGCCATGGCCAGGAAGCCGATGATCCAGGGCGTGCCGTTGGGCGTGGGCACCCAATCCTTCGCTTCCGGGTGGATCCGCTCGATCAGCGAACTGGCGATCAGGCTGTAGAACAGCGTGCCGGCCAGCAGCAGAAGGATGAACGGCAGGTTCCGACCCATGTCCCAGGGTTGCCAGCCGACCAGCTCGCTCCATGCTGCGCGGCCGCGGAAGCGCGCGACGATGAGGACGGAAAGGGCGGTCACGACGTAGACGATCGTGCCGCCGACGATGTTGGCGCGGTCGGCGGCGTCCTGGTTGCTGGCGAGGGTGTGCTGGAAATCCGTGACCTGCCACAGCGCGGTCTGCCAGCCGTCGCGGGCCGCGAGACCGCCGAAGGCCACCGCGGCGACCGCGAGCAGGATGGCCGTCGCCGCGGCGAAAATGACGAACGTGCTGAGGATGAGGCCGAGGAGACCGTAGGGACGGGCCGCCGGCGCGCCGCCGGCTTCGCTCGAAATGGGCGGCACGAAACCTCCGATGAGCCGGCCGGACTGCGGCGGCCGGGCTTCCCGGCGCTTCTGCGCAAGTCGCGGGCAAAGCTCAAGCCCTTTCGGCGCGGGTCGTGCGGCGCGGGTCGCGCAGCGCGTCCGGGCCGGTTTGCCGTCATGACTGCAGAAGCGTGATCGCGACGATGAGGCCGTTGTACAGGGCGTGCAGGGCGAGCGTCGGCTTGATGCTGCCGGTCGCCTCGCGCAGGATGCCCAGCGCCACGGCGAGCGGCATCACGAGAAGGATGCGGCGATGGTTCGCATCCCAGTGCATCGCCGCAAACAGCACGGTCGTGAACGCGAAGCTGGGCCCGAACCGCAGCCTGGCGCGCAGCGCCGTATACAGCCAGCCGCGGAAGAATAACTCCTCGGCCAGCGGCGCGAGCAGGGTCAGGTTGCCGATCAGGGTGGCGAGCAGCAGATAGTCGGTCGGCCCCTCGCTCGCCGGGCGGTGCTGTTGCCGTGCCAGCGCCAAGGTCAGCCCGGCTCCGTAGGCGAGGGTGAGGGCGCTGATGGCCATGATCGGCCACAAGCCGGTGGGGATGGCGGAAAGGGCCACGAGCCGGCGCCAGCCCGCGCGCCCGACGAGCGCGGCGGCGGCCAGGGTGGCGCCGGCCATGCCGATGTAAAACGCGCTGATCGCCGCCGCGCCGACCTGCGTCCTGAGGGCAAGGTCGAACTGCGTTTGCAGCAGGAACTCGGCCGCTCCTTCGCGTCCTTCGCGCGCCAGCAGGATGACGAGGGCAACCACGGCGATGAGGCAGGCAAGGCTCACTGCGCCGGCGGCGATGGCGCCGACGCTGAGCAGCAGGGCCAGCGGCTGCAGCGCCGGACGGGCGGCATGGGGAGCGGCGGCACCCGTCGTGCCGGACACCTCGGGACTTGCGGGGATTGAACCTTGCCCGGGCACGTCGATTTTTCACCATCCCATCGTTCCCCGCGCCGTGGCCGGGATGAAGCATCGCCGATGCCCTTTGCGAACGCCGGGAAATCGCTTATATCTCACCTGCTGCTGCAAGGCGGATATGGCGATAAACGGCGTCGGAATAAGCTTTTCGGACCCGGGGGCAGTACCCGGCGCCTCCACCCAAAGGCATTGGCTCCAACGAGTCCACCGGGATCCGCAGCGATCCGGGGAGACCAAGAGAAGCACTTGTTTTTCGGTGGGGGCGAAACAGGATCGACGGGAAGTGTAAAGGACGAAATTTTGCCCGGCATTGTACCGCCGTTATCGGGCTAAACTTATAGTTGCCAACGACAACTATGCTCCGGTGGCCCTCGCCGCGTAATGCGGTGATGGTACCGATAAGAAGTCCTTCGGGGTAGCACTCGCAGGCGGGGTTCGGAGGCACCTGGCAACAGAAGCCTCCACT
>CAXTMA010000392.1:0-3431 GCA_964245015.1 uncultured Beijerinckiaceae bacterium | reverse complement strand
ATGTTGCGCAGGCGGGGGCAGCTTCGGCTTGTTCACGGAACCGGGTTTGCGCCCGCGTCGCTTCGGCGCCGGATCGCCGACGAGCGATGCCGGCGGCTCGGCGTCCGGTTCGTCGAGGGCGCGCAGCACCCGGCCGGTCGTTTCACCTCCCTCGTGCGCCACGGATACGTGCTGGCCATCCGACCAGGGATCGCCTGCCGGCGCGTGGCCGGCACCCGTCATCGACGCGACGGCATGATCCACCGCATCGACGGGGGATCGGACAACCGCCTCCGGACGCGGCGAGAACAAGGCGTCGGCTGCCCGCAGCGCCGCCTCGTAGCTGTCGGGAGCGCTCGTCTCCGAAACCGTCCGGAACAGATCGCGCGGCACGAGATTGTCTCGCTGCGGGTCGGTTCCACGGCCGCTGTGGACGCCGCCGGATCCCTTCGGACGATTTTCCTCAGGGCGGCCATCCTTGGTGCGGCGGCCAGTTCCCCGGTATTCGGTGACGAAGGGTTTGACGGGACGACGCATCTTGATCTCGTCGAAGCTGAGCGGTGCAGTTGTGGGAGGCCGGGAGCGGGTATCGCGTTTGTCAGATACACATCGATGAGCGCGCCTTCCAGTTAGTCGTTTCAACGGTTAAAAAACCGATAGTCGCTTCAAGGGCTGGAAGATCGGTGTTGATTTGTCCTTGGCAACCGCCCAGCTCTTGCGGCTGCGACTGGAACCGATGACTGGGATGGAAGTCAATGCGCGATCTGCTCAATAATGAGCTCAAGGCGGCGATGAAGAGCGGCGACAAGCGCCGCACTGCGACTATCCGCCTGATCAATGCCGCCGTGAAAGATCGCGACATCGAGGCGCGCGGTCAAGGCAAGACCGTCGGCGACGGGGATATTCTGGCGCTGCTGCAGAAGATGATCAAAAGCCGGCAGGAGTCGATCGACATCTACGAAAAGGCCGGACGCGACGAGCTCGCCCGCGGCGAGAGCGAGGAGGTCGAGGTGATCCGCAGTTTCCTGCCGCAGCAGATGAGCGAGGCGGAAACGGCCGCCGCGATCGAGGCGGCGGTCGCCGAGACCGGCGCAGCCTCGATCAAGGACATGGGCAAGGTCGTCGGCGCGCTGAAGGCCCGCTTCGCCGGACGGATGGACTTCGCGGCGGCCAGCGCCGCCGTGAAAGCGAAGCTGTCGGGCTGATCAACCCGCATCCTCCAGGATCGCGAGTTCGGCCTTGGGCATCCTGAACACGTTGGCATCCGCCGGAAAGGTCCCGTCCGCAACCGCCTGGCGAAAGGCGAGGGCCGCCTCCGCCAGGCTTCGACCCATCTCGGCGAACCGCCTGTTGTGGCGGAATGCCGTGGTGTTGAGACCAACGGCATCATTGATCACCAACACCTGACCGTCGGTGGCGCGCCCGGCCCCGATCCCGATCGTCGGGGCGGCGACGAGCCTGGTGATGCGCGCAGCGATCTCCTCCGGGATCAGTTCCAGGATAAGCAGGCCGATGCCGGCCTCGTCCAGAAGCTTGGCGTCGGTTTCCAGGCGCAGGGCAGCGTCCGCCGTCTTGCCCTTGAGGCGCTTTTCCTCGTGGTGCTGCGGCTCCAGCCCGAGGTGGCCGCTCACCGCGATGCCGGCCGCCCTGAGCGCCCGGACGATCTCGGGACGCCCGCCCTCGAACTTGACCATGTCGGCGCCGGCGGCGACGAGTTCGCGCGCGCTCGCCACGGCCTGGGGTCCGTCGTCGTAGGTCGCGTAGGGTAGATCGGCGAGGATGGCCGCCTCCGGGGCGCCGCGGCGCACGGCCCGGGTGTGGTGAACGATATCGGCCAGCGTCACCTCGCGCTCGCTCGCGTAGCCCAGCACGTTGGTGCCCACGCTGTCGCCGACGAGGATCAGGTCGAGGCCGGCCGCCGCCTCGGCGCGCGCGGTTGGCGCATCGTAGGCGGTCAGCACCGCGATCTTCTCGCCGCGTCGCTTCATGTCGAAAAAACGGCTCGCTGTGCCCATGTTCAGAACCTTGTAGCGCGCACCGCGCGGGGAAATGCGGCACAGTGCGGATGCCGTCGCCCGCGGAACGGTCCGCTGGATCTGGGGTGCGATATAGGGTGTTCGATGCGCTTCCCGCCGTCTTTTCTCGACGAAATCCGCGCCAGGCTTCCGGTGTCGGAGGTGGTGCGGCGGCGCGTCAAGCTGAGGAAGTCGGGACGCGAGTTCGTCGGCCTGTCGCCGTTCGGACAGGAGCGCACGCCTTCCTTCTTCGTCAACGATCAGAAGATGGCGTGGTTCGACTTCTCGTCGGGCAAGAACGGCAACATCTTCGACTTCGTGATGCAAACGGAAGGCCTGTCCTTCCCCGAAACGGTGGAGCGCCTGGCGCAGGATGCCGGCCTGCCGCTACCGGCCCGCTCAGCCGACTCGGAACGCCAGGAGCAGCGCCGCGCCGGCCTCCACGAGGTTCTGGAGTGGGCTGCGGCGCACTTCGAGAAGGAGCTGGCGGGGTCGCGCGGCGGCGAAGCCCGCGCTTATCTCGACCGGCGCGCCATCGGCAGCGACAGCCGGCGCACCTTCCGCATCGGCTACGCGCCGGCCGAGCGCCACGCCCTGCGTGACGCGCTCGCCGCCCGGGGAGCGAGCGTCGAGGTGATGTGCGACGCCGGCCTGTTGATCCACGGCGAGGACATCCCCGTCCCCTACGACCGCTTCCGCCAGCGGGTGATGTTTCCCATCACCGATCGCTCGGGCAAGGTGATCGCCTTCGGCGGCCGTGCCCTGGAGAAGGACGTGCCGGCGAAATACCTGAACTCGCCGGAAACGCCCCTCTTCTCCAAGGGGCGCGTGTTGTTCAACCATCACGGCGCCCGCAAGGCCGCCCACGACAAAGGTCGCGTCATTGCCGTCGAGGGATACATCGACGTGGTGGCGATGCACTCCGCCGGCTTTCCCGAAACGGTGGCCGGCCTCGGCACCGCTTTGACCGAGGAACAGGCCGGCCTGCTCTGGGCGATGGCGCCGCAGCCGGTGCTGTGCTTCGATGGCGACAAGGCCGGACTCAAGGCAGCCGCGCGGGCGGCGGAGATGGCGCTGCCGCTGATCGGGCCGGCGCGCACGCTCGGTTTCGCCCTGCTGCCGGACGGGCAGGATCCCGACGAGATGCTGCGCGGGGCCGGCCCGCGGGCGATGGACGAGGCACTGGCGGCGGCGCTGCCGCTCGTCGAGCTGCTGTGGTCGCGCGCGCTGGAAGGGCGGTCTCTGCACACCCCCGAGCAGAGGGCGGCGCTGGAGCGCGACCTCGCCGCCACCGCCGACGCGATCCGCGACGACACGCTGCGCCGCCACTACCGCGCCGAGTTCGATGAGCGCCTGCGCACCCTGTTCGGCTTCGCCGCCCCGGCGCGTGGCGCGGGCGGCGGGCGTGGCGTCGGGCGTGGCGGCGGGGGACGCGGT
>CAXTMA010000391.1:0-3439 GCA_964245015.1 uncultured Beijerinckiaceae bacterium | reverse complement strand
GGCGTCGAACAGGCAGACGCCGCCCTTGGTCGATCCCTTGACCCGGTACATGGCGGAATCGGCGTTGGCGCGCAGCACGTCGTAGCTGCGCCCGTGCAGCGGATACAGGCTGACGCCGATGGAGGCGGAGGAGAAGATCTCGTAGCCGTCGATGAAGAAGGGCTCGCGGAAGCGCTCGCACAGGCGCTCGATCTCGCGACCGGGTCTGTGAAGCTCGGTGACGGGCGTCGTCATCAGCACGAATTCGTCGCCGCCGATGCGGGCGAGGAGGTCGGTCGGGCGCATCGCGTCGGTGATGCGGCGCACGACCTTGGTGAGGAGCTGATCGCCGACGGCGTGGCCATGGTAGTCGTTGACGTATTTGAAGTTGTCGATGTCGATGAAGGACAGGGCGAAGGGCTGGCAGTCGGCGGCGATCATCGCCTTCACCGTCTGCTCGAACAGGTCGCGCTTGGGCAGGCCGGTGAGGTCGTCGTAGAAGGCGCGCCGGGTCAGCTCGGCCTCGACGCGCCGGTGCCGGGCGACGTCGATGGTGAGCGTCACGTCGTAGTCCTCGCCGTCGAGGCGGGCGAGGTGGGTCGATCGCTCGAAGCCGTCCTCCGCCTCGACGGCGGCGCCGGCGAGGCGATCGGCAAGGTCGTTTCGGACGAGCGTGCGGCCATCCCGATGACGGCTGATCGCGACGCCGAGCGGCAGTTCGGCGACGACGCGCGAAAGGACGCGCGCGCGCAGGTCCGCCTCGCAGGCCGAAGACCCGGGCGCTCCGACGTCGTCGTCGGGATCGACCAGAAACGTGACGGCCACGAGGCTCAGCGCCTGAGCAGCTGGTAGCGAGCCTGATCGAGCCGGCTGCTGGCTGTGACGAGTTCGCCGGTTTCGGCCGCCGGCGACGCGGCCGGCGGGACGGGCTGCGCGTCTTCGGGGCGCAGCTTGCGCCCGGTCACCGCCCGCCGCCAGCGGTCGACCACGTCCTGGATGAACTGGCCGTTGGCGACATCGGGCGCGCCGCCGCGGCTGTCGCCGACGGCTTCGGAGCGCAGCAGGTGCAGGTCCGGCAGGGTCTTGAACTGCATTCGGGCGGGGAACGGCACGCCCTCGCCGAAGCCGATCACCTCCCTGGTGCCGAGCGAGGGCACGAAGGCGAGCAGGTCGGCGGTGGCATCGCTGACGGCCGAGCGCAGCAGCGCCTGGTCGCGCTCGTTGGCCATGCGCATGGCGAACAGGGTGGCGCACTGCGAGATGATGTTGGGGTCGAGCTCGGACGGACGCTGCGACACCAGGCCGAGGTAGACGCCGTACTTGCGCCCTTCCTTGGCGATCCTGGACAGCGCCCGGCGGGTCGGGCCGAAGCCGATCGACTGATCCACGGCCGCGTATCGGTGCGCTTCCTCGCAGACGAAGAGCAGCGGCACGGCGCCGTCGCTCCACAGGCCGAAGTCGAAGGCCATGCGGCAGAGCACGCAGACCACCGCGTCGACGACCTCCACCGGCAGGCCGGCGAGCTGCATGATGGTGATCGGCCGGTCGGTGGCTTCCAGGCGGAACAGCTGGGTCAGCAGCTCGGCCATCGTGTCGCCGCCGACGTTGGCGTTCTCGAACATGAAGTCGTAGCGGGGATTGTTGCGGATCGTCTCGATGCGGCTCATCAGCCGGTGGTAGTTCATCCGCGACGCCCGGTTCTCCAGCTTGCCCATGCGCTCGTCGAGCAGGGCGACCAGATCCTGGAGGATGAAGGGCACGGGGGTGTCGACGGTGAAGCCGGTGCTCTTGGGATCGTTGCGCTTCAGCGACAGGCGATCGACCTGCTTGTAGCCGAGGTAGTTGCTTTTCGCGATCGGGATCAGCTCGGAAAGGATCTCCAGCTCCTCGTCGATGGCGGCGCGGCCGCCGTAGAGGATGTCCACGAACTCCTCGAAGTTGAAGAGCCAGAACGGCAGCTTGAGGTTGCGCGAATTCACGACGTTGGCTTGGTCGCCGAAGGAACGGCCGTATTCGTTGTGGCAGTCGAGCAGGAAAACGCGCAGGTCGCGGCGAACGGCCAGCACTTCGCGCAGGATGATGGCGACGCCCGACGACTTGCCGACGCCGGTCGAGCCCAGGATGGCGAAGTGCCGGTCGAGCAGGCGGTCGGCGTTGACCTGGGCCGGCATCGAGGGATCGTGGAACATGTGGCCGATGGTGATCGCGCGGGCGTCGCCGGCCTTGTAGATCAGGTTGAGGCGCCCGGCCGGCAGCAGGGTCACGGCATCGTCGATGCTGGGATAGCAAGACACGCCGCGCATGAAGCTGTCGGCGCCGTCGTCGCCGGTGCGGATCTCGCCGACGAGGTCGAGCGCAGCCGTCTGCCCTCCGGCGCCGCGGTGCACCACTTCCGTGACCATGCCGATCAGGCAGCCGCGGCCGGCATGGGCGCCGCCGACGACGACGGACAGGAAGCTGCCGACGGTGACCCTGTCGGACGGGTTGAGCGCCGGGCTGGCGCGCAGGCCGACCTCAGCCTTGGAGCCGCGCACCGCGGTGATGATGCCGACCGCCGCCTCGGGGCCGGAGAACTGCCTGCCGGAAACGTCCAAGACCGCTCCTCCTCGTCATTGCCGCATCGTAGCCTGACAATTGTTAAGGCCGGCTCTACGCGGCTGACGTTTGGGAAGGTTGCTTGAACCTCAAGCAGGTTTCGCAAAACTGCCCCGCGGTTTTGCGATGCGAACCTGCGGCATGGCAAAGGACCAGGCAGGTGAAGCGTTGGCCTGCCAGCGCGAACCTGCTTGGGCCGCTCGACCTCCGCCGGCCGATGCGGGCGTTTCGCGGCGCGGGGTCGGCCGCAGGCGCCCGGCTTGACCGGGACCACGGGAGCCGGTAACGAGACCCGATCCTGACGGGCCGAGGCCCGCTCGGGTCACGCACCCGTGGTCGCTGCGCGACCTGTCGTTTCCGCCGCGCCGAGGCACTCGGACGCGCGAGGGAAAAGAGGAGGGCGCGTTCCTCCGCCCCATCGGATGCCCCGTCGCCGGACCCCCCGGCAACCGGGTGCTCCGGCCGGTGGACGATCGAGGCGGGAACGGCCGGTGGCCGTCGCCCCGGCGCGCGCGTTCGCCGGCTTTCCCCATCGAGGAACCGCGATGACGAAGCGAGCCGAGTCCAAGTACAAGATCGACCGCCGCATGGGCCAGAACATCTGGGGCCGCCCAAAAAGCCCGGTGAACCGCCGCGAATACGGCCCGGGCCAGCACGGCCAGCGCCGCAAGGGAAAGCTGAGCGACTTCGGCACGCAGCTCAAGGCCAAGCAGAAGCTCAAGGGGTACTACGGCAACATTTCGGAGAAGCAGTTCCGCAAATACTACGCGGAAGCGATCCGCATGAGGGGCGACAGCGGCGACAACCTGATCGGCCTGCTGGAGCGTCGGCTCGACGCGGTGGTGTACCGCGCCAAGTTCGTGCC
>CAXTMA010000390.1:0-3459 GCA_964245015.1 uncultured Beijerinckiaceae bacterium | reverse complement strand
TCAAAGGTGCGGGCGCGGCTGCGCGTCCTGGGTGACGCGGCACCCGGGCCGCAGCACAACCACGTGCCGGCGCGCCTTGCGCCGCTGCACGAGGCGTTGCGCGCGCACTTTGCGGCGACGCCGGAGGCCAAGCTGCGCGCCGTGCGGGCGTGGCTTTGGGCCGAGCACAAGGTGCGCGTCAGCCATGCCGTGCTGTGGACGGCGGTGGCCCGGCTCGGGCTGACACACAAAAAAACATCTGCGCGCGGCCGAGCAGGATCGCGCCGACGTAGCGGAAGCGCGCCGCGCCCTTACGGAGCGTCAGCCGACGCTGGATGCAGCGCGGCTGGTGTTTTTGGATGAGACTTGGGCCACAACCAACATGATGGTGACCCATGGCTGGGCGCCAAAGGGCACCCGCCTGATGGCCCCCGTGCCGCATGGCCCATCCCGCATGATCATGGGCACACCACCACCTTCTTGTGTGGCCCTGCACGCGGGCGGGGCTCGTCGCGCCGCTGGTGCTGGACGGCGCGATCAACGGCGCCGCCTTTCTGGCCGACATCGAGCCGTTCCTGACGCCCACCCTTGCCAAAGACGACGTGGTGGTGCTCGACAACCTCGGCTCGCACAAGGTCAAGGGCGTGCGCGAGGCCGTTGAGGCGCGTGGCGCCAGCCTGCTCTACCTGCTGCGCGACGCCGGTGCCCGCAGCAAGCCGGCGCTGTGGAAGCTCTTCAAGCGCCTGCTCACGCAGTTCAGCCCGGACGAGTGCGCCGGCTACATCCGCCAGGGCAGGCCGGGGAGACGGGCGCATGACCCGGCGCATCATCAGCAGGCCGCGGTGTCGCCGCGGCCAACGCCCGAGCTCGCGCCGGTCCTCGCCGGCGCCCGCCCGGAGGAACTTCACTCCGGGCGTTCAAGCCAGAAACGTCGCCGGATCAAGCCAGCGCACGACCCGGACAGCTCGTCAGCCGCGCTCGCGGCAGGCTTCCGGTCCAGCCCCGGCAGCGGCAAGAAATCAAAAACCCCATAGCCATCGCAAGCGGCCCGCAGGTTCGGTCTTCGGCGACTTTCGTACGCTCGCGGCGCCCGAGACTCTCCATGACACCGGAATGGCAAGTTCCAGGCGCTGACCTTGGAGCACGCGGACACT
This sequence comes from uncultured Beijerinckiaceae bacterium, assembly GCA_964245015.1. Taxonomy (GTDB): domain Bacteria; phylum Pseudomonadota; class Alphaproteobacteria; order Rhizobiales; family Beijerinckiaceae; genus RH-AL1. The sequence continues at coordinate 2,326 of CAXTMA010000390.1, read as the reverse complement.
CCTATCTGGTCGTTTTGCACGCCAGGGCTGTCACAGCGGCACCAGAATGGAAATGGCCTGAGCCACGCAGACAACCGGTGCGATCGGCTCGATCGGGCACTTCTCCGGGTACGCATGTCCGGCGATGTCTCCCATGTCCGAAGTTGACAGTGCGAGGCACGAGATCCACCGAGGCAGCGTTGCGCAAGAGGTTCGGTGCGCCGTCACGCTTGGAGGCCTTCCCGACGACTTGGCGACCGCGTACGAATGCCGCTCGGCGCGGGCGCGAGGCGTTCTGCCGGTGCCCGTGAACTTTGGCTATTGTCAAGTCGCTGATCAAGGAAGCGCCTTTTGGCCCGGTCGAACCAGAACACATTCAATCGCCGGCTTGCAGCAGTCATGATGGCCGATGTCGTCGGTTACAGCCGCCTCATGGAGAGAGACGAGGTCGGCACGCTTCGGCAAGTTCGCCTGATGCAGGAGACCTGCATCGATCCGATCACGGCGGCGCACGGCGGCAAACTCGTCAAGTCGACCGGCGACGGTTTTCTTTTTGAGTTTTCAAGCGCGCTTGATGCGATCCTATTCGCTGTTGCCCTCCAGAAGAATTTGCAGGCGATGGTGGCTTCGGCACCGAAAGCGGAACGCCTGGTGGTCCGCATCGGCGTTCATGCCGGCGACATCCTTGGCAGCGGCAACGATATCTTCGGCAACGGCGTGAATATTGCCGCTCGACTCGAAACGCTCTGCACGCCCGGCGCCGTTTGCATGTCCGATATCGTTCAGCAGCAACTGCACACCAGGATCGACGTCCCGTTGGTCGATCGCGGCGAGCACTTGGTGAAGAACATCACGCGCCCGATCCGCGTCTACGAGATCGGCACCGACGTGATCATGTCCGCTGCCCTGATCCGCCCTGAACCTGTGCCGGCCGGCACAGGCCGCCGCAGGCGAGGGCTCGTGGCGGGAGCCTTTGCGCTGCTCGCTTTGAGCGTCTGCGGCATCTGGGCGGCCCGTCTTCCGCGCTTCGCGTCGAACATCAGGGAGCCGGCGAAAGTCAGGTCGTTCTCACTCGCGGTGCTGCCGTTCACGACGTTGAGCGACGATGGCAAGCCTGACCCCTTCGCCGATGCGCTTGTTGATAATCTGACGACCGATCTTTCGATCGATCTGCCGGCGTCCAGCGTCATCGCCACGGCTTCGACCTTCACCTATCGGGGCAAGGACGTCGACCCCCGCCGAGCCAGCCGGGATCTCGACGCCAAGTACCTGCTGACTGGCAGCGTGCAGAAGGCAGCCGAGCACTTCCGCGTCAACGTTCATCTGATCGATGGGGACAGCGGCGGGCAACTCTGGTCGGACGCGTTCGACGGCTCGCTCGCCGAGGTCGCCGCGTTGCAGGATCAAATCACCGTCGGCATCGCCAATACCCTTTCGTTGCAGGTCGTCCGCATTGAGGCTGATCGCCAGAAATACACCACGAACGTCACCGCCCTCGACCTGATCTTCCGCGCCATCGCCGTCGCGACCCGCGAACTCACGCCGGAATCAGCCATGGCCGCCGAGCGGGATCTACGCCAAGCCCTGGTCCTCGACCCCGACAACATCCTGGCGATGGAATGTCTCGCAAACCTGCTGCTGAGCACGGCGACGAAAGGCGCCGCGCGCGGCATTGCGGTGGATGACGAGATCATCAGGCAAGTGCAGGATCTTCTCGCCCGCGTCCGGACGCAGAACCCGCGCTTCCCCGGCCTCCACAACCAGCTCGGTTTCCTGGCGTTGTTATTTGACAAGCCCGAGGAGGCTATCGAGCACTACCGCACGGAGATCAGGAACGATCCCAGCGCCGCGTCGGCTTATGCCGGGCTCGGCATCTGCCTCATCAAGACCGGGCGAGCGCAGGAGGCGGTCCCGTTGATCGCGCGCAGCATCCGGCTCGATCCGCGCAATCCCGGCATCGCCAGCAACTACCAGGCGATGGCGCTCGCCTACTTCGCCTTGAAGCAGTATTCGGATGTGGTCGAACAGGCCGACCATGCTTACGCCGCGAACCCGAACAACGCCGAGGTCCTGTTCCTTTCCGCTGCGGCGGATGCTTTGCTCGGCAAGGAGGACGAGGGCCGCTCGAAGCTGGCCGAAGCCCGCAAACTGGATCCCGAGCGCACTCTGGGCGGGTTGCGCCGGAACATCCGCGCCAAGGAACCGTCCAACATCGAGCTCACGAACCGCTTCATCGACGGGCTTCGCCGCGCCGGCTTGCCCGATTAACGAATCCCACAAGCTCGAGCACCGGACCCTAAACCGGACTCGGTCCGATGCTCTAACTTATTGTGCCGCATCGGATTAG
>CAXTMA010000389.1:0-3478 GCA_964245015.1 uncultured Beijerinckiaceae bacterium | reverse complement strand
GGTATCGAGCCAGTAGCCGTCGTCGGCGGCCATGGTGTCGAGGCTGAGCATCATCAGCTTGGTGACGGTGAGGCCGTCGCGGTCCTGCGCGTCGACGATCTTCAGCTCCTCCTTGCGCGCCTCGCCCTCGTGGAAGCGGTCGACCTCGGCGAAGTCGACGTCCTCGTCGGGCGCCTCGCGCCGCAGGGTGACGGTGATCGGCAGCTTGAGGCCGGCCCGGCCCTGCGCCGTCGGCCCGAGCGCCAGCTTGTAGAGCGGCGTCGCCGTCCAGCGGCGGTGCGGCAGCTGCCGGTAGCCGATGCGCATGGGCGCGTGATAGACGAGCTCCGCCTCGGCTTCGCGTACCTCGTGGCCCTCGCCCGAGAACAAGACGTTGTCGGGCAGGATCTTGCCTGAGCGCTCCATCACGCCGAGGTGGCGGGCGGTGGAGCGCAGGCTCAGGCGATCGGTGAAGATGGTCAGGTTGATGATCTGCCGCTCGGCCAGCGCGCACAGCATGCCGCCGACGACCGTCGCGGTCTTGGGGTCGGAGATGCGGACGTTGTCGCGCGTCTTGAAGGGGTACCAGGCGCCGACGCGGTACTCGTGCATGGGGATGATGCGGTCGGGTGCGACCGCGAGCTTGTCGACGATCAGGTCAACGGTGGCCGGCAGGCGCGACGGGCGCCCGGCGAGCAGCACCTTGTCGCAGTCGAAGTGCCCCACCACCTCGGCGATGTTGGAGAAGATCTCGTCGAGCACGGAGCACACCGCCGCGCGGATGCGGCGGAAGTCGTAGTCGATGGGCACGTCGCGCAACGCGAAGGGCCGCGCCGTCGTGCCGTTGGCCAACTGGTTGGCTTCCCCGGCGACGTAGCTCTCGATGCGCGCCGAGGCCCCGGCGAAACGGCCGCGCTCGATCAGGGTGCCGATGTCGAGCGTTTCCACCGTTTCCTCGGCGCCGCTGTCGGCCGCCTCGAAGGCGTGCAGCAGGTCGATGCCGATCGGCTGCAGCACGCCGAGCACGAACTGCTGGCGCAGGTGCTTGTCCTGTTCCGACATGTTGGCGCGGTTGCCGCCGAAGCGGTTGTTGAGGAAGTCGCGCGGCGCGGCCACGCCGCAGGCGGCGAGGTGGCGCTCCATGCAGGGCAGCACGGCCTGCTCGATCACCGCCTTGAGCACGTCGTCGCCGGCGATGCGGAAGCTTTCGCGAAAGGTTTGCACCGGCACGATCGCGCGCCCGCGCTCCTCGTAGTAGGTGGTGATCATCAGGTCGGTGGTGCCGCCGCCGATGTCGATCGAGGCGAGGCGCAGCGAGGGCCGCGTTTCGGCCGCGTCGGGCACCTTGCCGACCTCGGCGAAGGGCCGGCGGCGCCCGGCCAGGTCGAAGAAGCCGACCACGTCGCCGCCGAACTTGCGAACGATCTCGGTGTAGATGTAGACGAACTGCACGCAGCTCGCCTCGTCCCAGCGCACGATCAGCTCGGGCGGGTGCAGGATGTTGCTCCTGGTCTTGCCCCATCCCATCAGGTCCCACACCAGCGTCAGCGCGGCGTGGACGCGGCTCCTCATGATGCGCTGCTCGCGCACCGGCATCGCCGAGGGCAGGGTGAGGATCAAACGGTTGAGCCGGCGCGGCGCGTCGGTGAAGGCGCGGGTCTGGCGCACCTGGTGGTTGTTGATCATCGACAGGGCCTGGACGAGGATCTCGCCGACCATCAGCGTGAAGAACGAGGAGCGCGAAAAGGTGAGCTGGCTCAGCATGCCGGTGAGGTCGCCGATCTCGGACTTGGCGACGAGGCTCTTGTAGAGGCCCTTGTCGCGGTTGATCTCGGCCAGCACGTCGCCGCGCGGGTTCATGTATCGGGCCACTGTGCGCTGGATCAGCGGCGGCACGTCGGGATCCTCGTAGTCGTGCGGCTGGAAGCTCCAGGGCTGGGCGATGGCGCCCGTATCCCAAAGGTATCGCTTGGGGCTCGACATGCCCGAGGTCTTTTCCGTGCCCTCGGCCAGTTCGCGGAAGCGCGCCGCTTCCGGGCCGATGCGAACCAGGCTCGGCCACAGGAAGGCCTTGAGCCGGCCGGACCGGCGCGACAGGCGCTCGGGCCCGAAGTCGGCCTGCGCCAGCTCGACGTGGCTCTCGAAGGGCTCGGAATAGGTCCGGTCGGGGATCGACAGGTCGCGCAGCTGCAGCACCATCGAGTTGCCGAGGTCGACGTGGTCGTCGCCGGCGAAGGACTCGATCAGGATGCCGCAGGAGCGGGAGTTGCCGATGTCGAGCACGAGGTCGACCGCCACCGGCTTGGCGAAGGGGTCTTCCGAGACGGTGTCGATCAGCTTGATCACGCCGGGATCGACCAGCCGGTCCACGATGTGGAGAAAGGTGATGTAGCGGGCGATGTGCTCGAAGCGGTGCTCCAGGTCGTCGGCGCGGAAGGCGCGGCCGGGGCGCTGGCGCCGCTTGAGGTCGTGAAAGCATTCGCGCAGCCAGGCGAGCAGCCATTCCTGGTAGTCGCTGACGGTGGACGCTCCCTCGCTGACCCGCTCGTCGGAAAAGAACCAGCCGAGGTCGTCGAAGCGGGTCGCCAAGAGGAACTCGCGCTCGTTCATCGCATCCTGGCGGCGCGGACCCTCGTAGGCGGTGGCGTCCGTGCTTTCCACGAGTTGGGTGTCGAAGGCCAGCACGAGCCGGTGGGTCGCCCCGGTGGCTGCCTTGTCGGCCGCCATCAGCCGGGCGCGCACCCAGTTGCTCGGCCCCCTGTCGAGCTTGGGCCAGCCCTCGGCGGTGCGCCCCGGCAGCACGGCGAAGAAGGGCATCGGCACCCAGCGGTCGAGAAAGGCTTCCAGCGCCTTGCCGTTGGAAACGTCGTATTCGTCGTCGCCGGCCTGGAGGCGGTGAGGCGGATCCTCGTCGGGATCGACCTCGTTGTAGCCGGGCAGCAGTTGGAACGGCATGCCGCCGTCGGGCGCCTGCTCGTCGGGGATCGGCCGCTCGATGAAGGTGCGCGCGGCGCGCGGCCCCGCGTCGATGTCGAAGGTGAAGGCGAGGAACTGCACGCCGCTGTGCGGCACCAGGGTGATCGGCTTGCGGCCGGAGCGGTCCATCGCGGGCGGGTTCTCCAAGGGTCGGCTTCAGCGGTCGGTTCGGGCGAAGCTGGCTGCTCTGCGGGCCGGATCGGGGCGGCGCAGATCGGCGCGACGCGGCGCCCGGCACAGCGCGTCGCGTCGCGTCGCGTCCAACTCGGCCCCCTCCACAAGCGCCTGCAGATCGGCGCCTTCCGAGAAGACCTGCGTGTCGGCCGGCGACAACGGGCAGGTGCCCAGCCGCGTCAGGCCGGCCAGCCCGCAGGCCGGCAGCAGCAGCCCGTAGCACGCCGCCGCGAACAGACAAAAAACGAGCCACAGCAGCGCCGGCACGACATAGCCAGCCCGCCGGTGCGGGATGGCTTGGGGCGGGATAGCTCGGGGCGTGACGGGTTGTGATGGGACGGCCTGGGGT
>CAXTMA010000388.1:0-3495 GCA_964245015.1 uncultured Beijerinckiaceae bacterium | reverse complement strand
ACCTGCGGCTTGTCAGAAAGCGAAGCGGGTGAAGCGCTGGCCTGCCGACGCGAACCCGCTTAGCCACGACCGAGCAGCGCGGCCGTGATGGCGCGCCATTCCGCATCGAGGGAACCCGTTGCCGGCGGCCGGCCGGCTCGGACGTACCAGTAGGCGGCGTTGCCGTCGTCGCCCTCGCGACGGTGGAGGTGGGCGTGCACCCAGGCGGCATCGCGACCGGGATTATCCTGGGCGAGTTGATGCGCCCGCTCCCAGTCGCCGCGATGCGCCCACCATAGGGCGGCAAGAGCGGCCGACAGGTGCGGCGGCGGGCCCGCCTCGTCCAGGGTGGACGCGAAAGCATCGGGCGTCATGCCTGTATCCATCTCCTCCGCCGCGCGTTGCCGGCCGGCCGGAGCGCACCCTCACCGGCCTCACCCCTGGAACGGCGACTGCGCCCGTCCGTTGCGCCGGTGACTCCGTGCCCGGCGCAACAAACGGGCGGCGCCGCGCGGCGAGAGAAGGCAACATGCTCGCACCCGATTTCGACCGGAGATGGCAGGCGATCCGGCAACGCGCCGACGCCTTTGCCGTCTGCGCGCCGCGGCTTGGTCTCAAGACAAGCTGGGGCGCCGGCAACCCGTTCGACGAAGCCGAGCCGCCGGCGAGCGAGGCCGGCGTGCGCGCGGTGGAGCGGGCGATCGGCTTCGAGCTGCCACTGTCGCTGCGCCAGTTCTTTCTCCGGGCGAGCGCCGGCATCGAGTTCTCCTGGTCGCTGCCCTACCACGAGGTGATGACGCGCCACGGCGTCCCCGACATCGTCTACGACCTGATCCCACCCCCGCCGTTCCAGGTGAAGCGTGACGAGGGCACGGTGAAGCCGGCGCAGGCGATCGGCCCCCGCATCGCCGGCGGCGCCCTGTCGATCGTCCTCAGCCACGTCGAGCCGCTGTGCCGGCAGGCGGCGGGCTGGGCGGACCGCTTCGAAACGCAGGCCCGCGCCGCCAGGGATGAAACCGCGCGCATCCGTTACCGCAACTTCGCCCAAGCGTGGCGGTGCGGCGTGCCCTTCGCCGGCGTGGGCAACGGCGACCTGATCGCCGTTGACGCCGATCATCCCGCCGAGCATCTCGTCTGCCTCGACCACGAGGGCGTCGACGTGCCCGCCTACTCGCTGGGCCGCCCCCTGCTGGACCACCTCGAACAGGTGAGCCGGCTCGGCTTCGTTTGGCACGACCTGCTGTTCGCCGACGAGGCCGCCTGTCGCGACATCGAAGCGCGCGCCGAGGCGGATCGCCCCTACGACGCGTCGCTGGGACTGCGGCTCGTCGAAGCCGGCGTGATGAGCGCCGACAACGCCAACGCCGACCTGTGGCGCCGGTGGCTGGACTGGCCGGATGGCGGGGCAGGCAAATCTTGCGCCCGGCCGCCGGCCGGGTGAGGGAAGGCCGGTCCCGCCGCGAGACCCCGCATGCGCAAAGTCGCCCTGTTCACCAACGAATACCCGCCCAACGTTTATGGCGGCGCCGGCGTGCACGTCGAGTACCTCGCCCGCGCCCTGGCGGCGCGCATCGCCGTCGAGGTGCGCTGCTTCGGCGACCAGCGGGGCAGCCAGCAAATCGAAGAGGCGCTCGCCGTGCGCGGCTATCCCCGCTGGGACGAGGCCGGCGAAAACACCGACCCCCGCTTCACCGGTGCGGTCGACGCCTTCGCCCGCTCGCTCGCCATGGCCAAGGACCGGCTCGACGCCGACCTCGTCCATTGCCACACCTGGTACACCGACATGGGCGGGCTCATCGCCGCCAAGCTGTGGGGGGTGCCCTACGTCCTCACCATCCACTCGCTGGAGCCGCTGCGGCCGTGGAAGGTCGAGCAGCTCGGCAACGCCTACCACCTGTCCGCCTGGATGGAGCGCACGGCGATCGAGGCGGCGGACGCGGTGATCGCCGTGTCGCGGGAAACGCGGGCCGACGTGCTCAGGCACTTCACCATCGCGCCCGAGCGCGTCCACGTCATCCACAACGGCATCGACCTCGACGAGTACAAGGCTGGACCAACGGACGTGGCGGGGGCCGGAAATGGACAAGCCGAGGTGCTGACCCGCCACGGCATCGATCCCGCCCGGCCGTTCGTGCTGTTCGTCGGGCGGATCACGCGGCAGAAGGGGATCATCCACCTCGTCGACGCCATCCCCGACATCGACCCGGCCTGCCAGGTCGTGCTGTGCGCCGGCGCCCCGGATACGCCCGCCATCGCCGCCGAAATGGAAAGCGGCGTGGCCCGCGTCGCGGCTGAACGGCCGGGGGTGGTGTGGATCCGCGAAATGCTGCCGCGCGCGCAAGTGATCGAGCTCTACGCGCGGGCGGCGATCTTCTGCTGCCCGTCGGTGTACGAGCCCTTCGGCATCATCAACCTGGAGGCGATGGCCTGCGGCACCCCGGTGGTGGCCTCGCGCGTCGGCGGCATCCCCGAGGTGGTGGTGCCCGGCGAGACCGGGATCCTGGTCGACGTGGGGCTCAAGCCCGGCGGCTTCGACCCCGTCGACCCCCGCCGCTTTTCCCTGGCGCTGGCTGGGGCGATCAACAGGCTCGCCGCCGATGCCGCCTTGCGCGCCCGCATGGGTGCGGCCGGGCGCGCCCGCGTCGAGGCGCACTTCAGCTGGAACGCCATCGCCGAGCGCACGATCGCGCTCTACGGGGACGTGCTGGCCGGACGCGCCGCATCGACCTGAGCGCACCGGGCGCGCTACAAGGCGCGATGCAAACCGATTACGCCAGCCTGCCCACATCGCTCCCCGTTCCCGCCGACGACGGCGCCTGCGATCACCTGCCCGGCATGACGATGCCGGCCCTGCGCCTGCCGGCGACGCGAGGCGGCAGCGTCGACCTCGCCGCCCTGCCTGATAGCACCAGCGTACTCTTCTTCTATCCAATGACCGGGCGCCCCGGCGTCACCCTGCCCGAGGGATGGGATGCCATTCCCGGCGCGCGCGGCTGCACGCCTCAGACCTGCGCCTTCCGCGACCATCACGAGGCCTTTCGAAGCCTCGGCGCCGGAGTCTACGGCGTCAGCACGCAGTCCACCGCCTATCAGGCGGAGATGGCCGAGCGTCTTCACCTGCCCTACGCCGTCCTGAGCGACGCGGGCTTCGCCCTGGTCGACGCGCTGCGGCTGCCGACCTTCGAGGCCGACGGCATCCGCCTCGTCCGCCGTCTCACGCTGGTGGTGCGCCAGGGGCGGATCGCGCACGTCTTCTACCCCGTGTTCCCGCCCGATCGCAGCGCCGAGCCGGTGCTCGACCTGCTGCGGCGGCACGGCTAGCCGGGTGGCCGCCGGCCTCGTCGTCGCGGCGCCGCGCTCGGGCAGCGGCAAGACCGTGCTGACGCTCGGCCTGATGCGCGCCTTCGCCCGGCAACACCTGCGCGTGTCCGGCCTGAAGAACGGGCCGGACTACATCGACCCGGCCTTTCACGCCGCCGCCACCGGGCGCGCCAGCCTCAACCTCGACACCTGGGC
>CAXTMA010000387.1:0-3496 GCA_964245015.1 uncultured Beijerinckiaceae bacterium | reverse complement strand
GGCCGCGTTCGCCGCCCTGCTCGCCGCCAAGCGCGAAGTGTCGGAGGACGTCGACACGGCCGTGCGCGCCATCATCCGCGACGTTCGTGCCGAGGGCGATGCGGCTCTGGTCCGCTATTCCCAGCGCTTCGACAGGGTCGATCTCGCCGAACTCGGGCTGCGGGTGTCACCGGCCGCCGTCGCCGCTGCCGGACGCCGGGCGCGCCAGGAGGATCTCGACGCCCTCCGCCTCGCCCACGAGCGCATCCGAAGCTTCCATGAGCGGCAGCGCCCACAGGACCTGCGCTTCACCGACCCGCTCGGGGTGGAACTGGGATGGCGCTGGACGGCGATCCAGGCCGTCGGCCTCTACGTGCCGGGCGGCACGGCCTCCTATCCCTCCTCCGTGCTGATGAACGCCGTGCCGGCCAAGGTCGCCGGCTGCGAGCGCCTGGTGATGGTCGTGCCGGCCCCCGACGGGCGCATCAACCCCCTCGTGCTCGCCGCCGCCGACCTCGCCGGGGTCGATGAAATCTATCAGGTCGGCGGCGCCCAGGCGGTGGCGGCCCTGGCCTACGGCACCCCGTCGATCGCACCCGTGATGAAGATCGTGGGTCCCGGCAATGCCTATGTCGCGTGCGCCAAGCGGCAGGTCTTCGGACAGGTCGGCATCGACATGATCGCCGGTCCCTCGGAGGTGCTGGTCATCGCCGACGGCGACGCCGACCCTGATTGGATCGCCGCCGATCTGCTCGCCCAGGCCGAGCACGACGCCGCCGCGCAATCCATCCTCGTCACCGATTCTTCCTGGCTGGCCGAAGAGGTGGAGCGCTCGGTCGCCGCGCAGCTGCGCACCCTGCCGCGCGCGGAGATCGCCGGAGCGAGCTGGCGCGACCACGGGGCGATCATCCTCGTTCCCGACCTCGACGCGGCGGTGCCGCTGGCCGACCGGATCGCCCCCGAGCACCTTGAAATCATCGCCGCCGACGAGGAGCGGCTGGCCGCCGCCATCCGCAACGCCGGCGCCGTCTTCCTCGGGGCGCATACGCCCGAGGCGGTGGGCGACTACGTCGGCGGCTCCAACCACGTGCTGCCCACCGCCCGCTCGGCGTGCTTCTCCTCGGGCCTGGGCGTGCTCGACTTCGTCAAGAAGACATCCATCCTGAAATGCTCGGCGCAAGCCCTCCAGGCGATCGGCCCGGCGGCGGTGACGCTGGGCGAGGCGGAAGGGCTCGCGGCGCATGCGCGATCGGTGGCGCTGCGGCTCGGCCAGTCCGCACGGCAATCCTTGCGGCGGGGGGCGGCATGAGCGACGGCGATCACCCGGCCAAGACCGATTGCCTGAAGGCCGTGCACCTCGACGGCGACTCCATCGGCATCGGCACGCCCGACCAGGAGCACGAGCGTCAGATCGCCGCCTACGACCTCGTCGAGGAGAACACCTTCGCCCTGCCGGGCAAGGACGCCGGCCCCTACGAGCTGACCATCTCGCTGCACGAATCCAAGCTGATGCTCGACATCGCCGGCGCCGACGGCGGGCAGCAGGCCGTGCACATCCTGTCGCTGACGCCCTTCCGCGGCCTGCTGCGCGACTACTTCATGGTGTGCGAAAGCTACTATGCCGCCATCCGCACGGCGACGTCGGCGCAGATCGAGGCGATCGACATGGGCCGGCGGGGGCTCCACAACGAGGGCGCCGACCTGCTGGTCGAGCGGCTCGCCGGCAAGATCACCTGCGACAACGATACTGCCCGGCGGCTGTTCACCTTGATCACCGCGCTGCACTGGAAAGGCTGAGTGGTCCCACGCGGCAGGATCGCGACATCGCCACTACATGGCGATGAAGGATTGGCCATGAGGGTGTTGCGATGAGCGGTCCGCTCACGCTGCGGCCGGGCGCGGTGCTGTTCTCGTGCTCGATGAATGCCGTGCGCTCGCCAATGGCGGAGGGGCTGGCCAGGGCCCTGTTCGGTCGCGACGTGTACTTCGCCTCGGCCGGTGTCCGGGCGGGCGAGCCCGACGCCTTCGCGCAGGCGGCGATGGCCGAGATTGGCCTCGACATCACCCGGCACCAGCCGCACACCTTCGAGGACCTGGAGGACGCGTCCTTCGACCTCATCGTCACCCTGTCGCCCGAAGCCCACCACAAGGCGCTGGAGTTCACCCGCACGCTGGCCTGCGACGTGGTGTACTGGCCGACCCAGGACCCGACCGCCGTGGAAGGCAGCCGCGAGCGCAAGCTCGACGCCTACCGCGAGATGCGCGATCTCCTGAACAAGCGCATCAAGGGGCTGCTCGGCGACAAGGGAGGGATGTAGAGCCTATCGATGCAGGTCGGCATAAGCGCCTGGTTTCACCCTCCAGTAGCTCGCCGCCCCGGCCAGCGCCGCCACCGTGGCCACCAGGAAGGCCGGCGTGAAGGAGTGCGTGCGCCCCACGATCAGGCCGGTGACGAGCGGCGCCAGCGCGCCGCCAATCGAGCCGCCGATGTTCTGGATCGACTCCAGCGTCGCCACGAGGTGCGGCGGCGTCAGGCTCGCCCCCAGCGCCCAGGAGCACGAGCCCGCGCCGTAGCCGAAGAACATCGACGCCGACAGAAGCGCCACCGTGCCCGACGTGGTCGGGGCGAAGGGCGCCAGCGCGGTGAACAGGGCGCACAGGACCAGCCCGCCGACCGTGAGGTAGCGGCGGGAGTCCACGGGGTCGACGCCGCGCCGCGCCAGCAGGTCGGAGCCGTAGCCGCCGAGCACGCCGCCGCCGAAGCCGGCGAACTGCGGCAGCGAGGCGAGGAGGCCGGTGTCGGACACGCTGACGTGACGCACGGACTCCAGGTAGTCCGGCAACCAGGCGACGTTCAGCCAAGTGATGTAGACGATGCCGAACAGCCCGCCGATGAGCGCCCAGGTGGTGGGGATCGTGAACAGCCGCGCCCAGGTATGAGCGCCCGCCTGCGCCTCGCCACCGACCTCGCCGGAATGGATCGCCTCCAAGTCTTCGCGAGGGATGCCGACGTCGTCGGGATCGCGGTAGTGCAGGCCCCAGGCCAGCGCCACGGCGAGCCCGGCAGCCCCCATCGCCACGAACATCACGCGCCAGCCGTAGGCCAGCATCAGCGCGGTGAGGAGCGGCGGCGCCAGCGCCGGCCCGAGCGAGGAGGCGGCGTTGAACAGGCCGAGCGGGAAGCCGCGATCCTTCAACGGGAACCAGTTCACGGAGGCGCGCGCGCCGGCGGTGAACATCGGTGATTCGCCGATGCCGAGCCCGGCGCGGGCCACCAGGAACTGCCCGAAGCCGGTCACCGCGCCGCTGACCATCTGCGCGACCGACCAGACCGTCATGCCCAAGGTCAGCATGATGTGCGGCCCGACCCTGTCGGTGATCGCGCCGATGGGGAGCTGGCACAGGGCGTAGCTCCAGGCGAAGGCGGACAGCAGCGCGCCCATCTCGCCCGGCGACAGGTGCATCTCGTCGGCGATGGTGTGGTTGGCGATGGCCAGCGTCGAGCGGTCGATGTAGT
>CAXTMA010000386.1:0-3538 GCA_964245015.1 uncultured Beijerinckiaceae bacterium | reverse complement strand
GGCAGGCCGCGGCGCAGGTCGCCGCAGCGCCGCGGCGAGCCCGGCCAACATGCCATGTCGGGGTATGGCTCCATCGAGAGCGGCACCGTCGCGGTCGTCAAGGATGCATTCGGCACAGGCGCGGTCCGATCCGCCGCTGTCGGCACGGCCGCCGAGGCGAACGGGCTACGGCTTCGCGGGCGCGGCCGGCTGCTCGCCAGTCCCTGCCAGCCCGTCGATCCCGAGCTGTTCGCCAGCCAAGCCTACCGCCGTCGCCTCGGTCCCACCGCGCCGGGCCTGCTCTACGCCGCCGGCTGCGACGGCCTGCTCGCCCTCGCCGAGCGCCTCGACCAGCCGTTGTACAAGGTGGGGACGACGGAAGGGCAGACCACATTGTCGCGCATGTCGACGCTCGCCGCCGAGCGCTACGCCAGCGCGGTGCGCGACGGCGAGGGCTGGCGCGAGGAGGAAGGCTTTGCGCATTGGCGCGCGGTCGCTCTGCCGTTGACAAGGCAGCGCGGCCGCGACAGCCCGGTGCGGCCGGCACTGCGGGCGATCGCCTACGAGTGCCCGGTCAGCCTGCCGCACGGCGCGCTCGACCGCGCGGTGGCGGTGATGCTGGAGCCGGCGAGCCTCGCCGCCTTCGCCGCCTCGCATGAGGGGCAGGCGGTGTGCCGCGAGCGGGCGCTCGACCCTGCCGCGCTTGCTCGGTACTCGCCGGAGCCGCTCGGCCGCCGGCAGGGGCGCTTCGAGCAGGCCCGCGAGCTTTTGCTTATCGGGCCGCGCGCCGGCGCCGACCTCCTCGCCGCGGTGCTGGAGGCGGTCATCGCCACGCATGTGATGGGACGGGATCCCGCCTGAGCAGCCAGTCGCTGAGCCGGGCTGACGAAGGCACACCGCGTCCGATCGATGGCAGCCGGCACCCGCCGCGCTGCAACCGTATCCTGTGGCGATGCACCTGCCTTGCCGCGAACAGATTGCTCCCGCCAGGGCAGGCGCGCTCCGGGACAGGCATGCGAGCTCGCGGGTGGGCAGATCCCCACCGAAGTGCGCAGGTGAGCCTTGCCCCGCGCATCCCGCGATGCTGGCCCCGACCTCGGACGTGCCCTTGGTTTGTGTCCGTACGTCGGACGGTCGTGCCGGTCGCGACCGGACGCAAGCGATGCGGATGAGATCAGGTCGCGAGAAGCGACGGACAGGTCAATCGCCGAAGCCTGAGAAGAGGAGCGGAGAACAAGCGCAGGACAGGTGGAGATTGCCCCATGCGAATGACGATCAAGGAAACAGTCGATCAGGACTTCATGGGCGGCAAGACGGTGACGAGGAAGATCGTCATCGACGGCGCCGACGAGGGTGACCTGCTGCGACTGCTGAGCGACGCGCAGCAGACCGCCGGTCGCAGGCTCGGCGGCCCGGTCAACTTCGGCGACACCGGCGCGATCGAGGTCACCGACGAGATGGCGGCGGCGGCACGCCGGGTGTTTCTCTCGCCCGAGCGCATCGAGGCGCTCCGCGAGACACTCGGCGAGGTGTACCGCGCGATGGAGCGGGCCCGACGCGCCAAACGTTGAGCGCTCCCATCTGCGCCGATACCCGCAACGCCGCGACCCGATGATCCCGGCACCGCAGCGCCGGCATTCGAGCGACGGCGGCTGACAGCAGCGCAGCCCGCGCGAGATACCGCGTAGCCGGCAACGTCCAGGGAAGCCGGAGCGATGGCGCCGGTTCGATCGGCCTCGCTGGCCCACGCTTGATCCGATCTGCTCGCAGGCAACGCATGCCGGCGCTCTCCAATGCCCAACCATCAGGACCATGCCATGATCAACGCCACCGCGGCGCGCCGGCTGACACCAAGCTGCCCGACCTTGCCGCGATGCTGAAAGCGGTCATCGCCACGCATGTCGTGGTTGCGATCCCGCCTGAGGTGAGGGTTGGACAGACGGCGGCACCGATGCGTTCGACGACTTCGCTGGCAGCCGGTTGCGCTGTGACCGCACCCGTGGGTCGCCTCCGCGGACAGCTCGGATCCCTTGCCGTTCAACACCGCGGACCGGTTGTTGGTGCTGTTCAAACCTTCGCCCGACGCCGAACAGCTCGCAAACATCAACTGTCCTGACGGGGTGGAGCGCGAGCGCCGCGGCAGCAGCCTGATCGTATGCCCGCCGCTGGCGTCGCGCGCGGTGCGCTCGCCCGCGCCGGGGCCAGATGCGTTCCGGAGTTGGCGCCGGGCTTCATGGCCGCCGCGGACAGCACGCCGACCTCGCGCGTTGCAGGCCTGCCGGACGACGCGGCGCCAAGCCATGCATTCCGCCATCCCGTCGGGTTCGCACCGTCGGTTCGGCTCACCGAAATGACCACGTCCTGGACCACGCGGAAGCCGATCGGGGGCCCATGCCGGCGCCGGCGACCTCGTGCGTCGCAGGGCACAAGGAACGGAGACGCAGGTCGTGAGAGGACGATGAAGGTCGAAAAGGAGGTGATGGCGAGGTGAGGGGAACCGTGAACAACCCCCGCGAAGAGGCGGACATGACGATGATGGATGGGACGGTCAACATGGGCAACGGGCCGGTCGAGGTGGCGCCGGTGGCGTTCCTGATCTCGCGCGGGATCTACGCCGAGGACCCCCGCGTCGCTGGTCCAAACGGCACCCACCTCGGCGTCGGCGATCGCTGGCTTGCCGCCACCGTCGACACGGGCATGGCGGTCACCGTCGAGCGGCGCGCGGACGGGATGAAGACTTTTCTCAGCTTCCGGGCGGACCGGCTCAGCGACCAGGAGTGGGCCGCCTTCGCCGCCATCCCGAACCCGATCAGCGTGCTCGCCACGCCGCCGGTGGCATGGTTCCTCGTTGGATGCCACGGTAGTCATTTCCGCGCGCCCTTGCCGCTCAACCACGGCGCGGTTGACGCGCCGGCAATCAAGGCCTTGCTGGCGGAGCCGTCGAACCTGGCGCATGAGGTCATCCTGTTCGGGATCGCCGGCGACGAGATCCGCTGCGTCAAGGTCGGCCTCGCCTTGGACCAGGTCTGGCGGACGCTGGCCGAGGCGGCGGCCGCGACGCCGTTCAGCTCCGACTCGGGCGAGGTCCTTCGCGTCCTCGCGCGCTACAAACCGGTCGACACCGGCGTGATGTTCGCGACGGCGATGAACCATCATCTCCGGCCCCGTGCGCGGTAACACCCGGCTCGGGGCGCAGCGGCGATGAGGCGCGCTCGTCCTTGACGGCTGTGTGAACCACGCCGCATCGGATGCCACGCGGAAGCACCGGCTCGAGCAGACGAGGGCCGTGTCGGAGAGGCTTCTCAGCAGACATTGGTTCGGGCCGGGAACGACGCCGAACCGACCGGCTCAAACCAGAGCCGACCCGAGTCGGAACCGGATCATCACGCATCACGTCGAGGGCGCCCGCGGGGCGCCCTTCGCGCATCCGGACCTCAACAGCGCCTCACCTTCCCCACCACGCGACCAAGAAGAGCACCATGCACCCGATCCGAAACATCTCCGCCGCCAGCGCGCCCGAGCGAAGCGCCACAGCTGCGGCGCCGGCGCAGCTGTGGCG
>CAXTMA010000385.1:0-3568 GCA_964245015.1 uncultured Beijerinckiaceae bacterium | reverse complement strand
CGGGAGGTTGGCGGTGGACGTTCCACTCGCCAACCGGGTCAGGTCCGGAAGGAAGCAGCCCTAACGAGACCGGGCGGGTCTCTGTCCAACCTCCCACCCGCATCGGCCCGGCCGATCGGCGCATGGGGCCGGCCAAGTGCCTCGGCATCGAACCATCCGGCGTTGAGGACGAGGGGCGCGAGGGGCATTTGACGACGGCAACACCGGCTCCCGTGTTCGCCGACCCGATCCGCGGCCTCAGCCCGAGCGACTGCTACTTTTATCACACCACCGCCATCCCCGGCCGGGGCACGATCTCCGGCGAGTGGGATCTGGCGCCGGGCATCGATCGCTACCTCGGCCGGGTGCCGCTGGCCGGGCGCAGCGTGCTCGATGTCGGCGCCGCCACCGGTTTCCTCACCTTTCACATGGAAAAGGCCGGTGCGCGGGTGATCTCCTACGACCTGTCGGAGGCGCAGGGCTGGGACATCGTGCCCCTGTCGGCCATCGACGTGGCCGAGCACGCGCGCGGGCGCAAGGCGCACATCCGCGCGATCAACAACGGCTACTGGCTATGCCACGAGGCCAACCGTTCCACCGCGCGGATGGCGCACGGCACGGTGTATCGCATCGACCCCGCGCTGGGGCCGGTCGACGTCAGCGTCTTCGGCAGCATCCTTCTGCACCTGCGCGACCCGTTCCTGGCCTTGCACAACGCCGCCGCGATCACGGGCGAGACGATGGTGGTCGCCGACCTCATGCCGCTCGCCGGCCTGCACTCGATGCTGCTGTCGCGCCTCGTCGCGCCGCTGTTCGGCCGCGCCATGCGCTTCAAGCCGCGCTTCGCCCGGCCCGGCCCGTGGGAAACCTGGTGGGACCTGCCGCCGCCGTTGGTGGTCGAGTTCCTCGGCGTGCTCGGCTTCGAGAAGGCCGAGGTGACCACCCACACCCAGTTGCTGGGGGGCAAGCCGATGCCGATGTACACGGTTGTCGCCACGAGAACCAAGCCGACGGTGCCGCTGGACCCGTCGTAGCGCTCGCGCCGTGGGGGCATCGATGCGGCGGGCAGGCGCGGCTGCATGGACCGGCGCCGTCATGCTGCTGCCCATCCCAGCAGGTTCGTGTTGGCAGGCCAATGCTTCACCCGCTTCGCTTTCTGACAAGCCGCAGGTTTTGATCGCAAAACCGCGGGGCACTTTTGCGAAACCTGGTCAGGGCGCCTCAAGGATCCAGTCCACCGCCCGCGCGAGGTCGTCGGCGACATGCGTGGGCGCGGGATCGACGCGGCGTTCGTCGCCCTCGCGGTACTTGCCGGTGCGCACGAGCACGCCGGCGAGCCCGGCCTTCATCGCACCGCCGACGTCCGACTCGACGTCGTCGCCGACCATCGCCGCCGTGCCGGCTCCCAGGCTGTCCAGCGCGGCCCGGAAAAAGGCCGCCGCCGGCTTGCCGATCACGTCCGCCCGCCGCCCGCTCGCATATTCCAGCGCCGCGACGAAGGGGCCGGCATCGAGGCTGAGGCCGCCGTCGCCGTCGCGGAAGCTGCGGTTGTTGGCCAGCGCCAGCAGGTCGGCGCCGTTTTCCAGCGCGCGAAAGGCCGCGTTGAGGTTGCCGTAGGAGAAGCTGTCGCCGGCATCGCCGACCACAACGGCCGCCCCCTCGCCCCGCGATCCCGGCTCGGTTGGGAAATCCTCCGCGAGGTCGGGGTGCACCAGCAGGTGCGGCACGCGCCCGCGCAGGACGTGGCGCGCCGCCACCGCGGGGGTGAACACTTCGTCGGCCGAAACCTTGAGCCCGAGATGTTCGAGGTCGGCGACCAGGACGCGCAGCGGCCGGCGCGTGGTGTTGGTGAGGAAGCGTACGGCGACACGGTGACGCCGCAGCCTGTCGACCGCCTCCACCGCACCGGGGATCGCCTCGCTGCCGACGTAGACCACGCCGCCGAGATCGAGCAGGACACCGGAAAAACGAGCCATCGACCGCGAACGCTCCCAGGCACGCCCATGTCCACAGGATGCGCCTTACAGGAACGGTGCCAGGGATCGGAAAAGGATCGGAAGCGGCGGCCCTTGACCGGCCGGCACGGTGGTTCCACACCCGAGGCATGAGCGACGGACTTCTCCCGGACGATCCCAGCCCGACCGAAGGCCGGCCCAGCGAAGGCTTGGGCAAGCTCTTCGCCGACCAGGACCGGCAGCTCGCCGCGCAGGTGCCCCAGGCTGCGGCCGAGGGTGCCGTCAAGGCCGAAGCCTACCGCGTGCTCGCCCGCAAGTACCGGCCGTCCGCCTTCGAGGACCTGATCGGCCAGGACGCCATGGTGCGCACCCTGTCGAACGCCTTCGACCTCGACCGCATCCACCAGGCCTACATGCTGACGGGCGTGCGCGGGGTGGGCAAGACCACCACCGCCCGCATCCTCGCCCGCGCCTTCAACTACCAGACGGCGGAGATCACCCGGCCGACGATCCGCATGGAAACGCTCGGCCACCACTGCCAGGCGATCATCGAGTCGCGCCATGTCGACGTGATCGAGATGGACGCGGCCTCCCACACCGGCATCGACGACGTGCGCGAGATCATCGATTCGTCGCGCTACCGCCCGGTGATGGCGCGGGCCAAGATCTACATCATCGACGAGGTGCACATGCTCTCCAAGCAGGCCTTCAACGGCCTGTTGAAGACGCTGGAAGAGCCGCCCGACCACGTGAAGTTCCTGTTCGCCACCACGGAGATCGAGAAGGTGCCCGTCACCGTGCGCTCGCGCTGCCAGCGCTTCGACCTGCGCCGCATCGAGCCACCGGTGATGGTCGCCCACCTCGCCCGCATCTGCGGGAGGGAGAACGTGCCGGTCGAGGAGGAGGCTCTGGCGGTGATCGCGCGCGCGGCCGAGGGCTCGGTGCGCGACGCGCTGTCGCTGCTCGATCAGGCGATCGCGCTGGGCGCCGGAGCGGGACGCACGCTGGATGCGGCGACGCTGCGGGCCATGCTCGGCCTCGCCGACCGCACCCGCGTCATCGACCTGTTCGAGCAGGCGATGCGCGGCGACATGGCCGGGGCGCTCGGCACCTTGAAGGAGCTGCACGACGCCGGCGGCGAGCCCGGCCAGATCCTGGTCGACCTCGCCGACTTCGTGCACTTCGTCACCCGGCTGAAGCTGGTGCCGGCGGCGGCCGACGATCCCGCCGCCTCGCCGGAAGAGCGGGTGCGGGGAAAAGTCTTCGCCAAGGGCCTTTCCATGGCGGTGCTGACGCGGGCGTGGCAGTTGCTGCTGAAGGGCCTGTCCGAGGTCAAGGAATCGCCGCGCCCGCTCGCCGCCGCCGACATGGTGCTGGTTCGTCTCGCTTACGCCGCCGACCTGCCGCCGCCCGACGAGGTGCTGCGCCGCCTGTCCTCTGCCCAACCCGCCGGTCAACCGACCGGCCAATCGATCGGCCAATCGACCGGCCAATCGACCGGCACAGGCGCGTCGAGCCAGCGCGCGGCATCCTTGCAGGCCCCGGCCGCGCCGCAAGGTCGGGCGCCCTCGCAGGCGCCGGCCCTCCCGCAGGCGGCGCCCCACCGGGCTCAGCTCGGCGGCCCGGCGGGCGGC
>CAXTMA010000384.1:0-3583 GCA_964245015.1 uncultured Beijerinckiaceae bacterium | reverse complement strand
GGATGCACAGGGGTCGCGCCAAGATGTTGGCCAGGATCAGATCATAGGGCGCGTTGCGCTTCAGCTTGAGGTGCCGCAAACCGGCCGCCACCACGGGCCGGACGTGCGGCCCCACCCCGTTCAGCACGGCGTTGTTCCGCGCGGCATCGACCGCGACGGGGTCGAGGTCGCCGCAGAACACTTCGGTCTTCAAGGCCTTCGCGGCCGCCATGGCGAGCACGCCCGTGCCGGTGCCGAGGTCGACGACCCGACGCGGGCGGCGGCGCTTCAGCACGGCGTCGAGGGCGAGCAGGCAGCCCCGCGTGGTGCCGTGGTGGCCGGTGCCGAAGGCCAGCGCCGCCTCGATCTCGATGCCGATGTCACCGGTGCGGACGCGGGCGCGGCCATGCGCGCCGTGGAGCACGAAACGCCCTTCGCGCACGGCGTCGAGCCCTTCAAGCGAGGCGGCGACCCAGTCCGCCGCCGCGACCCGGTCGAAGACGGCCGACGCGGCCAGTGCCGGGGTGGAGGCGACGGCGAGCAGATCGCGGATCGCCGCCTCGTCGGGCTGGCGTCCGAAGTAGATCTCGACCATCCAAGGGCCGCCGCCGGCCCAGCTCAGGGGATTGCGGGTGTCCTCGAAGGCGGCGGCGGCGGTGTCGGCGGGATCGCAGCTTTCCACCACGAGATCAGCGATGCGCCGGGCGTCGGCCTCGTCGCATTCGAGCCGCAGGACGTGGGCGGCATTGTTAGGTGGCAGGCCTTCGAGCATGGCGGCGCGTAGCATGAGCGACCCGCTGGCTCAACGAGGCCGGCGCCGATGGGGCCGACCTTCGCCTTTGGTCGGGATCGCCAGACCACGGCAAAGGCGGCATTCGAGAAGACCGCTGGGGCGAAAACCGGTCGCGCTTCGGCCGGGCAAGTCGAAGTCCGCATCACGGCGGTGCGTCGGGCACGCGCGGCAGGAATCTCCCGCGAAAGGAGCTTGCAATGGTGAAGGATTGGGTCGGGCTCGCGAGAAGAGTCGGCCTCGGCGGGCTTGCCGCCGGCCTGCTGTCGGGCGCGGCTCAGAATGCCCAGGCCAAGGGCATGAACCCGATCCACCGGCCCACTCACCTCACCTGCCCGCCCGGCTCTTTTCCCTCTGGCGACAAGTGCGTCGGGCGGATCACCGTCATCAAGGGGCGACGGGGATAGCGCCAAGGGGCGACGGTGATAGCGCCCTCGACCGATCGACGATTCACGCCCTCGCCGGCGCGGCGACCGCCGCACCGGGCGGCGTGGCATCGTTGAGCGACGCCTTGATGATGCAGAAGCCAGTCGCGCCGCGATAGGCGAGGTACGACCCCGTCGCCAGCGCCAGCATGCTGAGGAACACGTTGGATCGCGGCTGCGCGGCGACCGATGTCAGGCCCAGACCGAGCAGCACCGAAAGCAAGCGCTCGCCCGACGACAGGTGCGGGTCCGCGTTGGTATATTGGGACAAGTCGAAGGCCATCTCATCTTCCTCGGCGGCGGCTTGCGCAAACCCTGGCCCGTCGGATGAGTTCCGAAGGCGCGAGCCAAGCGGGCGGATCAGGTCAACGGGTCGAGTTGCGCCGAATGAACGCACGCTCGTTGACGAGGTCACCATGAGCCAAGTGGTTCAAGCGAGCCGGGGACGTATTGAAGCCGCCGACGCATTCGTTCATGCTCCCGCCAAGCGAGACCGGCAGTGTCGGGGATTGAAGCGGGCCGGCAAACCGCGTCCACCTCAGCCCTTCCGGTCCTTGCACGTCCCATCCCTGCCCGCTCGATCGCCGCCGATCGAAGCACGGATGCGCCCGGGGAGATGGTTGCCGCGTGCAAGAGGTTCAATCCGCGACGGAATTGACGGAGTGCGACCGCGAGCCGGTCCATGTTCCCGGGGCGATCCAACCCTTCGGCTGCTTGATCGCCTTGCAACTACCGACCTGGTCGATCGCGCATGCGTCGGCCAATGCCGCCGAGCTGTTCGGGACGCCGGTGGAGGCGATGATCGGCGCCTCCATGGAGGCGATCCTGCCGCCCAAGGTGATCCACGACCTGCGCAACACCTTCCAGGCGGCGATGATCTCCAACCAGGCCGAGCGTCTCGCCGGCGTCGCCATCGGCAAGGCCGGCGACGAGCACGACATCTTCGTGCACGCATCGGGCACGTTCGCCATCGCGGAATGCGTGCCCGTCGCCGGTGCCGACACGGTGCGCACCGACGCGGCCGTGCTGGTCAAGACGATCATCGACCGGTTGCGCCGCACCACGACCTTCACCGCCTTCCTCACCTCCGCCGCCCGCCAGTTGCGCGCCATCACCGGCTTCGATCGGGTGATGATCTACCGCTTCCTGGAGGACGACACCGGGGTCGTCGTCGCCGAAGCGCTGCGCTCGGGGATGGATCCCTTCCTCGGCCTGCATTACCCCGCCACCGACATCCCCGCGCAGTCGCGTGCGCTTTTCCAGCGGCAGTGGCTGCGGATGATCCCCGACAACGAATACGCTCCCGTGCCGATCGTGCCGATGTTGACCGCCAAGCAGCAACCGCTCGACCTCAGCCTGTCGATGCTGCGCTCGGTTTCGCCCATCCACCGGCAGTACCTGCGCAACATGGGCGTGCGCGCCACCATGACAGCCTCGATCATCCACGCCGACCGCCTTTGGGGCCTGATCGCCTGTCATCACGATACGCCCCGGCGCATCGCCGCCACGACCAATGCGGCCGTAGAGCTGTTCGCCCAGGTGTTCTCGACCCAGGTCGAGAGCAAGCAGCAGAAGGACGAGCTGGCTTATCGCGTGAAGGCGCGCGAGGTGCACGATCATCTCATCTCCAGCATGGAACCGGAGGAAACGATCTTCCAGAACCTGCGCGGCTTCGCTCCGATGCTGCGCGAGATGATCGCCTGCGACGGCGTGGGCGTTTGGAGCGAGAACCGCTTCGAAAGCGACGGCATCGCGCCGCCCGAGGATGCCGTCCCGGAACTGATCCGCTTTCTCAACACCAAGCGCGCCGACCGCTGCTACGCGACCACGGAACTGGGCAAGGTCCTGCCCGATGCCCTGCGCTACGCCGACAAGGTGAGCGGGGTCGTCGCCATCCCGTTTTCGCGCGCGCCCAAGGACTTCGTGCTGCTGTTTCGCCGCGAGATCGTGCAAACGGTGAGGTGGGGCGGCAACCCCGACAAGGCGGTGCTGCGCCGCGACGACACCGGCAGGCTGACGCCGCGGGCGAGCTTCGCCGCTTGGCAGGAAACGGTGCGCCACCGCGCGCTCCCCTGGCGTCCGGCCGAGCTCGACATAGCGGAATCGCTGCGCATCTCGCTGCTCGACGTCATCCTGCGCCGCGCCGACCTGATCGACCGGGAGCGGCGGATCGCCCAGGAAAGCCAGCTGCTGCTGGTGGCCGAACTGAACCACCGCGTGAAGAACGTGCTGGCGGTGATCCGCTCGCTGGTGCGGCAAAGCCGGCAGAGCGCCACCTCCTTCGAGGTCTTCACCAGCGACCTGCAGGCGCGCATCCAGGCCCTGTCGATCGCCCACGACCAGCTCACCCTGTCGCACTGGAAGGCGGCGCCGCTGCGCGGCCTGATCG
>CAXTMA010000383.1:0-3589 GCA_964245015.1 uncultured Beijerinckiaceae bacterium | reverse complement strand
AGGACAGGACCATCCCGCACATCTGGCCCTTAACTCAGTCCGTAACAGCCTCTAGTCACGGTGTCGAGACTCAGGCGGACTCGCCGCGCGCCGCCATCGCCGCCCGGCGGATCGCGTCGATGTTGCTCTTGTAGCCGGCCGGCCCGTCGCGAAAGACGGCGCTGCCGGCGACCAGCCGGTTGGCCCCGGCCTGCGTCACCGGACCGGCCGTGGTCGCATCGACCCCGCCGTCGACGGCGATGTCGATGGCCGTGCCGCGCGTCAGATCGTACACCTCGCGGATCTTCGCGATCGCCGCCGGCAGGAAGCTTTGCCCGCCGAAACCGGGGTTGACCGACATCACCAGCACGAGGTCGACGACGTCGAGCACATGCGTGACGACGTCGACGGGCGTCGCCGGATTGAGCGCGACGCCCGCCGCGATCCCCAACCTGCGGATCGCCTGCAGCGAGCGATGGAGGTGTGGCCCGGCTTCGGCGTGGACGATGATCGAGTCGGCGCCGGCCTGGGCGAAGGCTTCCAGGTAGGGGTCGGCCGGCGCGATCATCAGGTGGACGTCGAAGGGCACGGCGGTGTGCGGCCGCATCGCCTTCACCACCGGCGGCCCGAAGGTGATGTTGGGCACGAAATGCCCGTCCATCACGTCGAGGTGGAGCACGTCGGCGCCGGCCGCGGTCACGGCGCGCACTTCTTCGCCGAGCTTCGCGAAATCGGCGGACAGGATCGAGGGCAGGATTTGCAGCGGACGCATCGGCGGGCTCCCAAGCCGCGCCGTAGCACACGCCCCGCGGCGGCGTCCAATCGGCTGCGGTTCCCGGTTTTGCCGTGCCGAGGGGTCGAAAAGCCAGTCGTCATTGCCAGGCGCACTTTCGGCCGGGCTCGACGCTTGCAAGCGAAGCGCCCCAATGCAAGGGCAACCGGAGAAGGCGATGACGTCAGGCAGGGCTGGCGCGTGGGACAGGCGGCGGCGGGGGCGGGATGCGCGCATCGCCGCCGCGCGAAGCCTCGCCGACGGCAAGCTCGTGGCTCCCGACATGGCGAACGGGCTGCTCGAAGCCGTCATCCGACCCGGCGACCACGTCTGCCTCGAAGGCGACAACCAGAAGCAGGCCGACCTCCTCGCCCGCGCCGCCGTTGGTCCGGCGAAGGTGCACGACCTCCACATCGTGCAATCGGGCATCGCGCTGCCCGAGCACCTCGACATCTTCGAGACCGGGATCGCCAAGCGGCTGGACCCCGCCTATTCCGGTCCGCAGGCCGGGTGCATCGCCACAATGCTGTTCGCCGGTGCGATCCAGCTCGGCGCCGTCCACACCTAACTCGAACTGTTCGCCCGCTTCTTCGTCGACCTCACGCCCAACGTCGCCCTGATCGCCGCCGTTTGCGCCGACCGCGACGGCAACCTCTACATCGGCCCCAACACCGAGGACACGCCCACGGTTGTCGAGGCCACCGCCTTCAAGAGCGGGATCGTGTTGGCGCAGGTGAACCGCATCGTCGATCGCGTGCGCCGCGTCGACATCCCCGGCGACCGCGTGCAGTTCGTGATCGAGGCGGACAAGCCCTTCTACGTCGAGCCGCTGTTCACCCGCGACCCCGGCGCGATCACCGAAATGCAGATCCTGACCGCCATGCTGGCGATCATCGGCATCTACGTCCCCTACGGCGTCCGCCGGCTCAACCACGGCATCGGCTTCTCCACCGCCGCCATCGAGCTGCTGCCGACCTTTGGCGAGCGCTGCGGCCTCAAGGGCAAGGTTTGCACGCACTGGGCGCTGAACCCGCACCCGACGCTCATTCCCGCGATCTTGTCGGGCTGGGTCGAGTCGCCCACGGCGCGCGGCTGATCGCGGAGGACGCGGTTTGAGCCGGCCGCACGTCGCCGATCCTCATCTCGTCGACTGGCACGAGGCCAGCGCCCGCCATCGCCTCGCGACCCTGCTCGACCCCGGCAGCTTCGCCGAGTTCGTCGGCCCGGCCGAGCGGGTGATGAGCCCGCACCTCGACCTGTTCGACCCCCCAAGCAGTTCGACGACGGCATGATCGTCGGGCGCGGCACGATACAGGGCAAGCTTGTGCTCGCCGCCGCGCAGGAAGGCCGCATCGTGGGCGGTGCCTTCGGCGAGGTGCACGGCGCCAAGCTCGTCGGCCTGCTGCGCGCCGCCGCCCATGTTGAAGCATCGGCGAAACCTGCGGCCGTGCTGGTGCTGTTCGACACCGGCGGAGTCCGCCTGCAGGAAGCCAACGTCGGCGAACTCGCCATCGCCGAGATCATGCGTGGCGTTCTCGACGCGCGGGCGGCGGGCGTGCCGGTGATCGGGCTGATCGGCGGCCGGGCCGGCTGCTACGGCGGCGGCGGCCTGATCTCGGGCTGCTGCTCCGGGCTCGTCGTATCCGAGCAGGGCCGCATCAGCGTATCCGGCCCGGAGGTGATCGAAACGATCCGGAGCGTCGAGGACTTCGATCCGCGCGACCGGGCGCTGGTGTGGCGCACCATGGGCGGCATGAACCGCCGGCTGCCGGGCATCGCGAACGCCTTCGCCGACGACGACAGCTTCCGCGCCGCCGCCCTCGCCCTGCTGGAGGCGCCGCAGTCCTTCGACCTCGACGCCTTGACGGCGCGCCAAGAGCATCGGACCGAAAAGTGCGCAGCGGTTTTTGGACAAATCCAATGCAGCACAACGACTTCGAGCGTCGGACCGGATCCGATATCCGGTCCGATGCTCTAGCCCAGCTGGAGAGCAGGCTCGCCCGCGTCGGCGGCTGCGCCGATGCCACCGATGTCTGGGCGGCGCTCGGCGTCGCCGACCCGGCCGGCGTCCCCGGTCTCGCGGCGGAGGACTTCAAGGCGCTCGTCGCGCGCGTCGAGGACCACGGAACGCCATGACGCTCGACGCCATCCTGTCATCGCTGTTCCCCGGCGGCCACGGCGTGACGGTCGACGATCAGGGGCTCGTCTTCGGCCAGGGCAAGACACCCGACGGGCGAACGGCCAGCGTGTTCGGCGTCGCCAACAGGACGCCGCTCGGCATCAACGAGGCGGTACGCTTGTCGCGGCGCGTGCTCGACCTGGTGGCCGAGGACGCCGCCGGGCCGCTGCTCGTCCTGGTCGACAGCGACTCGCAGCGCATGAGCAAACGCGACGAGCTGCTCGGCCCGAGCCAGTACCTGTCGCATCTCGCCCAGTGCCTCCATCTCGCCGACCGCCACGGCCTGCGCACGGTCGGCATTCTGTACGGGCACACGGCGGCCGCCGCCTTCATCGCGACCGCCCTGGCGACGGGCGTGCTCGTCGCCCTGCCCGGCGCCGAGCCGGAAGTGATGGACCTGCCCTCGATGGCGCGGGTCACCAAGCTGCCGCTGGACCTGCTGAAGGAGAAGGCCAGGACCACGCCGGTCTTCGCGCCGGGTCTCGACAACCTCGCCCAGACCGGGGCCGTGCAAGAGATCTGGGATCCGGCCAAGCCGCTGGCCGAGCAGCTTGCCGCCCTGCTCGCCACCGAGCCGGGCACCGACGGGCGCGACCGCCTGGGGCGGGAGCGGGTCGGGCGGCCGCGCGCCGCCGACGTGGCCGCGCGCGTCAGGGACG
>CAXTMA010000382.1:0-3597 GCA_964245015.1 uncultured Beijerinckiaceae bacterium | reverse complement strand
CTTTCAAAGAGCTAAGCGGATGAAGCGTTGGCCTGCCAACGCGAACCTGCTTAGGGATGGTCGCTCGGCGGCGGCTTGGCGTCGATCTTCATCTTGTACACCGTGACGGGCAGCTGCACCTTCGACACGCCGCCGTTGAAGGGCGCCATGCGGTCGAGCTGAGCCGCCGGCATGTAGAGATAGCCGGCGGCGTCGATCCACATGGCATCGACCCAAAGAAGCCGGGGGTCCTGCACCAGCAGCCTTTGCCGCCCCTCGCGGTCGAGAACCAGGATGCTGTGCTTGTTGGTGTCCGAGCAGTAGATGTTGCCCTCGGAGTCGATCGCCGTGCCGCCGGTCGAGCCGGTCTTGGAATAGGTCGTGATGTTCTTGGCCAGCTGCTGCGACGACAGCTTGGGATTGTCGAGGTAGCGCGTCGCCAGGCGCGACATCGGTCCGCTCGCCGGCTGGTAGAAGAAGAACTTGCCGTCGGGCGAGACTTCGAGCTGATCGGTGTGGATGTTCACCGGGGCGCCGTTGGGGCCGCGCAGAACGTGGTCGTCGACGCTCACCGGACGTTGCGCGGTCAAAGAAGGATCGTCGTCGAGGACGCGCCGCCCCATGCCGCTGACGAGATCAAGGACGATGATGCCCGGTGCGCCTGCATCCGTGATGTAGGCGAGGGAGCCGTGGAAGCGGATGTCGTCGAGCAGGCTTTTGGGCTTGGTCACGTCATCGAGCGGGAACACCCGCGCGACCTTGTTGGTCGACAGGTCGATCTTCACGATCTTGGGTCCGTGCGGCAGCTTGGCGTTGCCCAGGCCCGGGGCGCCGGCATCGACGACCCACAGGCTACCGCTCCGCCCGACGCGCAACGCGTTGACGTGAACGAACTTGTTTTCCGGGTCGTCGCCGGTCTTCCAGCTGTTCCAGTCGGCATCGGGGAAGGGCACCGGCTTGCCGTCGACCCATTCGATCACCTGCGGGCCGTCGCTGCCATCGATGCGCGACAGCGGCAGGAAGGTGCGGCCGCGCGGCGACAGGGCGAAGCCGGTCGCCACGCTGTTGAGCTGCAGAACGGTGGCGAGCCGGTCGTCCGCCGCGCCGCGGTTGTCCGGCGGGCTTGAGGCTTGCGCGCAAGCGGGCGGCGTCGCCATGGGGGGAGCAACCGCGAGCCAGATCGCGGCACAACCGGCAATCAGGGGCAAAACCTTGCTGGCGGTACTCTTCAAACCTGCGCTCCGGGACATACGCGTGGCGGCTTTCAAGGCTGGCCAAAACAACGCTGGGGTTTGAACGACGGCTCGGCCAAGCATCGGCCCAGCATCGGCAGAGGCGCAAAGCTCGGCAGAGCCGGGCACGAGGCATACACGGCTTTGCCAGCCGCGTCATGCCGGCTCCCGGCAGGGTTCCCGACCGCGCCTGCAACAAGGTTCCGTTAACCTCTTCGCGCTTGCCAGCCGCCAATGTTCTGCGTACGTTCTCCTGACTTCCGAGGGATTCGTCATGGCATCGGGCACCATCCACATCGTTGTTCCCTTTTTCGCCGACGAAGCGGGCACCCTGCATCCCGGGACGCCGCGCCGCTCGCTGTCGCGCCCCAACGCCATCGCCCTGGCCGACGGCTTGGCGCCCTTCTACGCCGGCGTTCTTGTTCTTCGCGACCGCAGCGATCCCGCGGCCGGCCTTTATCCCGAGCCCCTGCTGGTGTGCGTGATCGGCGACGTGCCCGGCGAGGTGGTCAGGCTGCTGGCGGCTTGAGCGACCTTTGAGATCGCGCCGCGATTTGATATCGGCGAAGGCATCATTCCTGCTCCCGCCCGGAGGGGCGGTGCGTCCCTTGCACGGGCGAGCCGGACCTTTTCGCCTCAAGCAGGAGCGCCTCGGCCCATGCTCATCCGGTACGGCTACGAACTGCAATTCTTCTGTCCCCAACCCGTCTTGATGGTCTGCCTGCTCGATTCGCACGACGAGCTGAGGCAGCACGTCAGGTGGCAGGGCGCGTTCCGTTCCGATCCCCACATCGAATCGCAGCTCTACACCGACGGCTACGGCAATCTGGTGCGGCGCTTCATGGCGCCGGTCGGTCCCTTCACCATCTCGCGCGACCAGATCTACCAGTGCGACGGCCTCGCCGACCCGGTGGTGCTCGATGCCAAGGAGGTGCCGCTGGGCGAGGTGCCTTCCCAACATCTCGTCTACCTGCTGGGCAGCCGCTATTGCGAAACCGACAAGCTGTCGAACATCGCCTGGAACCTGTTCGGCCACGTGCCGCCGGGCTGGCGGCGGGTCCAGGCGATCTGCGACTTCGTGCACAACCACCTGACCTTCGGCTACCAGTACGCCCGCGGCGACCGCACGGCCTTCGAGGCCTACGAGGAGCGCCTCGGCGTGTGCCGCGACTTCGCCCACCTCGCGGTGACGCTGTGCCGCTGCATGAACATCCCGACCCGCTACGCCAACGGCTTCCTCGGCGACATCGGCGTGCCGCGCGACCCCGCGCCGATGGACTACAACGCCTGGATCGAGGTGTACCTCGACCACCGCTGGTTCATCTTCGACGCCCGGCACAACATGCCGCGCATCGGCCGCATCACCGTTTCGCGCGGGCGCGACGCCACCGACATCCCGCTCGCCACCTCCTTCGGCCCGCACACCCTCAACGTGTTCAAGGTGTGGACCGACGAGATCGGCGAAACGGAGCTGCACCGGCAGATGGATCTGCAGCCGGCCTGACGGCCCCAGCGCGCCCAGCGCGCACGAGGCGTTTGCGATGCCGCGCCGATGGCGTAAGGCTCCGCGATCCCGTCTGCCGGAGAGCCGCCATCCAACGCCCGATCCGCATCATCGGCATTGATCCCGGCCTGCGCAACACCGGCTGGGGCGTCATCGAGGCGATGGGCACGCGGCTCGCCTTCGTCGCCTGCGGCATCGTGCAATCGCGCGGCGGCGACGACACCGCGACCCGGCTGCGCGTCCTTCACGACGGGCTGGCCGGCGTGATCGCCGCGCACGATCCCGACGAGGCGGCGGTGGAGGAAACCTTCGTCAACCGCGACCCGCAGTCTGCGCTGAAGCTCGGCCACGCCCGCGGCATCGCCCTGCTGGCGCCGGCGCTGGCCGGCGTGCCGGTGGCGGAATATTCCGCCAACCTCATCAAGAAGACGGTGACCGGCGCCGGGCTCGCCGAGAAGCGCCAGGTGCAGATGATGGTCAAGGTGCTGCTGCCGCGGTCCGCCCTGTCCTCGGCCGATGCCGCGGATGCGCTGGCGGTGGCGATCACCCACGCCCAGCTCCGCGGCGCCCAGCGGCGGGCGGCGCTGCTGCTGGGCGCGCGATGATCGGGAAACTGCGCGGCATCATCGACAGCTACACCGGCGATGGCGTGGTGCTCGACGTCGGCGGCGTCGGCTACCTCGTGCAGTGCTCGGGCCGCACCCTGCAGGCCCTGCCCCAGCCCGGCGAAGCCGCCTCGCTGTCGATCGAGACCCACGTGCGCGAGGACGCGATCCGGCTCTACGGGTTCCGCTCGGATGCCGAGCGCGACTGGTTCCGCCTGCTGCAAGGCATCCAGGGGGTCGGCGCCAAGGTGGCGCTGGCGATCCTGGGCGTCGGCGG
>CAXTMA010000381.1:0-3602 GCA_964245015.1 uncultured Beijerinckiaceae bacterium | reverse complement strand
TCGCCGCGGGGCAGCGGCGAGGGCCGGGCGGCCGCGTCCACCTGCGCCCGCCAGGCCGTGCGCCCGGTTGCGTGCGGCGCGTCCGCGGTGCCGCCGTGCAGGCGGGCGCGCACGTCCGAACGGATGCCGTCGGCGCCGATCAGCGCATCGGCCTGCAAGCTGCGGGCAAGCAGCCCGTGCTTGAGGGTCGCGCGCACGCCGGCCACCGTGGCGCCGAACCCGGCCAGCGTTGTGCCGAGGTGAAGGGTGACCCCCGGCTCGGCCCGCACCGCCGCCGCGAGCACGCCCTGCAGGTCGGCGCGGCGGGCGACGAGATAGGGCGCCCCCCAGCGATCTTCGGCGCCGTCGAGCGGCATGAACGACAGGGTCCGCCCGCTGCGCGCCGAGCGCACGCGGACGCCGGCGGGCTTGGCCGCATACCTCGATACATCGTCGAGGACGCCGAGGTCGCGCAGGATCCGGGTCGCGTTGGGCGACAGCTGCAGGCCGGCGCCGGCGGCGACGAGTTCGGGGGCGCGCTCCACCACGATCACGCGGGCACCGATCCGGGCCAGGGCCAGCGCCGCCGCCAGCCCGCCGATCCCGGCACCGGCGATCAGGATCTCCGCCGGTTTCCCGGGCCGGCGGTCATGCGGTTCCGCCTGCGCCTCACACGACCTTGTCGAGCCTGGATTGGTCATCGTCGGGCATGTAAAGGCACTCGGGCGGGGCGCACAGGTCGCGCAGCGAGCCGTCGTAAACGAAGCGGGTCGAGCAGTACGAGCAGACGATGTCCGTTTCGTCGCCCATGTCGATGAAGATGTGGGGATGATCGAAGGGCGGCAGCGCTCCCACGCACATGAACTCCCGCGCCCGGACCTTGAGGCTCTGCAGGCCGGGCTGGTTGTGGAAATGCGGAGTGCCGTGGAAGCCTGCCATGATGGATCCTCGTTGCCGGCCGTGATGTAGCGCTCTCGCTGGCCCGCTCGCAATGCGCGGTTGGGCATGCGACTCTGCCGGCTCACTTCCCGCGGAGCGCAGTTGCTTGTCGCATCCAGCCGCCGACCCGGCCGCCCGCCCGACCCACGGCGCCGTTGTGGCCGGCGGCCGCAACGGGGCGATCGGCCACAACGGCGGGCTGCCGTGGCGGATGCCGAGCGACCTCGCACGCTTCCGCGAACTGACGTGGGGCAAGCCGATGATCATGGGCCGGCGGACCTTCGAGTCGATCGGCCGCGCCCTGCCCGGACGCGACAGCATCGTGGTGACGCGCCGCATCCAAGCCCGCCTGCCGGAAGGCGTCGAGGCGGCGACGAGTCCCGCGGAGGCGATGGCGATCGCCACCCGACGGGCAAAGAGCCGCGACGCGGACGCCATCGCCCTGATCGGCGGGGCCGGGCTGTATGCCGAACTGGCCGCCGCGATCGGCAGATGGGAGGTGACGCTGGTCGACCTCGCGCCCGAGGCCGACACCTTCCTCGCTCCTCCCGATCCGGTTCTGTGGCGGGAAGTCGCGCGGCACCGCCCGCGGCGCGATCCCTGCGACGAGGCCGATTGCCTTTTCCTGACCTATGAACCGGCCTGAAAGGAGCCTGCCGCCCCGCCTCGACCGGCGCGATCGCGGCCGGGATCGCGACCGGGATCGATTGTGAGGCGGCACGCGCTCCTGTAAGACGGAGGCGGCCCCTGCGGGCCGACGGCCGCGCCTTCGAGGCGGCGATCGTTCCCGCGGGTCGCGTTCGGAGCAACGATGACCCCGATATCATGACCTGGAACAACGGCGGCAGGAACACGGGCGGGGGCGGCTGGAAGCCGGGCAACCCCGGCCCGTGGGGCCAGGGACCCAACAACCGGCGCCAGCCCGAGTTCGGCGAATGGCTGCGCCAGCTGCAGGATCGTCTGCGCAACGTCTCGTTTCGCGGCGGCAGCGGGCCCGGCGGCGTGGGCGTACCCGGCGTTCTCGCCCTCGGCGTTCTCGCCGTGGGATTGTGGCTGCTGTCGGGCTTCTACACCGTCGGCCCCAACCAGGTCGGCCTCAACCTCGTTCTCGGCCGTTATACCGGCAAGACATCGCCGGGCCTGAACTACAACTGGCCCTACCCGATCGGCGACGTCGACAAGCTCAACGTCACCGACCGCAACGCCTTCAACGTCGGCTTCGTGACGCGCCCCGATTACACCCGGCCCAACGCGACCACGGTGGTGGATGTACCGGAAGAATCGCTGATGCTGACCGGCGACGAAAACATCGCCGACGTGAAGTTCGTGGTGTTCTGGCAGATCGATCCGTCGCATCCCGAGGACTTCGCCTTCAATGTCGCCGATCCCGCCGATACGGTGAAGGCGGTGGCGGAAAGCGCGATGCGCGAGATCGTCGGCCACAGCCAGATCCAGCAGATCCTGACAGCCCAGCGCAAGGTGATCGAGCCCGAAGCGCAGCAACTGATGCAGAAGGTGCTCACCAGCTACAAGGCCGGCGTGCTGGTGCTGCAGGTGCAACTGCAGTCGGTGGACCCTCCCGCCGAGGTGATCGCGTCGTTCCGCGACGTCACTGCGGCGCAGCAGGACGAGGCGCGCTTCCGCAACCAGGGCGAGCAGTACGCCAATACCAAGGTTCCGGAAGCCAAGGGGCAGGCTGCGGCGATCGTGCAGAAGGCGGAAGGCTTCCGCACCCAAACGGTGGCCGAGGCCAACGGTCAGGCTTCGCGCTTCGACCAGGTGTACGCGCAATATAAGAACGCGCCCGCGGTGACGCGGGAGCGCATCTACCTCGAAACAATGGAGCAGGTGCTGAGCCGGGCGCAGAAGGTCGTGATCGACGATCCCAAGGGGGCGGGCGTGGTGCCATACCTGCCGCTCGGCGATCTCAACAAGGTGGCAACGCCGTGAGGAGATCGACGTGAGGCAGTTCGGGACGCTCGGCGCCCTCATCGCCGCTTTGGTGGTCCTCGTGATCGCCTTTTCCGGCACCTTCATCGTGCACCAGACCGAGCAGGCCCTGGTGCTGCGCTTCGGTCAGCCGGTCGATGGGCGCGGTCTCATCACCGACCCGGGACTGCACTTCAAGGTGCCGCTGATCGAGCAGGTCATCAAGATCGACAAGCGCATCCTCAACCTGGAATCGCCCAACCAGGAGGTGCTCGCCTCCGACAACACGCGCATTCAGGTCGATGCCTTTCTGCGCTTCAAGATCGTCGACCCGCTGCAGTTCTACCAAACCGTGCAGACCGTTCGGCAAGCCGACAACCAGCTCGGATACATCATGAACTCGGCCATCCGCCGCGTGCTCGGCGAGGCCGATCTCACGCAGATCGTGAAGGACGACCGGGCGGCGCTGATGGCCAAGATCCGCGATCAGGTGAATACGGAAGGGCAGCGTCTCGGCCTCACCGCCATCGACGTGCGCATCCGCCGTGCCGACCTGCCGCGACAGATTTCCGAGCAGGTCTTCGCCCGGATGAATTCGGAGCGCGCACGCGAGGCGGCGGAGTACCGCGCCAAGGGCGAGCAGGAGAAGCAGACCATCCAGGCCAAGGCCGACCGCGACGTCACCGTGCTGCTGGGCACCGCGCAGCAGCAGGCCGACCAGACGCGCGGCGAGGGCGAGGCGATCCGCAACAAGG
>CAXTMA010000380.1:0-3663 GCA_964245015.1 uncultured Beijerinckiaceae bacterium | reverse complement strand
CTTCGTGTTCCGCTCCGGCTTCCTGATGAAGCCGCTGATGACGGCGGCGCGCAAGAACCCCAAGCGGGTCATCTTCACCGACGGCGAGGACGAGCGCGTGCTGTCGGCCGTGCAGACCATCAACGAGGAGGGCATCGCCCATTGCACGGTGATCGGGCGCCCCGACGTGATCGCGACGCGTCTCACCCGATACGGCCTGACGATCCGGCCGGGCCATGATTTCGCGATCGTCGATCCCGAAGACGACCCTCGCTACCGCGATTATGTCGGGACCTACATCGACTCGGCCGGGCGGATGGGCGTCAACCCGTCGTCGGCGCGGCTGCTGGTGCGCACCAACGCCACCATCATCGCCGCCATCGCGGTGAAGCGCGGCGATGCCGATGCGATGATCTGCGGCTTCGTCGGCGGCTTCCACAAGCGCCTGCGCTCGATCCGCGAAATCATCGGCATCGCCCCCGGCGTCAACGACTATTCGGCGATGAGCATGCTCATCACCAACAAGGGGCCGCTGTTCATCGCCGACACCCAGGTGCAGCACGACCCCAGCGCCGAGGACATCGCGGAGATCGCACGGCTCGCCGCCTCGCTGGTGCGCCGCTTCGGCCTGGAGCCCAAGGTCGCGCTGGTGTCGCACTCCGACTTCGGCTCGGACGACTCGCCCTCGGCCTGCAAGATGCGCGCGGCGCTGGCCATCCTGCGCCAGAGCGCACCCGACCTCGAAGTGGACGGCGAGATGCAGGCCGACACCGCGCTGAGCCAGCTGGTGCGCGACCGCGTGCTGCCGGGGTCGAGCCTGAAGGGCGAGGCCAACATCCTGGTGATGCCCAACATCGAGGCGGCCAACATCGCCTACCAGCTCACCAAGATGATGGCCGACGCGCTGTCCATCGGACCGATCCTGATCGGCGCCGCCCAGCCGGCGCACATCCTCACCGCCACCACCACCGCGCGGGGCATCCTCAACATGACGGCGCTGGCGGTGGTGGAGGCGCAGGACGCGGCGGCGCGGGGCTGACGGCGGCTGGGCGCGGAGGTTCCCCGCCGGAGGTGGACGGATGGGCGTTTATCGCGAGCAGCTCCTGACGGTGCGAGGGTCGAAGGTGGAGATGCAAGCCTTCGTCGACGCCTGCTTCGTGAGGAACGATGCCGGCCGGCTCCAGGCGTTCGAAAGCGACAACATCGCGCCCCTGCCCGACGGCCTGCGCGACGGATACGGTCGCAGCGCTCTCGGTGACGATATCGAGCTCGGCGTCGAGGTGCTGACCCGCAAGCCAGGAACCGCGGTTCGCGGCCCCTTCGGCCGGGACGGGATCCTTGCAAGCCCGCATGCCAAGCGACTGGGGCTTTTGGACCATGATGCGCTCCGCCGATGAACGGAGCAACACCGGCCGCAGGCGCTGGAGGTTGGTGCCGCCGCACTCCGCGCTTTGGCGCATCTGAGTCTTCCAACGGATCGCGAAGAGCTGTCGCTCCTTGCGGCGCGAGACTTACTTGTCTCACCTGTGGAAACCACCTCAGTACAGTTTCGGCTCCCGGATCTCGGACGACATTTCGCCAGCTGCTTCATTGCGGACGTCGGTCACTGGGCACCTTAGGGCACCGTATCCGGTCCGATGCTCTCAACTGCGGCCTCGCTGGTGTGGCATTCATAGTCGCGGATCAGCCGCCGGTGCCGACCCGGCGTGCGGTCCACAAACCAGCGACGGGGCCGAACAACAAAGCGGTGGCGGTCGCTGCGCTGGACGAGCCCGGCTTTCACGCCCTTCTGCACCCGACCACGTCGACCATTCTTGGCCCGGCGTCGCCCATGATGCCTTCGCCGAAGAGCAGGCAGCGGCCTGAGGCAAGGCTTCGGTGCCATCCCGGTCCTGAACGCTGCCCGGGTCCTGAACGCTGGCGACGTGGACCTTCAGCAGCAGGCCGAGAGTGTCGACAAGGAGGTGACGCTTGCGCCCCGAACCTTTTGCCAACGTCAAGATCGGACGGATCAAGCGAGGCCCCTTGCAACGCGCTTTGGTGCTTCGGCCGTCGATCAGGGCCGTGGTCGGCTAAGCCGCCTTTATTCATCAGGGTGTTGGTTGGCGCGGCGGTCGGCGGCGTCGAGCGTGGAGGGCGCGGGGGTGTGATCGGCGGACAGCGCCGGCTGTTGGTTCTGATGATGAGGGTGCGGCGCTGGAAAGGCGGAAGAGTTTCGTTTCGAGGGGCTCGGCCCCGTGGATCGGATCCGTCGCCTGAGCAAGCCCGCCGGGAGACCGGCGATGAGATCGGCCTCGGGACAGGCAGCGGCAAAGGCGAGGCGCACGCGGGGGCGCGTTTCCACCATCCTGGCGGCGATCTTGATCGGTGAGCGGTTTGACCGGGCCGAGCCGCGGCGGCGGGCGACGGCCTCCCTGCAAGGTCTGCTGGCGCCGCTGGAGCGCAAGGACGGCTGGCAGCTGGCCGAGGTGGCCGGCGACGCCGGCCCGGATGGCGTGCAGGAGTTCCTGTCGCGTGTGCGCTGGGACGCGGATGCGGTGCAGGACGATCTGCGGGCCTACATGGGCGAGCACCTGGGGCGAGCACCTGGGGCGAGGACCTGGGCACGTCCGATGCCGTGCTGGTGCTTGACGAAACCGGCTTGTCTCGAAGCGGGGCACGCGTTCGGCCGGCGTGCAGCGCCAATATCCGGGCACCTCCGGGCGCATCGAGAACGCGCGGGTCGGCGTGTTCCTGGGCCACGCCAGCCGCCACGGTCACACGCTGATCGACCGTGCCTGTACATGCCCAGAGCTGGACGCAGGACCGCGCCCGCTTGCGGGCCGCCCACGTGCCCGATGACGTCGCGTTTGCCACCAAGCCGGCGCTGGGACTGGCGATGCTGCAGCGGGCGCATGAAGCCAAGCTGCCGTTTGCCTTGGATCGCCGGCGACAGTGTGTACGGGGCCGAGCGGGCGATCCGGCGCTGGGCAGAAGCGAAGGGGATCGGCACCGTGCTGGCCGTTGGCACCAACCAGCGGCTGAGCCTTTGTCGAGCGGCCGACTGGTTTGCGGCCAAAGCGGCGGTGCTGCCGGCTGCGACGCAGATGTGACAGCGGCTGAGCGCGGGCGAGGGCACCGACATGTTTGGGGCCGCGCTTGTACGACTGGGCCTTGGTGCCCTACGGCGGGGCCGCCTCCGGCTTCGGATGCGCGCTGCCGGCGCGCCCGGCGCGAGGTCTTGCCATCGATCGCCACGATGTCGGGCTTCGCGCGCGCAAGGCCTCGACCCGGGTGGTGAAGCACTCCGCAGACAGCGGCGCCGGCAGGGCGTTCATCACGTCGTTCAACGTGTCGTGCGAGGGGATGCCATTGGCACCGCTTGGGCAAAGGGCAACAGCCGGCGCAGGACGTCGAGCTTGCGGCGGCCCCGGCGCTCCACCCCGGCGAAGTCCTCGGCCCCGGCCATGGTCGCGCACAGCACCAGAAGCAGGATCTCGGGCAGCGGGTAGATCACGTTCCAGGCTTGGCGCGGGTCGTCCAGAGCCGAAAACCGCGAAACAAGCGACGTGCCCGACATCGGAAAGGCCCCACCAAGCGAGGCCCGTCCAGAACCACACCTGAAGTCCTCCCGTCACCCTTTCAGCCGGTCAAGCGATGGCCCTGACGCCGGCCCGATTTCGGTTGATCTCCCGCCGGGAAAGG
>CAXTMA010000379.1:0-3746 GCA_964245015.1 uncultured Beijerinckiaceae bacterium | reverse complement strand
GTGATCCACGTCGTGCGCAAGAGCCGGGGCGCCGGCGTGGTGGCCGAGGTGATGGGCGGCCATCGCCCGGCTATCTGGGTGTCGGACCTCTTCGCAGCACAGCAGGGCCATGCCGACCTGTGGCAGGTGTGCCTCGCGCACCAACTCCGCGACTGCCAGTTCGCCATCGACGCCGGCGACACCCTCTTCGCGCCGCGCATGAAGGCGCTGCTGCTGCGCGCCGTCATCCTGGCACGCCGGCGCAAGATTCTGGCGGCGAGCACGCGCCAGCAGTACCTCAGGCGCCTCGACCGCGACCTCGACGCCATCATGGCGCTCGGCCCCACCAATCGGCACGGTCAGCGCCTCCGAAAGCGCTACGGCAAGGTCCGAGGCGACCTCTTCACGTTCCTGATCCACCCCGACGTCCCGCCCGATAACAACGGCTCGGAGCGCGAACTCCGGCCCACCGCCACCTATCGCAAGGTCACGGGCGGGTTCCGATCAGATTGGGGAGCGGATCTCTTCGCTGCCCTCAGATCCGTCGTCGGCACAGCCGCACGCTCCGGTGTCGACGCCTATGCGGCCATCCAAAACACGCTATGCGCGTGCCAAAGTCCCGCACCGGGTTGAGCAGATACCCGCTGGTGAATGCAGGAGATCAGGCGCATCGTTATGCGGCTTGCCCTCAAGCAGATCGAACCGGCAAGGATCATCGCATGGTCCTGCTGGCGACGTGCCCACCAAGCGCACGCTAGGCAAGCACACCTTCGCAGGAAATCGTAACTGTAATGCTAGCAGCTTGTCGGACTTAACGGCTCTCCCGGTCTTCGGTATGGTGTGTTCGTCGGCGTGTGGGGATCGGTGGGGCTGAGATGAGCAACTTCCGCCCGGTCGACCGGGACATCGATTTTCTGTTTCCGCCGTCGGTGCACGATTGGCTGCCGGAGCGTCATCTGGCGCGGTTCGTGGTGGAGGTGGTGGACGGTCTCGACCTGTCGGCGATGAGCCGGAGCTACCGCGGATCGGGGTCGGCGCCGTACCATCCTTCGGTCCTGGTCGGCCTGTTGGTGTACGGCTACGCGACGGGCGTGTTCTCGAGCCGGCAGCTCGAGCGGGCCACCTTTGACAGCGTGGCGTTCCGCTTCGTGGCGTCGAACCAGCATCCCGACCACGACACGATCGCGTCCTTCCGGCGGCGTTTCCTGCCGCGCATCGAGGCCCTGTTCGTCGAGGTGCTGCTTTTGGCGCGGGAGATGGGGCTTCTGAAGCTCGGCACGATCGGGCTCGACGGGACCAAGGTCCACGCCGACGCCAGCCGCCACAGCGCCCTGTCGTGGGAGCACGCCAACCGGATCGAGGCGCAGCTCGAGGCCGAGGTGGCGGACCTCATGGCGCGGGCCGAGGCGACGGACCGGGCGGACGTGCCCGATGGGATGTCGATCCCCGACGAACTGGCGCGGCGGGCGGCGCGCTTGGCGCGGATCGCGGACGCGAAGGCGGCGATCGAGGCCCGGGCGAAGGAGCGCCACGCCCGCGAGGCGGCCGCCTATGACGCCAAAGTGGCGGAACGGGACGCCAAGGCGGCGAGGACGGGCCGGAAGCCCCGCGGCCGGCCCCCGGTTCCGCCCGTCGAGGGGCCGTTGCCGGGCGACCAGGTCAACCTCACCGACGCGGAAAGCCGGATCATGCCGGTGGCGGGCGGCGGCTTCGAGCAGTGCTACAACGCGCAGGCGGCCGTTGCGGCCGACAGCCTGCTGGTGGTGGCGGCCGACGTGTCGCAGGCCCCCAACGACAAGGGGCAGCTGACCCCCATGCTGGACAAGCTTGCCGGCCTGCCGGACGACCTCGGCCGGCCCGACGCGCTGCTGGCCGATGCCGGTTATTTCAGCGAGGCCAACGTGGAGGCCTGCGCCAGGGCGGGCATCGATCCGCTGATCGCCGCGGGGCGGGACGCCCATCATCCTGCCGTGGACGAGCGCTTCGCCCCCGCGCCGCCCGCGCCCGAAGACCCGACGCCGCTGGTGGCGATGCGGCATCGGCTCAAGACGCCCGAGGGC
Source organism: uncultured Beijerinckiaceae bacterium (assembly GCA_964245015.1). Lineage (GTDB taxonomy): Bacteria > Pseudomonadota > Alphaproteobacteria > Rhizobiales > Beijerinckiaceae > RH-AL1. The sequence goes on along the minus strand of CAXTMA010000379.1, from coordinate 1,707 downwards.
CGCGCGCTCTACGCGCAGCGCAAGCACACGCCGGAGCCCGTCTTCGGCATCATCAAGTCGGTTCTGGGCTTCCGGCAGTTCTCGCTGCGCGGCCTCGCCGGCGCGCGCGGCGAGTGGAGCCTCGTCACCATGGCCTGGAACGTCAAGCGCATGTTCAACCTGTCCCGGGCGACCGCCTGATCGGACCACGTCTTTCGCTTTTTCCAAGCCCGCAGGGTCGAATGCAGGGCTTCCCGGGACCATCGGGCGACGTTTCTTGGCCGAAACTCAGCGCGATCAGCCGAAACCTGAACGCAGCTGACCTCACACATGCGACCGCCGACCCCACTCCGACAAGCTGCTAGCGCCAACCCGAACCGGCGTCCCTCCCGTTCGCCGGGTGTGACCTGGCGATTGTTGACACGCGCCTGTTCGACGCCTTGTGGCCGCAAACGGCAGAAGTGGGTGGACAGCAGTCCGGCCGCTCCTGGAATATGACTGGCTCAAGGCAGACATTCACAGCTCGCCGAAGGCGACCCTCACCTGAGGGTGCCGGGAGGAAACAGCATTGGCTCATGATGGATTCCGGGGTGATGGAGCCGTCTGCGTTTGCGGGCCCGGGCTGATCCGGTTTGCCGGGCCATGAGCCGGCCTTGTTCGGCTGATTCGATTGGGGGATCGTTGCTGTCGTGTCCTGGCCATGTCTGATCTGATCAACCTTTCCGCACTGATCGATGATGCGAAGTGTTTCGAACTGATCCGCCATCATCGGTGGCCTGGAGGCACAACTTGTCCCTCCTGCGCGAGTGCGACGGTGGTGCGGAATGGACGTGACGATACGCAATACGAGCGTCGTCGTTACGTCTGCAAGTCCTGTGGGTCGCGTTTCGACGATCTCACCGGGACGATCCTCGCAGGACACCATCAACCCTTGCGCGTGTGGGTCCTGTGCCTCTACTTCATGGGGTTGAACCTGTCGAACCTGCAGATCGCCAAGGAACTGGGGCTCAATGCCAGCGATGTCCAGGTCATGACATCGCAGTTGCGGGAAGGACTGACTGCCAAAGCTCCGCAGATCGAACTCTCAGGCGAGATTGAAGCCGATGAAGTCTACGTGGTGGCCGGACACAAGGGATATCCCGACACAGTTCAAAAAAAACCGTCGAGGCCGGCGCAGAAGGCTCAAAGGCGCGCCCGGACGCGGCACGCTTGATAAGGAGAAACCACCCGTTCTCGGCCTGATCGAACGAGGCGGGCAGGTCGTGATGCGTATGCTCCCCAACGTTCAGCAAAAGACCATCGAGCCGATCATCGAGACAATCGTCAAAGCTGGATCGCTCATCTATACGGATGAATACGACATCTACGCGCAACTGCCGGCATGGGGCTTCGCTCACCAGACAGTCTGCCATGCCAAAGGCGAATACGCGCGCGACGATGACCGAGACGGGTTCTGCGAGGTTCACGTCAACACGATGGAAGGGTGCTGGTCCCTGTTGAGATCCTGGCTTCGCCCTCACAGGGGCATCTCTCAGGAAAAGCTCCCCAGCTATCTCGGCTTCTTCGAGTTCGTCCACAATGCGCGAAAAAGAGGCAAGACCCTCCTTGCCGCGCTCGTCAGCGCCATGGTGGCTCCCGTGCCAAAGGCATCACCCCGCAATCCAATATGAGCCTGACGGCATAGTCCACTGAAGTATCGAGCCTGCAAACCGCGAAAGGGTGAATCGA
>CAXTMA010000378.1:0-3772 GCA_964245015.1 uncultured Beijerinckiaceae bacterium | reverse complement strand
ACCTTCGACGATCCCGTCGTGCTGGGTGGAGGAAGCGGCCTTCACCTGGTCTGGCGACTGCCGCCGGGATCACCAAGCGCCCGCACGATCCAGGTGATGGCACGCGAGCGGGGCATCGGGGTCTACGCCCTGTCGAGCGGAGCCGCCTACAACTTCGACTCTGCGACACGGGATGACACGCTGGTGTTCGGCTACTCGTCGCTGAACGAAGCGCAGATCGAGCATGCGGTCGCGGGGTTACACTCGATGCTCCACGAGTCGCATCAATCCAGATAGCGGACAACGCTGAAGTGTGCGCCTGCTTCCGCGCACTTTACCAGTGCAGCCTCGATGGAGTGGCTGGGCAGCGACGATTGGCAGTGAACGTCTGTTCGGCAGAGCATTTGCCAAGAATTGCTGACCGGCATCGGCCAACTTAAGTCGCTGGCTCAGCGCCCACTCAGGTCATTCGGCGCCTTCGCGAATGCGCCAGACGCGATGCAGCGTGCGGGCGAGTTGCTCGGCCGAGTAGGGCTTATGCAGCAGCTCGAAGCCGTGGTCGGCCTCGCGGGCGAGCACATGGCTGTAGCCCGACGCCAGCACTACCGGCATCGTGGGGAAGCGTTCCGCAGGATCTCGGCCAAGGCGATCCCGCCCATGCCGGGCATCACCACATCGGAGAACACGATGTCGAACCCGGCGCCATCCGCGCCCAAGAGATTGAGAGCCTCCTCCGCGTTCGACGCTCTCGCCGTCTCGTAGCCGAGGTCGTCCAGGATCTGCGTGCAGAACTGCCCGACCTCGACGTTGTCTTCCACCACCAGCACGCGCTGGCCGGCGGACCCTGAGACCTGCACGGGATCAGCATTGTCCACCGGCGCGGCGCTCTTCCCCGCTTGCTCCTCGGGCAAATACAGCGTGAAGGTCGTGCCCCGGCCAGTAGCGCTGCACACATCGACGTCGCCGCCCGACTGCTTGGCGAACCCGAACACCTGGCTGAGACCGAGCCCGGTTCCCTTGCCCACGTCCTTCGTGGTGAAGAACGGCTCGAAGATGTGCGCGAGCTGATCCTCGGGAATGCCCGCGCCGGTGTCGATGACGGACACCGCCGCGAAATGCTGGGACGATCCGGCGTGCCCGCGGATCGACGGCATCGGTGCGCCGCAGTGGAGGCGAAGGATGAGCCGGCCCTCGCCCTCCATCGCGTCGCGGGCGTTGACGGCCATGTTGATCAGCGCCGTCTCAAACTGGCTGAGGTCGGCGCGGATGAAGCACGGGCGGTCGGGCTCCTCGACGCTGACAATGATGCGGGCGCCCGTGACGGTGTCGAGCATGTCGCCGACCCCGCGCAGCTTGGCGCCGACGTCGAACACCTCCGGCTTGAGGGCCTGGCGCCGAGCGAAGGCGAGCAGTTGCCCCGTCAGCCGGGCCGCGCGGTCCACCGTGTCGGACACGGCGTCGAGGTAACGTTCCTTGCGCTCGGCGGATAGGCTCGGCCGGCGCAGCAGGTCCACGGAAGAGCGGATGATGGTGAGCAGATTGTTGAAGTCGTGGGCGACACCGCCGGTGAGCTGGCCGACCGCCTCCATCTTCTGCGACTGGCGAAGCTGCTCCTCGGCGGCGGCGAGCGCTGCGGCGGCAATATTCTCGTCCGTGGCGTCACGGCCGACAGCGATGATCTTGCCGTCCCCCGGTCCCGCCGCCCAGACGATGTCGCGATAGCCGCCGTCCTTGTGCCGGTAGCGGTTGGCGAAACGAGCGTAGGATTGGCCCGCGGCGATGCCGGCCGCGCCGGCGATCGTGTGCTCGAGATCATCGGGGTGGATGAAGGAGAACAGGGGCTGCCTCAGCAGCTCGCCCTCCTGCCAGCCAAGGACACGAGTCCACGCCGGGTTGACCGCCTCGATGGTGCCGTCGAGGCCGGCGACCAACATGATGTCCGATGAGAGCTGCCACAGGCGGTTGCGGGCGGCCGTTCGCTCCGTGACCTGCTGCTCGAGCGTCGCGTTCAGCGCTTCCAAGTCCTTCTGCGCTTGCCAGCGGGCCGTCTCGTCGCGCGCGACCTTGATGAAGCCGCGCTGCCGGCCCTGCGCATCGACCGGCAGCGGGTGCACCGAGCCGTTCAGGAAGACGCGGGTGCCGTCCTGCCGGAGGTGCCATCGTTCGTCGGAGGCGCTTCCGTCGCGCGCCGCGGCGGCGATCTCGCGGACATCGGCGCCCTTCGCGCGGTCCTCGTCGGTGAAGATCATCGAGGCCGAGCGGCCGATCGCCTCGCCGGGCGACCAGCCGAGCACGGCTTCCGCTCCCGCCGACCAGCTCGTGACGATCCCGCCCGGATCGGTGGTGAAGATCACGTGATCGCGCGCACCCTCGACGACGAGGCGCAGGCGTTCCTCGCTCTCCCGCAGCGCCGCATCGCCGAGCACGCGGTCGGTCGTCTCGTTGGTGAAGATGAACAGGCCGGCCACCGTGCCGGCGGCGTCGAGGACGCGCGAGTACGAGAACGTCCACCACGTGTCGGCCCGGCCGCGATCGATGTCGAGCTTCCATGGCAGGTCGACGAAGCGCTTCGAGCGGCCAGCGAGGGCGTCGTCGATGATCGGCTTGGCCTGCGTCCAGGCGTCGGCCCACACCTTGTCGAAGCGCTCGCCCATGGCCCAGGCCAGGCGTGGCCCGAGCAGGGGGACGTAGGCGTCGTTGAAGAAGAAGTGCAGGTCCGGTCCCCAGGCCAGGATCATGCTCTCGGGTGAGTTCAGCACGAGGCTGAGCGCCACGCGCAGCGCCTCCGGCCAGCGCTCGGGTGGGCCAAAGGGATGGGCGGACCAGTCGCGTGCGCGGATCATCCCGGCGGCCCTGCTGCCGCCGTCGAGGAACGACAGGGATGAGGTCACGCGCGCATTGAGTGGTCGGCGTCCAAGGCCTGAACAGCTTGATGGGCCTGGAAGGCCAGCTCGCGTTCGTCGAGCAGGCGCAGCGCTGCCCGCATGACGTCGCTGAGGTTGCCGTAGCGCCCCGTCTTGAGCAGCCGTTGCGCGACTGCGAGTAGCTCCGGGCTGAGCGAGATGGTGAGGGATCGTCGGACCGGCATGGCCGTTCTATGCCGCGAACCAACAGTTCGTACAAGCCCAGAGGAGGCTGGCGCGCCGCGCGCGGTCGACCCCAAGAAGTTCACGTTCCTGAATATGGATGACTTCACGCCATCTTACTCGTGGTCGGACTATCCTCTCGCGTGTTGCGCACTGCTATCAACGTCCGCGCCATCGCCGCCACGGCTCAATGGCAGTCTTTCCGCTTCCGGCCAGCATGGGTGTGTCCCGCCTCGCTTCTCCGCTCGGCCATTTCGGCCAGAGGAGAGACACATCATGGGACATTCAGAGTTCGATCCGGCCAGCAAGGGCCGGCAAGCCTGGAACGCCGGGCGCAAGATCGGCACCAAACGCCCGCTCAAACCGCAGCAGGTCTGGGCCATCCGCTTCTGGCTCGGTCGCCTGCGCGACCGCGCGATGTTTGACCTTGCCATCGACAGCAAGCTGCGCGGGTGCGATGTCATCAAGATAAAGATCGGCGATGTGGTGCTCGGCGGTCGTGTACGCTCCCGTGCCACCGTGGTCCAACAGAAGACCGGCAAGCCGGTGCAGTTCGAGCTGCTCGACCCGGCGCGCGCCAGCATGCTGGCATGGCTGGAGCGGCGCGGCGGATCGGTCGCCGACTACGTCTTCCTGTGATCCGGCGTTCAACGTTGGGTCTGACGCGATCTCGATGATGCTCAAATCTGTTCAGGCGGCACCGATCA
>CAXTMA010000377.1:0-3806 GCA_964245015.1 uncultured Beijerinckiaceae bacterium | reverse complement strand
GCCGGCATCGAGCGCGCCGGCTGGATCGCTGCGAGCCGGATACGTGGCGCGCGACTACATGGCCCCGGCGATCGCGGCGAGCGGCGGGCTGGTCGCGGCGGTATGCGATCCCGACCCAGTCGCGCGTTCGGCCGCCGCCGCGCTCGGCGCCGCCACCTTTGCCGATGTTCCCGGCCTGCTCGGGCAGCGGCTCGATGCCGTGTACGTCGCCACGCCCAACCACCTCCACCGGGCAGCGGTCGAAGCCTGCGTCGCGGCCGGCGTGCCGGTGCTGTGCGAGAAGCCGCTCGCGGCGACCCTGCCCGACGCCGAGGCCATCGTGGCGGCGGCGAGCCGAGCCGGCGTGCTGCTCGGCAGCGCCTTCGACCAGCGCCACCATCCGGCCCACCGCGCAATCCGCGACGCCGTAGCGGCGGGACGGCTCGGCACGGTGACGGCGATCCGCATCGTTTACGGCTGCTGGCTCGGCCGGGACTGGATGGCCGATCCCGGCCTGCCCCAGGCGAACTGGCGCATCGAGCCGGCCCAGGCCGGCGGCGGCGCCCTCATCGACCTCGCGCCGCACGGCCTCGATTTGGTGGACACCCTGCTCGGCGAGCCGGTCGTGGCCCTGCACGGCCTGCTGCAGCGGCGCGTGCACGCCTATCCCGTAGACGATGGCGGCCTGCTCATCGGGCAGACCGCGTCCGGCGTGCTGGTCAGCCTGCACAACAGCTACAACACGCCCGATGCCCTGCCGCGCCGGCGCCTGGAGGTGGTCGGCACGTCGGGCCAGATCAACGCCATCGACACAATGGGGCAGACAGCCGGCGGCTCGCTCGCGCTCGTTGACGCCGCGACTGGATCGACGAAACCCCTCGCCTTCGACGAGCGACGCTGTCCCTTCGTTGCCCAGGCCGCCGCTTTCGCCGGAGCCGTCGCCGGCGGCCCTCACGAGTTCGACGCGCGCCGCGACCTCGCCGGCCTGCGGCTGCTGATGGGCGTCCTTGCGGGCGATCACGGCCGCGCGGCGCTCGGGGCCGCGGCCTGATGCGCGTCCCGTCCGCGAGGAAAGCTGGGAGATGATGCGGTGAGCGGACTGCCGGCTGATCTCGGCCCGGCCGCGCGGGCCTACGTGGACTCGTTTCCCAAGGGCGAACTCACGGCGTTCCCTTTGACGCCGCTCGACCGCACGGGCCTGCCGGTCTGGGTGGTGGCGCTGTTCCCCGACGATGAGCGGCTCACCGACATCATGCCCTACGGTGTCGGCTACGGCGCCACCGACGAACAGGCGATCCTGGGCGGGTTGGGCGAATGCGCGGAGATGATCTGCTCCGTTCTCGCCATGCCGGGCGTCTGCCGCACGAGGGGGAGCTGGCGCGATCTCGTCGCCTCGCTCGGGACGAGCGCGGTGGCCGATCCGCTCACCCTGGGTCTGCCGGCCGGTTCGCCGGTCGGGCGCGACACCGTCCTCGAATGGGTCGAGGCCCGCCGCGCCGCCACGGGCGAGACCGTGCTCGTGCCAGCCGACGTCGCCGCCACCACGCCGGGCGAACTGTCGCCGGGCTATCGCCCCTTCACCACCCTCATCACCAACGGCCAAGGCGCCGGGCCGGACCTCGACTGGGCGATCGGTCACGGCGTGCTGGAGCTTCTGCAGCGCGACGGCAACGGTCTGCTCTTCAAGGCCCTCGACCAGGGCGTCGCGCTTGACCTGCCCGATCCTCCGCCGCCTGCCATCGCCGCGCTGATCGCCCGCTTCGCGGCGGCGGGGGTGCGCGCCATCCCGAAGTTCGCCACCGACGAGTTCGGCCTCTGCAACGTGTACTGCGTCGGCTACGAGGAGGACCGCGACCCGCCGGTGCCGATCATGCTGACCGGCTGCGGCGAAGCCTGCCACCCCGACCGCGACCGCGCTGTGGAAAAGGCGATGACGGAATTCGCCGCCTCGCGGGCGCGCAAGGGCTTCGCCCACGGGCCGGCATCCGTCGCTGGTCGCGTGGCGCCGCCGGGTTACGCCGCCCGCTTCATGACCAAGGCCGGCGGCAATGCCAAGGCCGGCGAGAGCCGCGCCTTCGACACCATGCTGGACTGGACTCGCCGCACCCCGGACGAGTTGCGCGGCTGGCTCGCCGGCAACGTGCACGCCGTGCGCTCGCGCAAGTCTTTCTTGGAGCTGCCGACGACGCCCGCGAGCGGCTCGCGCGAGGCCGGCCGCATCGCCCGCGAGCGACTGGAGCGAGGGGGTTTCGACGTGCTCTACGTCGATTACACCACGCCCGACTCGCCGGTCAGCGCCGTCAAGGCGATTGTGCCGGGGCTGGAGGTGGAAACGATGAGCTACGGTCGTATCGGCGAGCGCAATGCCCGCAAGCTGATCGAACGCGACCATCCCCTGATCCGCTTCGGACGGCCCAGCGAGACGCTGCGGCCGGTGCGGCTGACCCCCGAGGCGCTGGACCGCTTCGGCGACCAGCCGCTGTTCGACAGCGAGGTCGCCGCCGCCATCGTGGGACCGCTCTATCCGCTTTATCGCGAGCCGGAAGCGCACCACGTCGCTGCGGCACTGGACGAGGAGGCGGCATGAGCCTGCGCTTCGCCTACAACACCAACGGCTGCGGCTCGCACCGCCTCGACGACGCGCTCGACCTGATGGCCGAGAGCGGCTATCGCGGCGTCGCCCTCACCCTCGACCACCATCACCTCGACCCCTTCGCACCCGACTGGGTCGCGCGGAGCGAGCGGCTGGCCAAGCGCCTTTCCGCGCTTGATTTCGATTCGGTGATCGAGACCGGCGCCCGCTTCCTGCTCGACCCCCGCGCCAAGCACGAGCCCACCCTGGTCACCGCCGATCCCGACGGCCGCCGCCGCCGGCTCGCCTTCCTGGAACGGGCGATCGATATCGCCGCGATCCTCGCTTCGGAGGCGGTGTCGTTCTGGGCCGGCGTGCCCAAGCCCGGCGTCGACCGGGGCGAGGCCAAGCGCTGGCTCGTCGACGGCTTGCACGCGATCTCGGCCTATGCCGGCGAGCGCGGGGTGGTGCCGGCGTTCGAGCCGGAACCGGGCATGCTGATCGAAACGGCCGCCCAATGGGACAAACTGGGCGTGCCCGGTCTCAAACTCGCGTTGGATACCGGGCATTGCCTTGTCACCGGAGACATCGACCCGTCCGACGCCGTGCGCCGCTATGCCGAACGGCTCGGCACCGTGTCGCTTGAAGACATGAGGCGGGGCATCCACGTCCATCTGCCCTTCGGCACCGGCGATATGGACGTGCCGGCGATCCTAGACGCGCTCGATGCCGTCGGCTTCGCCGAACTCGTCTGCATCGAACTCAGCCGCGAGAGCCCCACCGCCGACCGGGCCATCCCCGACTCGATCCGCTGGCTGCAAACCTGCCGCCAGGACCGAAGCGAAGGGCCCCCGGCATGAGGGTGTGTTTCCTGTCGCGCCGCTATTTCCCGGCGATCAGCGGCATGACCATCTACGCCGTCAACCTGCTGCGCGAGCTGGTGCGCGCGGGCCACGACGTCACGATGATCTCGCAGTACTACGGCGGCGAGCACGCCACCGTGTACGGCGGCGGCCCGCCCCCGGCGGTGGACGGGGTCAAGGTGATCGGGCTGGAAGCGGTCGGCGAGCAGGAGCGCGGCGATTACGAGCACGACATCGAGGGCATGATCGCCGCAGTCGCGCGCGAGCACGCCGGCATGCCCTTCGACGTCCTCCACGCGCAGTACGGCTATCCCACCGGCTGGGCGGCCCTCATCGCCGGGGCGCGGCTCGGCATCCCCAACCTCGTTTCGATCCAGGGTGGGGACGGGCAC
>CAXTMA010000376.1:0-3817 GCA_964245015.1 uncultured Beijerinckiaceae bacterium | reverse complement strand
CGAAGTGCAGCAGGGACTGGTGCTTGGCCGCCACCCGCGCCGGCGCCGTCACGGCTGCCATCGGCTCGACGCTTTTGCGCTTCAGCGGCATCAGCAAGCCAAGGCAGTAGTCCCGCAGCGGAGCGACCCGGTCGGCATGGCCGATCACCTCGACCAAATGATCGACGTAGGCCGAAAACGCCGCCTCACTCTCCTGCGTCCAGCAATCCATCGTAGCTCGCTCGGTCCGTCGTTATCGCCGACGACGCTACAAGCTTCTCCACACAGATCGACATTGATTTTCTGACGCAGTAGTACTAGCAGCGCCCCAGGTAGGTCGGCGTGGCTCGCGGCGTTTAGCGGCGTTACGTAGGGTTGCGTGTAGTCGGTGCCCTGGGGGAGCAGGCTCCAGACGAACAGCAGCACGCCGGCCGTGTCGACGTAGCCGCCCGACACGTTCTCGGCACCGGCGGCCGTCTCGAAAGGCATCGCCGCTTCCGGGTACAGCGGCATCTGCAGGGCGAGTTTCGGGCCGTCCTCGTCGCGGAGCTTCAGGCAGATCGTGCAGGTCATGTTGCCGCCGGCCGAGTCGCCGCCGAGCGCGATCCTGGCGGGGTCGACGCCGCGCTGGGCGGCGTGCTCGAACAGCCAGCGGACCACGAACTCGCCTTCCTCGATCTGCACCGGCCACTGGTACTCGGGCGCGAGCTTGTAATCGACGGCGTAGACCTGGGCGCCGCTGCCCTCGCAGAGGCGCCGCATGGCGGTCTCGAACTGGTCGAGGGAGCCGACGACGAAGCCGCCGCCGTGCAGGTAGACCAGCGCGCCACCGGTGGCTGGTTTCGTCGGGTGGTAGACCCGCACCGGCACAGTGCCGTGTGGCCCCTTCAAGCCGAGGAACTCGACGCGGCCGACCGGCGGCGGCTCGGCGTCGATGAAGGCGTCGTGCTCGCGCCGCTGCTCGTGGATGGGCTTGTGGGCGCCCAGCACCGGTCCGGTCTTCAACCATGCGGCGATCTCCGGGTCCTTGACGCCGCTGGTCACCTTGTCGGGAATGGATGGCGCGTCGTAGGTCGGCATGCTTCTACTCCTGCGATGAAAGATGTTGGGCTCCACCGACGATCGGCGGCAGATGGTTTGCCGAGCCTCGCGGCCTAGTCTTCAAGACCTTGCCCATCGGAGAACGCCATCAAGAGAACGGAAGTCGGCGACGCTGCGGCTGTCGCGCTCGCCGACGACATCCCCCATCATCCGCGCCAGGGCGTCGCCCGGGCCGAGTTCCAGGGCGCGCGTCGCGCCGGCGGCGTGGCACGCCTCCATGCAGGCCGACCAGTCGACCGTCCGCGAGACCTGCGCGCCGAGCTTGGCGAGGCCGTCGCGGACATCGAACACCGCCGCGCCTTCGATCCCGCTGAGGAGGCGGACGTCCGGCGTCCGCACGCCCCCGAGGTCGCGCAGGACGGCGTCGAACCTGTCCGACGCGCCGCGCAGCATTGGCGTGTGGGAGGGGACGTCGACCGGGATCGGCGTCACGCTCGCGCCTCGGGCCTCGGCATCCCTTCCGGCCCTGCCGAGCGCGTCCCGCCGACCGCCCACGACGACGCGATCCGGCGCGTTGCGGATGGCAACGTGGACGCCCGCGTCGCGACAGAGCGGGTCGAGCGCCTCGGCCGACAGCCCGCGAACGGCGAGCAGGCCGGAGGGCGCGCCGGTCGCCTCGTCCATCAGCGCGGCGCGGCGAGCCACAATGTCGAACACGGCGTCAGGCTTGAGCGCGCCGGCAACGCCCCAGGCGGCGACCTCGCCGACGCTGTAGCCGGCGACTACGAGGGGCTATCGAGTTTCGGCTTCAGGACCGCCCAGACCGCGAGCGCCTGAGCGCAGCACAGAACCTGCGCGGTCGCGTTGGCGTGCAGCACCTTGTTGCCGGCGGCCGCGACCACCTCGCGAGGGTCGCGGCCGCCGAGCGCCGAGGCGGCGGCCTCGAAGACGCCTCGCGCCTCTGGCGCGTCGGCGACGAGGTCGATCATGTCCGGGCTCTGCCGTCCCTGACCCGAACAGAGGATGGCGAGGGCGTTCATCGAACCGTTTCCCGCGCGTCGAGGAGCAAGGTGGCGGCGAGGAGGTCGGCCGAACCACCGGGACTGAGGTCGCGGGCGACGAAGGCGCGGTGGACCCGCTCGGCCGCCTCCCGCCATGAGGGCGCACCGACCCCACCCGAGGCGAAGAAAGACGACGCGGCAGCCTTGGCGAAGGAAAGGCCGGCACGCTCGCCGCGATGCAGCAGATTGGTGTCGTCAATGGCGGCCATCAACGCGAAGAAGCAATGCACCCGTGCCGCTTCCGCGTCCGTCGGCCGGAGTCGCCGGCCTTCGCGCAGGGCCGGCAGGCCAACGGCGTACAGGGTCGGGAAGCCCGCCGCCGCTTCCGCGCGAGCACCGCCGACGCCGAAGCGCCGCGCCGCGACGCTACCATGGCTCCGAGTTGCGATCGGAGCGTGCAGAATCGCCTCGCCCCACATCGTGCGGACGGCGCGGGCGCGCGCCTCGGCGGGCGATGGCACGTAGTCCAGCGCGCCCTCTGCGGCGCAGATCAGGCCAAGCGCGAAGATGGCGCCACGGTGCGCGTTGACGCCGCCGGTGGCGCGCATCATCGCGGCCTCTGCCGCGAGTCCGATCCGCCGGAGTTCGGTCATGCCGGCCCGCTTCTCTCCGGCGCGGGCGAGGTCGGCGAAAAAGGGGTGGATCGCGTCGGCGCTGCGCGTCAAAGTGCCGGCGTCCATGTCGCGATGGCTGCCGCTGTCGATGAGGCTGACGAGACCAGGCTTGGGCCACGTCGCCAGCTCGTCGAGCAGGGCGGCGCGTGCCAGTCCGGCGACGATCTCGGCGTTGGACGACGCGCGCGTGTTGTGGGTGGCAATATCGCCTAGAAGCACGGCACGGCCTTCCCCGGGAAGAGCGAGGTGACCGGCACGAAACCGACCCGATCGATAGACTTGGTCATGACGATCGAGGTTCCGCTCCGGCGGGTCGCCGCGAGCTCGCGCCAGTTGATGCCGCCGGCGGTCGTCAGCACCTCACCATCGATCCTCACGGGACCGGCCGCCTCGATCCGAGCGAGGCCATCCAAAAGGGGGTCGAGGGCGACCGAGTCCGCGACCGGCCACAGCAGGTCGAGGTCGGAGGTGGCGTGGAGGTAGGTCATGCCCGTCAAGGTTTGCCACAGCAGGGCGCCGAACACGTGCGGCACCAGGCCGAGCGTGCGCCCGAGGGAGACGATCGCGTCGATCGCCTGCCGCCATGCGAGCGGCGCGACGTCGCGGACGTCGGCGAGCGTCACGCCGTCGAAGCGCCGCCAGGACACGCCTTGCGGCACTGACAGCGCGACACGCGCCTTGCCGAGGAACGGCGGCTGCGGCAAGCCGACCGGCAGCCTGCCCGGCGCTTCGTCGAGTGCCGCGCGCCGGACGATCACCGGCCAGCCCGCATTGCCCCAGCGTGCGACCAGCGCCGCCGAAGCATCCGAGAGGTTGGGATGCGCAAGGCGGGTCGCCGCGACTCGAGGCCAGTGCTCGCGCGCCACCAGGAGGAGGTCATGACGCACCGGCTGCGGCGTAGCCTCGACACCGGCCGACGTACCCGGGTCTTGAACCCCGCCCAGGTCTCTAATTCCGGCTTGGTCTCGGCTTCCGCTCAGGTCTTGGCTCCCAGGGCCGTCATAACCCTCTGGGTAACATCGGCCGCGACCGTGCGACCACCGCGCTCCTTGCCCAGCCTGCCCCGCTCGTCTTTCATGGTGGTGCCCTTCAGCGTCTCCGCGAGCTGACTGTCGAAGGGGC